>DAMBVB010000001.1:0-21762 GCA_032053185.1 Lysinibacillus sp.
CTGCATACGAGGCATTTCAAGATGAACTGTTGCACTTAATTTGACAAACGGTCTTGAATAAAAATCTTTGATGTTGTATATTTATTTAAAAATAACAAGGAAGACATACATAATGAAGTAAGTCCAACGATTGAGGAATATAGCTTTACAGCAAACAACAGGCTGGAAGGCTAAAGAGCTTTATACGTATGATCAACTCTATCATGCAATGTCTAAAATTAATTTTTCCTTGGTGTAGTAATGGATTATTTTTGACAATGCTTCTATGCGAAAGCGACTAGCCCGAAACACAAATTGCTGTCTTCACTGAAAGAAATTCCGCACAATATTTGATTCATCCGAATGAACGAAAAGACATCCTAAAGTAATCTTTAAAGTGCATGATTAGATGTTTATTTGAAGGGATTTACTTTAAATTTGCTAAGTAACGATACTTTGGCATAATATTTGTTGAAATGTAAGTCTTGTCTATAAGTTGGTTAGAGTGAAAATGGGATGACTACTTAAGATCAGCGTTAATAATGAGTTAATAAAATAACCTGATGTTGTGGGAGATGAAGGTATGAATGAGATCATTTCTTCAGTTTGTATAACAGCTGAAACAAAAATTAAAATGATGAAGCAAAGGCCTGCTAATTATTTATTGTTAGCTATTTTTGGAGGACTTTTTATTGGATTTGGTATTTTGCTTATCGTGATTATTGGCGGCTTATTAAGTCCAACTGGGGTACCGAGTATGAAGGTCGTACAAGGATTAGCATTCAGTGTAGCACTTAGTATGGTCATGATGGCTGGGGCCAATTTATTTACTGGTGATCATCTAGTTTTAACGATTAGTACATTATCAAAAAAATCTTCACCGTTAGAGATGTTAAGCATTTGGATGTTTAGTTACATAGGAAATTTCTTTGGTTCTCTTTTAGCAGCCGTATTATTTTTTTACTCGGGGCTAGCAGTGGGAGATACATCGGATTATATTGAAAAGCTGGCTACTGCTAAGATGAATGCTAGTTTCGTTGAACTTTTATGTCGAAGTATTTTATGTAATTTGCTTGTATGCTTGGCCGTATGGTGTACCTATAAATTAAAAACAGAGATCGCAAAATTAGTAATGATTTTTTGCTGTATTTTCCCTTTTGTTACAATTGGATTTGAGCATAGTATAGCTAATATGACATTGTTTTCCCTTGCTCTTTTAATACCTCATGGTGAACTTGTATCATTTACTGGAGCCATTTCAAATTTATTACCTGTAACACTAGGTAATATTATTGGGGGGGCCGTTATTGGTTTTGTTTATTGGGTAAATGGCAGAGAATAATCAATCACTGAATATTGCTATTGCAGTCAGTATCATTTCCTTTGTTGGTAAAATACTACAATTTTAAAAAGGGAAGGCCTCTTGCAAGCAAAAAACATCTGCGGGCCTAGGCGTAAAGCCGATTCCGGACGCAACCGAGGCATAATTGATGAGTTCATGAAAAAATCCGCATAAACTTCTATAGGTAAAAATCACCTGCAGAAAGTATAGCGGATTTTTGTTAGTAGTTTTTCTTATAGCTGAAATTTTTGTATGATATTGCGAAGTTGCTGGGCCATCTCAGCTAAATTATTTGAAGACGCCGTAATCTCCTCAATACTAGCTGATTGCTCCTGAGAAGCAGCAGCCACATTTTGAATGTTTCCAGATGCTTGTATGGCTACTACACCAACTTCCTCTACAGAAATGGCAATGCTGCTAACCCCGTCATTAATATTTGAAATGATGTTATTGACATAATCCATTTCTTGGGTTAATGCAGAAATATACGAATATATTTCTTTAAAGGCTTCCCCGGATGCATTAAACGTAGTTGAGCTTTCTGCAAGATTACTACTACTGATTGCCATGGATTTCACAGCTTGGCTAGACTCTTCCTTAATCGTCTCAATACGTGTTCGAATACTATTCGTCGCTGTTAATGATTGGTCAGCAAGTTTACGTACTTCTTCGGCTACAACCGCGAAGCCTTTACCATGCTCACCAGCACGTGCTGCTTCAATAGATGCATTTAAAGCGAGTAAATTAGTTTGATCTGTAATCTCATTTATTAAGGTTACAATGTCGCCGATCTCATTTGAGTATGTACTTAAACGTTTTACAACCTCTGAAGTTTCTTGAATGGCATTAGATGTTAAGGCCATTTTTTCTGTAGCACTTTGAATCGTTGTATTGCCTTTTTCTGAAATAGAAGATGCATTAGATGCTTTAGTCGTGACATCATTTACGCTCGATACAACTTCTGACATCTTTGTGGAGATTGTCGTAATATGACTTTCTACTTCTTCAATAGAGGAAGTTTGTTTTTCCGATCCTACAGCTACTTCTTGCATGGTAGATGTTATTTGTTGAATCGAAGCATCTGTTTGCTCAGAGCCCGCCGATAACTCTTCGGACATCGCAGCTACTTGCTCAGCATTTTCAGCAATTTGCTGAATAAGTGAGCGTAAGTCTTCTGTCATATTTTCAATGCCATCTGAAAGCTGTGCAATTTCATTAGAACCCTTTATGTTAAGTGGTTCAACAGCTAAGTCTCCTTGTGCCACCTTACCCACATAACTAATTATCTTTTTAATTGGTTTTATAATGCCTTTACTAATGAAATAAGCCACAACAATACCGAATATCAAAAACATCACTGTCATGATAATACAGATCCAAAGAGTTTCAGTTTGAAGTTTAGAAATGAAGGAAGCGTCCATATCTATACCAAAAAGAATATCATTATCTTTAAATGGTATAAAAATCGATTTATGAATTCCGTATTCATCTTCATAAATAGCACTAGATTGAACAGTTTTAGTCTTTAGGGCTTCATTCATGCCCTCACTAAAAACATAGTCCGCTTGATATTCGTCATTATTACTTAATGCCACAATATGTTCTTTACCATTTGCACGTGAAAGGAAGTAAGCATTTTCGACATCATACCCTGTAAGTGATTCATTTAATTTATTTAATATGTCATCATATTTATCCTTATCGCCGTCATCTGCAGCTTTGACATCGTTTATGTCAATATCATCAAGAATTATTTTTGATATAATTTCTAATTTTGACTCAAATTGTGTAATAACAAAATCATCGATGATCCGATAAGATGTAATAAATAATACGATACTAAATATTACTGAAATAATAGCAATTGGAATAGTAAAACTAGCAATATTTTTATAGAGTAAAGAGCTTTTAAATTTTTTGGCTATATTCAACTTTAACGTCCTCCAATACTTTCATCTTTTGTTGTAAGAAATGAATCATGGCACTTATATGTTCTGTCTCTGTATAAGGAGAAATTGAAAAGAATTTTGCAGCAGCGACTGGAATTTGTTGTTTTGTATCGTGAGTGTTGACAGTGCAGACACGTGTCGTATCACCGAAAAATATTTCGTCGCGACCTTCTCCTATGATTTCAAATAAAAAAGCGTTAAGACTATTAATATATTCAATCTGATCTTGTGTATAGCTTCCTGACTGTTCGGATTTCCAATTAAAGCCTTCAGGATACAAACGAAAGGCTGTGACTGGTCCAATATTAGAGTCATTGACTACTTGTAACATGGGCGTTTTCTCTGCTAACTGCGCACGGAACGCTAAGTTTACACGTACATAATTAGCTAATATTTGTTGGTAGCCTTCTTTGCCAAACGCCTGTAATGCAGCATAAATAGCAATTGAACTACCCATGCGTGAGCACTCTAATGTATAGCCTGTATGATAAGAACCATAGCCTCGATTTCCAACATAAGGTGTATCGAAGTCCTCAATGTCTAATAACTGTAGATGTGTTCCTTCTTTTATTAAGAATAGGCTTGTTAAATATGGTGTTTGACCAAGCTTTTGGAAGTCGAAACAAAGGCTATCTGCAATAGATAGAAATTGCATACGTTCTTTAATTTGTTCTAGTGCTTGTAAAACGTTATTCTCTAACTGAAGTGGATTTGCCTTAAAATCATAATCGTTGAAAAATGCGTAAAAACCACCTAATGCTGAATCTGCGTGAATATGTATAGGTTTTAAGGAATGTTTTTGTTCAAGGTCAGTTGTAACTTTTTTGATTGCTTGCACATCATCAATGGCAAATTGATCTGTAGCGCCTGTTGTAGCAACTACATACACTGGGATACCACCATTTTCGATAACTTCAGTCATACGCATACGTAAATCTTCGATATCCATTGAATGGTCTTTGCCAGCTTTAATACGAATTAAATGTTTGCTACCGATGCCGACTGCTTCAATTGATTTTAATAAGCTGTAATGAGCATTTTCTGAAGCAAAGCAATATAAATTATTTGGTACGCCATCTTCTTTTGCGTTAGGGAATTGTTTAGCGATCGCAAGACGAAGCCCACTGAAAACAGCCCCTTGTCCACCCCAAGTTGTGTAACCAAAGCTTTGTGTATAGTCGTAGCCAACTAACTTCGACATCATTGCTACTACCTTTACCTCACATTCTGCGGCAGCAGGTCCGTATACATCCCATAGATTGTTACCGTTAAGTAGAGCATTCGTAAATTGGCCTAATATGCCGGGAATGCTAGCCATTGGCAACACATTTGTTACAAAGTTGCGTGTATGGTAGGGATGTCCTTGCATCAATTGTGTTAGATCATTCACAACCTGATCAAGTCCGACACCTGCAGTGGGTATTTGATTTTCTTGCATTAACTCTTTGTAGAAATTGTCAGAGCGCTCTTTTATTGGCCCAAGAGTAGTTGTGTTTGGGTTTTTTAACGCATCTAATGATGAAACAATTTTCTCCAATAAGGATAAAAAATTCTCTCGTCGTTCGATATTTCCATCTTCACTTTGGAATAATTGCTGGATTTTTTTCATTTTCATCTTCCTTCATAGTTCATTTTACCTCCATATGTCATTTCATAAAAATAGTTCGTTTTACTAAAATTATGATAACATATTATAACAGAAAATGAGTTTTATTTTATCGGAAAAATGATTTCTTAATTTTCGGAAAATTCTAACTTGTTTTAAGGTTAAAATTTGCAGAATACATATTATAATGGATTATTTTTGTAACTGTTGATTTTAAAGGGGTTTTTATAATTTTTTTGATGAATTATTGCAAAATTTAGTGGGTGAATGCTATGAAGAGGCGAAACTGTTTATAGCAAATACTATGCTTGAAATATTTTGATTTAATTGAAGAATGTGAATATTTGAAAGTTTTATGACTATTAATGAGAGAAAATTATTAATCTACTTTTAGTCAAAAAATCTGCATAAATGTAATTTTTTGATTACTGATGTATGGTATGTATTATAAACAAGTGTTATTAAAAGTTATTTTTCTAAGTATGAGAAGTGAATGTACACGATAGTTTTAGCTATTTCTTTTACAGTTCTTAATGGTGGTTGTTACGTATTTTACAAATTTTAAGGTCGGCTTGCTTTGCTTTTTTTTGTAAAAAGTAGGCTTTTAAACTTATGTTAAGTGTGATTTCCAATCGGGTGACCTGCCAAAACATTTTTTTAGCTTCCTCTAGATTTCCCTCAATTTCCTTCCCCATTAGAAAAAAGATTGCTTTAGTGTTGTCGTTCATCTATTAAAGAAAAAATGCGCTGACATTGCTAGTAGGGGCATCATCAAATGTTAATGCATGGGAAGAAAACCGATAATTTTTTCAATGATAATCCATACTTTAAATATGGAGGTGAAAAAGTGTATAAATTGCTATCGCATAATGATTTAGATGGTGTAGGTTGCGGGATTTTAGCCAAGTTAGCTTTTCAAGAACAAGTGAAGGTAAGGTATAATTCAATTTCATCGCTGGATCGCGAAATTAAGTATTTTTTAGACAATAACGAACAGGAAACATTTTTATTTATTACCGACTTATCTCCAAACGAGGAAAATGAAAAGAAATTAAATGATTATTATACCGCAACGGGCAATGTTCAATTGCTTGATCATCATAAAACGGCTTATCATTTGAACGAATATGAATGGAGTAAAGTAATAATAGAAGATGAGAATGGAAATTTAACATCAGCAACGTCTTTATATTATCAGTATCTTGTTCAACATGGGTTTTTAGAACAAAGAACTTCCACTACAGAATTTGTAGAGTTAGTGAGACAGTACGATACATGGGGTGCGATGCGTTCTCCTATAACTGCTTAACGGTAGGAAATGGAGGGACTAATAAGTTTTAGAAACAGTATTAGTTACAACTGATTCCTTGATAAAGTAGATTGAAGTTTATCATGTCAAACTCCAAACACTTACCTTAATACTCCAACATGCGTTTGGCTTTGATAGAAGTCGAGGGTGTGAAGCTTGGTGAAGTCGGCTGAACTTAATCTAAGTAATTGTGATTATATGGTTGAGGATAGGTCGGAGGGCTATAAAACGAGCATGGTGAGAATGATTCATAAGAATCTGACGAAGTGGCGAATGTAAGGGTCTATATGTCGATGGGGTACGAAAGTCCTCAGTCACTCTTGTGACGTGTAATACCGAAAAGTAAGATTCCCATGTATGAAATTCGGGATAGTGAACAATGACACTATATATTACACAGGCTCATAGTTACCACCTAAACTTGTATGGTAATAGCTAAAGGAATTGGAACGTAGAAAGCAAGGAACACTTATTTAACACCTATCAGTGGAGTGGCACATGGTAACATGTCTTATCCTTGTGAGAGTAGGGGTACAGTACCGTTGAAGCGTGTAATGAACGTGGAGGGATAGCCCTAAGTCTTTCTGAATAAATGAATTAATTATCTAAAAATGAGCTTCATTGGTCGAGTAGAAATAGCCACAATGAAGAAACAACTGATTTAAGACAGCCTATAGTGAAACAATAAAGTGATTATTCATTAAACATAAAGCAATTTGAAAAAGTTGAACTCATATCGCAAGGTTTGTAACTTAGAGATAATTCAATTCATTAGGAAAGATGGAACGCCGTATGCGGAGAAATTCGCACGTACGGTGTGGAGCAGGGGAAAGGGTGGAGATGACATCAAAACTCTACCTATTGCTATAATGGGAAAGAAATGATAATCAAAAAGCACAACGGCTAAATGCTCTCTTTTTTTTAGTTTCAATCGAGGAATTTGAAGAAAAAATGCTTGAACGTTTAAAAACAAGCGAACATTTTGACTTTGATGAATTTGAAAAGAAAATTTTGACTATGGAAGAAGAGAAAATAGAACGCTACATCCGCCGGAAAAAAAGGGAGCTCGTGCAAACATCAATAGGAGAATACTTTACAGGTGTTGTTTATGCAGAATCTTATCATTCGGAACTTGGTAATGAATTAGGAAAAGAAAATGTACACCTTGATTTTATTGCTATATTAAATATGGGTAGCAAAAAAATTTCATTTCGTACGATTCATGATCACATAGATGTTTCGGCAATTGCAGCAGAATTTGGAGGGGGAGGGCATCAAAAGGCAGCTGGCTGCTCTTTAATAGATGAAGCTTATGAGCAATATGTGGCTCAAACATTTCATATAGAGCCAATACCAGAAGATGCGAAAAGAAATCGCTATAATTTAAGGTTTTCTTCTTTTGGGACAATGTATCAAAATCTTAAAGAAGAATTTTTCCTCCTATATTCAATAAGTGATTTTGATTGGGTAATTGAAAAAAATAAACTTCCGTTAGATCAAATCTTTACAAGTTTTTATGAAGCAGAATGGTTTTTAAAAAGAAATTATCAAGCTTGGTTAGTCAAAGATGAGTTATTTGTAGATTATTTAATGGAAGAGGCCAAAAAGGTTCGTCATCAAGAGTAAGGGGGATATAATGAGGCTCCGGACATAACTAATTTTCCATTATGAAAGCCGGATAATTTTTAAATTAACCAAGCAATATAAACAGAAAACCCGAACTATTACGAAACACAAAATGAGCGTTTCGTAATATAGTTCGGGTTTTTCGTTGGCTAACATCCTTTTGTCCCAGCCTTTCTGTAGAGTGTGGAAAATAAATAGTTAAGGGGGATTTGGTGAATGTTGTGGATAAAGGGTGATTTCCGCTCCAGATTTTCTATGGGCAAGTGTTGAGCCGTTTTCTTCACTACCGTGTTGCTACCGCTACGTTGCACTACGCTTTCGCACAGATAAATTGATTTTCGTTTCGGCTGTGCGACTCCTTGGGGTCAGATCAACTTTATTGGACACCTTAATGTCATTACAACATGAAAGGAATAAAAATTATACAAAGTGAAATCAGCCAAACCTTGACATTGTTAGAGGTAATATAATGTTCTACTGAAAACTACAATAGATAAAAAGCATGTATCATCATTTAGCAAAATGTTTTTGTAGAGAACGCGAAGCAACAGTTACAGAAGACGCCCACCTCTGAAGGTGGTGAGATGAATCTCGGATGTGGTCCCTTTTCATGGGGTCCAAAAAAATTTTCACATTTTGTGAAAACGCCTGGCCTAAAGCCTCCGGTGGATGGCACAGATTTTGAAAGGAATGAATTGTGCAGGCACAATTCAAAATCCGGACGCAATTACGCCAAGGCGAAATTGATGTAGACATACTTTCTTAAAATGAGGTGTACATGATGTCCAATGATATGCTTCTTGTCGAGAGTCAGCCTAACGATAATCGAGGGCGGAAAATAGGGTGTATTGTAGTATCGCTTTTATTGGTAGCTACTTGTGTAATTGTTTTTTATTTTTTATTTAGGAAGGAATTGGATTTTGAAGCCTACAAAACAGTTGTCGATAAAACTACCGAAAACAGCCTCGGACGTTTAACGTTAAATGAGTTAATCATCGACGATAACCAAATTCTATTGAATGCTACCTTTAAGCCAGTAAAAGACTTAAATTTCGACTATCAAATTTTTTTCTTCCCACAAGTTTTTGTGAATGGAAAAGAGTTCACGGTTAGAAATGGAGGACAGTCCATTGTACAATCCGATAAAACCTATACAATTTATAGTAGTGTAAAGTTAAGTGAACTTCCAGAGGAACAAAAGTTAAATTTAGATATTCGTTATAACGACTGGAACGGAGAAAAAAAGATTGATGAACCGTGGGAATTTCAAGTGGAAGCTTCACAAGAGCAATTACAAGAAGATAGAAAGATCTTCCCTGTTGAGAAAAAGGTAAAGCTGTTGGATGGTCAGGAAATAACAATAGAAAAAGTTGTTTCTACACCAATATCGACAACGATTTACTTTCATTCTGAGAAGAGCTTACTCAATGGAGCAATGCATTTTAAAATCCAATCAGCAACAGGGGAATCTTGGCCCTTTAACGTAGCATATCCTTTGAATGAAGAGTATACTAAGTGGGGTGTCCGCCTTGATGCATTATATTTAACGGGGCAGAGTTATGAGCTAGTTCCGATCGCTGCAAATGGAAGTGAGCTTGGTTCTGCTGTAAAGATTGGAAATTAATAACGAAATTTATTGAAAACTTTACAATATCTTAAACTAAAAGGATGATTACTTCTTGTAATATGAATATAGATGACATGGAAAGTAGTTGAAGATATTGCGAACGTTATGGGTGATTTTCTTAGTTTCGCTTAAATTAGGTTGTACATCTTTTGGAGGTCCCACTGCACATTTAGGGTATTTTCAATTTGAATATGTTCGGAAGCGTAAATGGTTATCGGATCATGACTATAGTCAACTTGTTGCACTCAGTCAATTTTTACCTGGGCCAGCATCGAGCCAGGTAGGGATGGGTATTGGCTTATTAAGAGGTGGTCTATTCGGGAGTATTGTGTCATTTCTTGGTTTTACATTACCGTCAGTTTTGCTGCTAATGGCATTTGCGTATTTTTCTGCACATACAGAGATGGATATGGGTTGGATTCATGGCTTAAAATTAGTGGCTGTTGCGATTGTTGCGCATGCAATTTTTGAAATGTCAAAAAAATTAATCCCTAGTATTCACCATTTTATAATCGCACTTTTGGCACTTGTAGTAGTGCTTTTATGGGTTCACCCACTAGCTCAAGTAACAACGATTATTGTTGCTTCTTTTATAGGCTATTATTTTTTTAAGAAGGTTAATCAAAGAGATGACCTAAAAGAAACGGTTGTACCTATTTCACAAAAGACGGGTATATGTTTTTTAGCGTTGTTTGTTATATTTCTTGTTGGTTTACCAATTGTCGGCCCACTAATTCAAAATGAGTGGTTTACGATCATTGAAAAGTTTTATCTATCAGGTGCATTAGTGTTTGGTGGGGGGCATGTCGTCTTGCCTTTACTAGAGGCACAGTTTGTCCAAAGTGGATTAATGAGTTCTTCAGATTTTTTAGCAGGATACGGAATGACGCAGGCAGTCCCTGGTCCATTATTTACGTTTGCTTCCTACATAGGTATGGTCATTGCCGGAATACCTGGGGCCATTATCGCTACGATAGCCATTTTTTTACCGGCATTTTTGCTAATAGTAGGGGCAATGCCTTTTTGGCTAGCTCTTCATCGTTTCGCGGGATTAAAGGGGGCGATGGCTGGTGCAAATGCAGCGGTTGTTGGCATATTAGCTGCAGCTTTTATTCATCCGATTGTGACACAGACAATTCAAAATGGTCTAGACATAGTCATTGCAGCCGTTTTTTTATGGTGCTTGATACGTTGGAAAGTTCAACCTTATTTGCTCGTATTAATTGGCATTTGCGTAGGAATTGTATGTTATTAAGGACACAATAAAAAACTTATCACTATTGTTTCAACTGTAGACAAACGCTACGTTGTAAGCGGCAGACCCAGCCATTTTGCATTTTGTGTGGAACGGCGAAACTGTCGCGTTTTCTTTCAGAAGTCTATGTGGTGAGGCTTGTTTGTAAAAGTATTTTCATGCTAGCAATAATGCTCTTTAGGACGCCTACGAGATGAGCTTAAGCTAATAGCCCCATAGAAACGAGGGGATCTAGAAGATGGACTAATCCTGTGGGAAGTGTCTAGTCAGAGTGGAAATCAACCATTGTTTATTATATTTTTTTCTCGAAAAGTTAAATCAAAACCACTTATTGCTATGGTTTTGATTTTTTTGTGTGCGCCCGGCATCGTCTGAACGATAGGGTGCAAGTCCCTGAACCCCGAAGACAGAAGTAGAGGTTGGACGCGGAATCTGAACATACTATGATTGGATGAGTGTGCATAACAACACAAAGTCCTTTCTGTCGAAGGTCATATCGAGTAAATGAGGCGGATAGATGGTGTGAACGTGCAAACGCTTACCTTGGGAGGTCTAATGGAAACGCGAAGTGCACTTTGTAACCTACTTAGCGATAACTAGCTGAACCCTTTAGAAGTCAGCAGGGATCTTAGTATCGTTCACTTCTAGAATGAAGGACCGAACAATGCAGGAGTGTGACATAAACTCTAATTTCACTTGTTTAATGAAGCAGACAATAAATATGGATTTACTTAGTGGAAGAAATGGTTAATTCCATAGGAGACACTTAGAGGGCTAAGAATACAAGTGGCAAGGAGAGGCAATAACAGCATAACGGACAGGGAGATACAAAATTGCGGTCCGTCAGCCTTCATGGAACCGCCTGACTAGGTTTACAAACAAATCGCGTAGGGGTGACTAACCCCATCGTACGTACGGCCCAACAGAAATCAACCACACGTTATGGTAGGAGCTTATCTATTTTACTAGTTGGATTCATGGCGTTCCCTGCCTTGATTGTTTATAATGAGGAAATGGAAAAAGACTAACGTGAAAGAAGGGATAGCTATGGCACGAGGTGTTTACATTCATATTCCTTTTTGTCATCAAATTTGTAACTATTGCGATTTCAATAAATTTTATGTTAAAAATCAACCAGTAGATGCATATATAGAAATGCTTGGCAAGGAGATGGAGCTTGCGACAAAAAAATATCCTGAGAGTTTTCAGCAAATCGAAACGGTATTTCTTGGTGGCGGTACACCAACAGCATTATCAACTCAACAAATAGAGAGACTTCTTGAGCTTATTCGTACGTATATTATGACGGACAATGTGACAGAATTTACATCAGAGGCCAATCCCGACGAGCTATCAGTAGCAAAAATGCAGGCGTTATTTGATGGTGGTGTCAATCGCTTAAGTATGGGTGTACAATCCTTTGAGCAAGAGTTATTAAAGAAAATTGGCCGTACACATAGCAACAATCATGTCTATGAAACAATTGCCTTAGCGAAAAAGGTAGGTTTCAGAAATATTAGTGTGGATTTAATGTACGGTTTGCCAGGTCAAACGATGGCACAATGGAAAGACACCTTAGAAAAAGCGTTCGCCCTTGATATACCACATTATTCTGCCTATTCATTAATCGTGGAGCCAAAAACGATTTTTTATAATCAATACACAAAAGGTAAGCTCCATTTACCAACTGAAGATCTTGAAGCGGATATGTACGATGTGCTAATGAGCCAGATGGCGGCGCATGGACTTCAACAATACGAAATTAGCAACTTTGCCCACACTGGTTTCAGTTCTAAACATAATAAAATATACTGGGAAAACGATGAATATGCAGGATTTGGTGCTGGTGCTCATGGGTATCTAGCTGGTGTGCGTTATACAAACCATGGACCATTGAAAAAGTATATGGATGCAATAAATGCAGGGGAACTACCAATTGTCTATGAACATATTGTAGCCGGGAAGGAGAAACGCGAAGAGCAAATGTTTTTAGGTTTGCGTAAAACGGAAGGAATTCGACACTCTATATATGAAGAAAAATTTAAAGAATCCATGCATAGGAGTTACTCACATGTCATTGAAAAATTAGTTTTAGAAGGTCTTTTGGAACATGATACTAAAGGAATTCGTCTAACGCGAAAAGGTCGTTTTGTAGGGAATGAAGTATTTCAACAATTTTTACTAGAAGATTGAGCGATATCATTGACATAAAATGTAGGATTTGATAACTTAATAATAGTATTAGCACTCCCCTTAGTTGAGTGCTAACAGAGGTGATAATCATGCTAACAAATCGGCAATTACAAATATTGCAAGCTATCGTAGACGACTTTATTATGTTTGCACAGCCGATAGGTTCTCGCCAAATCTCCAAAAAGCAAGAGATTACATTTAGTCCAGCCACAATTCGAAATGAAATGGCGGATTTAGAGGAATTAGGCTTCTTAGAAAAAACGCACACTTCCTCTGGTCGAGTGCCTTCGGAAAAGGGTTATAGATTTTATGTAGATCATTTGTTGAGTCCTCAAGGCATTAATTCGAGGGATATTCAACAAATCCAATCCATTTTTAACGATCGCTTAGTAGAAGTAGAGCATATTATCCGAAAGTCAGCCAATATTTTATCAGAGCTGACATCATATACTTCGATTCTTTTAGGACCAGATGTTCAAAGACATCGAGTAAAACGATTTTCAATTGTGCCGCTCTCTAGCGATTCAGCAGTAGCGATTATCGTAACGAATAACGGGCATGTTGAAAATCGCATGTTTAGTTTACCTCCTAATTTTACCGCTTCTGATTTAGAGAAAATGGTTAATATCTTAAATGAACGTCTAGATGGTGTGTCATTAGAGGATATTCATAAAAAACTCGAAGTTGAAGTGCTAACAGTATTACAACAGCATGTTCGATCAGCGGATGATTTTATTCACGCTCTCGTGACAGCAACGATGCATAATTCAGAAAGTAAAATTTTTTATGGTGGTAAAACAAATATGTTTAACCAACCGGAATTCCATGATTTAAATAAAGTCCGTATGATTTTGGACTTAATGGAAACGACTAGCCAAGTGCAGTCGCTCTTCCATCCTGATGAATCGGGCATTCAAATTCGTATTGGCTCTGAAAATAAACAACTAGAAATGGAAAACTGTAGTGTCATTACGACCACTTATTCTATTGGTGAAGATCAGCAAGGGGCTATAGCAATTATTGGTCCAACACGAATGGATTATAAGCGTGTCGTTGCTTTATTAGACGTAATGCGCATGGATTTAACACAGGCCTTTACGAAGAGTCAGAGTGATTGATAATGAGGAGGATTCAAGTGACAGAAACAACTGAAAACAAAGACCTTGTACAAGAAGAAAAGGATGTACAAGCTGAAAATGGTGTAGAAGAAACAGAAGTAGTAGAAGAGCAAAAAGCTGACTTAACAATTGAAGAACAGTACGAAGCAAAGCTAGCTGAGTTACAAGCAAAGCTAGACGACGAGGAAAATCGTCATCTACGCTTACGCGCTGACTTCGATAATATGCGCCGTCGCAATCAACTTGATCGTGAGGCTGCTGAAAAGTATCGCGCTCAGAGCTTACTGGCAGATTTACTGCCAGTAATCGATAATTTTGAGCGTGCCTTACAAGTTGAAGCGACTTCTGAAGAAACTGCTTCTATCGTAAAAGGTATTGAAATGGTGTACCGTTCTCTGATAGAAGCTACTGAGAAGGAAGGTTTACAGATTATTAAAGCTGAGGGTGAGCAATTTGATCCGAATGTTCATCAGGCTGTCATGCAGGAGCAAGATAGTGAAAAAGAGACGGGTGTTGTCTTACGCGAGCTTCAAAAAGGCTATATGTTAAAGGATCGCGTATTGCGCCCAACAATGGTATCTGTCAACGAATAGACTTAGTGCTATTTAGTTAATTACATTAGTTAGAAAACGCATTATTTGCGTTTAAATAATAGGAGGAAATATTTATGAGCAAAATTATCGGTATTGACTTAGGAACAACAAACTCTTGTGTCTCTGTACTTGAAGGTGGAGAACCAAAAGTAATTCCAAATCCAGAAGGAAACCGTACAACACCATCTGTTGTTGCATTTAAAAATGGTGAACGTCAAGTTGGTGAAGTAGCAAAACGACAATCAGTAACAAACCCTAACACAATTATTTCTATTAAATCTAAAATGGGTACATCTGAAAAAGTTAAAGTGGAAGATAAAGAATATACACCACAAGAAGTTTCTGCAATGATTCTTCAATACTTAAAAGGCTATGCTGAAGACTACTTAGGTGAAAAAGTAACAAAAGCGGTTATTACTGTACCTGCTTATTTCAATGACGCTCAACGTCAAGCTACTAAAGATGCTGGTAAAATCGCAGGTTTAGAAGTAGAGCGTATTATCAACGAACCGACAGCTGCTGCACTTGCTTATGGTTTAGACAAACAAGATACAGATCAAAAAGTATTAGTATTTGACCTTGGTGGCGGTACATTTGACGTATCTATTCTTGAATTAGGTGACGGTGTATTTGAAGTATTAGCAACAGCTGGTGATAATAAGCTAGGTGGGGACAATTTCGACGACGCTATCATCGAGTATCTTGTAGCAGAATTTAAAAAAGAAAACGGCATTGACCTTTCTAAAGATAAAATGGCTATGCAACGTCTAAAAGATGCGGCTGAAAAAGCGAAAAAAGACTTATCGGGTGTAACATCTACTCAAATTTCTTTACCATTCATCACTGCTGGTGAAGCGGGTCCATTACACTTAGAAATTTCTTTAACTCGTACAAAATTTGACGAAATTACATTACCATTAGTAAATCGTACAGTAGGTCCAGTACGTCAAGCATTATCTGATGCAGGTCTCTCAACATCTGAAATTGACCAAGTAATCTTAGTTGGTGGTTCTACGCGAATTCCGGCTGTACAAGAAGCTGTACGTAAAGAAACGAATAAAGAGCCACACCGCGGTGTAAACCCTGACGAAGTGGTAGCGATGGGTGCTGCTGTTCAAGGTGGCGTATTAACGGGTGATGTAAAAGACGTAGTTTTACTTGACGTAACTCCGCTTTCATTAGGTATCGAAACTATGGGTGGTGTATTCACAAAATTAATTGACCGTAACACGACAATCCCAACATCTAAATCACAAGTTTTCTCAACTGCAGCTGACAACCAACCAGCAGTAGATATTCACGTACTACAAGGTGAACGCTCAATGGCGGCAGACAACAAAACATTAGGTCGCTTCCAATTATCCGATATCCCACCAGCACCACGTGGTGTACCACAAATCGAAGTAACATTCGATATTGATAAAAATGGTATCGTATCTGTTAAAGCGAAAGACCTTGGTACAAACAAAGAACAAACAATTGTTATTCAATCTGATTCTGGTTTATCTGAAGAAGAAATCGAACGTATGGTAAAAGATGCTGAGGCAAATGCTGAGGCGGATACTAAACGTAAAGAGGAAGCAGATCTTCGCAACGAAGCTGACCAATTAGTGTTCCAAGTTGACAAAACAATTGCTGATTTAGGCGAACAAATTACAGAAGACGAGAAAAAATCTGTAGAAGATGCTCGTGATGAACTGAAAAAAGCGCTTGAAGCTGGCGAATTAGAAGGCATTAAATCTGCTAAAGAAAAATTAGAAGGCGTATTACAGCCATTAGTTATGAAAGTATATGAACAAGCTGCAGCAGCAGCTCAAGCAGCACAGGGTGGCGATGCAGATGCGGATGCTGGCGCTGGTAAAAAAGATGATATCGTAGACGCTGACTTTGAAGAAGTAAAAGACGATAAATAATAGTAAGGAACACAGTTAAGTGAAGAAGCCAAAGACCGCTTGCGGCTTTGGCTTTTCTCTTTATCTTTTAGCTAGATCCTACGCACATTGCATAGGTTAACTACGAGAAAAAGTGAATAAATATGAGGTGCAACATTTTTAATAAATATTTAATAATAAAATAGAGGCAGTTTTTTTAACTGCGTGATACAATAGATTTTATGCAAAAAGAGCGGAGTGTGAATCATGGAGAAACGCGATTACTACGAGGTGCTTGGTTTAACAAAATCGGCTTCTAAAGATGAAATTAAAAAAGCATACCGGAAATTATCAAAACAATACCATCCTGACCTTAATAAAGAGCCAGGTGCAGATGAAAAATTCAAAGAAATCGCTGAAGCTTATGAAGTATTAAGTGACGATCAGAAAAAAGCACACTATGATCAATTTGGCCATGAGGATGCAAATGCAGGCTTCGGAGGCGGCGGCTTTGGCGGCTTCGAGGATATTTTTAGTTCATTCTTTGGTGGTGGCGGTCGCCGTCAGGACCCGAATGCACCACGTAAAGGTGATGACCTTCAATATCGTATGAATATTACATTTGAGGAAGCGATTTTCGGGAAAGAAACAGAAATCGAAATTCCTAAAGATGAAGTATGTGATACTTGCCACGGTTCAGGTGCAAGATCAGGCACTAAACCTGAAACATGTTCAACATGTCAAGGTGCAGGTCAAGTAAATCAAGCTGTCGATACACCTTTCGGCCGTATGATGAATCGTCGTACTTGTTCTACATGTCTTGGTACAGGTAAAATCATTAAAGAAAAATGTTCAACTTGTCGTGGCGAAGGAAAAGTTCAAAAACGTAAGAAGATCAAAGTAAACATTCCAGCAGGTGTGGATGATGGTCAGCAAATTCGTGTGTCTGGTCAAGGTGAGCCAGGTATAAATGGAGGACCAGCGGGGGATTTATATATTATGTTCCGCGTTCAAGGACATAAAGAGTTTGAACGTGATGGCGATGATATTTATTTCGAACTTAAGCTGACATTCCCACAAGCGGCTCTTGGGGATGAAATTGAAGTTCCGACTGTTCATGGGAAAGTAAAACTACGTATTCCAGCGGGAACACAGTCAGGTGCGCAATTCCGCCTAAAAGACAAAGGTGTCAAAAATGTACACGGCTATGGCATAGGGAATCAATATGTAACAGTAAAAGTTGTAACACCAGAAAAACTAACAGAAAAACAAAAACAATTACTACGTGAATTTGCGGAGATCAGTGGTGATATTCCTGAAGAGCAAGGAAGCTCATTATTCGATAAAATTAAGAAAAAATTCCAAGGTGAGTAATTAGAGGAGCTGAAGAGCTACGTGAAGTGGTCAGAATTATCCATTCATACAAAAAATGAAGCGGTGGAAGCAATTTCGAATATTTTGCATGAAGCAGGGGCAAGTGGTGTGGTTATTGAGGATTCTGCAGAATTTGCGAAGCCACGAGAAGATCAGTATGGTGAAATTTATGCGCTAAATGAAGCGGATTTTCCGAAAGATGGTGTTATTGTTAAGGCTTATTTATCGGAGTCTAGTTTTTTAAATGAAACAGTCGAAGAGATTAAGGCAGCTATAACAAATCTAACGAACTTCAACATCGATATTGGTGAGAATGTTGTATCGATTGTGGAAGTGAACGAGGAAGACTGGGCGACAGCATGGAAGCAATACTATCATCCTGTAAAAATTTCTGAACGCTTTACAATTGTACCAACATGGGAAGAATATGTACCGGTATCAACAGATGAATTAATGATTGAATTAGATCCTGGTATGGCTTTTGGTACAGGAACTCACCCTACAACTGTTATGTGCTTACAAGGGCTTGAGAAGTTTGTAAAAGAGGGAGATACGGTTATCGATATCGGTACGGGTTCAGGCGTTCTATCAATTGGTGCAGCCTTACTAGGAGCTAAAAGCGTACATGCACTTGATTTAGACGAAGTAGCTGTACGTTCAGCACAAGAAAATGTTGCGTTAAACAAAGTAGATGATAAAGTATCTGTATTCCATGGAAATCTATTGGATACAGTGAAGGAGCCTGCTGATGTCGTTGTGGCCAATATTTTAGCAGAAATTATTATGTCCTTTACTGACGATGCATTTTCAGTTGTTAAGCCGGGTGGATTATATGTCACTTCAGGCATCATTGGCGCAAAACGTGATGATGTAAAAGCAGCACTAGAAGCTTCAGGGTTTGTAATCGAAGAAGTATTGCTAATGGAAGATTGGGTTGCGATCATTGCCCGTCGACCACAATAAATGGATTGAGGGAGCGCCAAATAGCGAGCCGAGTGCTGGCGATTTGGCGTTTTCTCTTCTTGCTATAAAGGAGTATGGTAATATGCAACGTTATTTTATTGAGACGACCATTGAGGAAGCACGTATTAGCGGAGAGGATGCGCGACATATTGAACGAGTAATGCGTATGAAAGAGGGCGACAAAATCGTTGTAGTTGCACAAAATACCGCTCATATTTGTGAAATTGTAGCATTTGAAGCAGATGAGGTACACATTCAAACTACGGGTGAAATTATTCCTTCTCCAGAGTTAGCTGTTCATGTAACCGTGGCATGCGGTTTGCCGAAGGGCGATAAACTGGAACTTATTACACAAAAGGCAACAGAGCTTGGCATGTTTGCCTTATTACCTTTTGAAGCAGAGCGTTCCATCGTTAAATGGGATAAAAAGAAGGGTGCTAAAAAGCAAGAGCGCCTACAAAAAATTGCAAAAGAAGCAGCGGAACAATCCCATCGTACACAAATCCCATATATATATGAACCAATCTCTTTTAAACAGCTAGTAGAACAAGTAGGCAATTTCGATGCCGTTTTTATAGCGGATGAAGAGGATGCGAAAGCAGAAAAACGCACAAGGTTTGCGGAGAAGCTTAAAAACGTGTATGACAAGAAATCAAATTCAATTCTTATTATCTTTGGTCCAGAAGGTGGCATTGCACGAAAAGAAGCGGATGCCCTACTTCAAGCAGGTGCCCAAACGATGTCATTAGGACCTCGAATTTTACGAGCAGAAACAGCACCACTCTATGCACTTTCTGCAATATCTTATGAATTTGAATGAGATACAATAAGAGCCGATTCAAAAAACTTTGAATCGGCTCTAGTACATTGAAATTTAAAGAACTATAGTTCATTTCTTCCACTCAAAAACCCCTTTTTTAAAATGCGTAAAAAACTAGTATACACGTCCATTCATAGATTTTATTGCTACATATTCTAATATGGAGAGCTCTCTAATACAATAAAATGAAATGAGGGGAATTTTTTTGAGTGATCAATTAATTAATCAAGTTATGCATGTCGAACCTTGTCCAGTGGCATCAACTGAACTAATACCATTAACTAGTGCTACGACTTCACTAGTCGCTACACCGGTTACGGCTCCAACTATTAAAGTGCCAGTTGTACTTGCAGAACCAACACTTCAAATCGTTGTGGAGTCGGATATTACGCTCACTCCTGTAGCAACTGAAATCAAAAGAGTCAAAAAAAATGTATTCTTAAATCAAGTTAAATTAGTACCGGTTAGCTTTGCACGTATTGACAAT
The DNA here is from genome assembly GCA_032053185.1 of Lysinibacillus sp. Classification (GTDB taxonomy): domain Bacteria; phylum Bacillota; class Bacilli; order Bacillales_A; family Planococcaceae; genus Lysinibacillus. Next base: position 20,113 of record DAMBVB010000001.1, read on the forward strand.
ACTGACTTTTTTAGGGTAACTAGAGCTAAATTATTTGTAGCAGGACATATTCGCAAAAATATAGAATATGCTTCATCAGCATGTAATGGGGCACTTCGTGATAGAATTGCAGATGTTCAGTTTTCTGGTTTTACAGACCTGACTTTCCCACAAACAACTGGAGGCCCTACTCCGATCTTAGGAATTTCCGAGTTTGCCGAAGCGAACTTCCTTAATGAAAAAACGCAAATGGATGCTCGATTAGATAAGACTTTCTTCCAAAATCTAGTTAAATACAATGAACAACCATTTGGTGAGTTAGTAGCTGCAAACTTCTTTGAACTTGATTTCTCACCAATCATGGCATCACCAGAAGGAACTTTTAGCACATTGCGTGAAAAAATCGTGCTGGAACTTACTGTAAAGGTACTGCAAGTTCAACAAGTTCGTCTTGGGGCTGGTAGTACTGTAATAACTCCTGTTCTTACAGGGATTACTCCACCACCTACTATAGCCCCTCCTGTTATTCATCCTACTAATTCTTGTTAATCTCTTATTTTTAGAGGACAAAATAGTTGTAAAAGGACATTCGGGGGTACTAAAAATCCAATATTTGAGTAGGCAGTTGAAAGTTCGATTATATTGAATTTTCAACTGCCTTTTTGCTATATAATATTGATCGTAGAATGTACTAAAAGTTGCTATTAAAATAATTGAGTTAAAAAAATGTAAAGAAATGCAAGCGTCTCTCAAGCGCATTATTCTCAATTGCTCCTGAGATTTTTGAAAGTACTCAGTGACAAAAGTAAAAGTAAAGCATAAAATGGATTGTAATTATAAGTGCAACACTTACATTACAATAATTAGTAGCTCATAATGATATCGTTTAACTTCTTTCAGCAGGTGTTACGGAATCGGAAAGGAGTTCTCTGTGCAAGGACAAAGCCGATTCCGGACGCAATTATGTCAAAGCATAATTGATATTGTATTTGACACATTTGAGAAAGGGGTATTCATTATAAGCTTCAAGCAAAAATAATAGAACAAGATTTTAGCTGTGAACATGAAAATCGCTGTTTTTTAACCAATCTATTTCTTCGTGGGTTTTTCCTTTAAGAAAACGGATTTTGAACATGTCTCACTAGAAGAACTCATAAAAAATAAATCGACCCAAAAGACGTTTTGGCTGGAAAAATGCGTAGGAGTTTTACGGATTTAACTGTTGCACTTTATTTGTTAAAACATTATTTGGGAGTGAACGAATGAAAACTCCATGGATTAACTATAGAGAGATGAAGGAAATAAGTTCAAAGCAAAAAGTTTTCATCAATTTTAATTATCAAACTAACCCCAGAAAAACAATAGATCGTGCATGTCAAATAAATTCTACATTTGAAATTTTAAATTCTCCATATTGTGGTGCTATAGAAAAAGAAGATGAAACTAACAGCCTTGCAGAGGAACAGGAACATGCAGCGCGTCTAGATTCGAATCGTGAGTTACTTATTCCTTCTGAAATGGATGTTGCGGATGAAACGAATGATCCGCTTGATATAGAAGAGGCAGACAAAACCAATCCTGTGGAGGAACAGGAACATGCAGCGCGCCTAGATTTAAATCGTGAGTTACTTATTCCTTCTGAAATGGATGTTGCGGATGAAACGAATGATC
>DAMBVB010000001.1:21862-200057 GCA_032053185.1 Lysinibacillus sp.
CGAATGATCCGCTTGATATAGAAGAGGCAGACAAAACCAATCCTGTGGAGGAACAAGATTTTGCACCTCAACTACACTCGAATCATGAATTTTTAAGTCCTTCTGAATCCGATGAGAAGGATAAAATTATGAGTATTATTGAAACAGAAGAGATGGAGAAAACCAATCCTGCAGGTCATGATAGTGCATCTACTGAACCAGTTCAAGGAGAAATATATTCTATAACCAAAAAAATTCCACTTTCTACGCATGTGGAAATTGATGATTTTCTTCATGCTCCAATCTGTGGTGAGATGGTTAAAAATACATTTGATTTTCATGATTTAACCAATCATCTCACTCCTCAATTTGAAACTAAACTATTTAATACTGCAACGGATTATCCTGAACAGCCTGATTGTCGTTTGGTTCACTCAAAAATGAATGAAATTTTATTTTTAATGAGAACTGATACGTATGATAAAAACAATCAAAAGAGTAATCCGTCGAAATCAGTTGTAGTTCCCTTACATGACACACATTCAATTAAAAAAGAAAAAACAAATCATCACTCTTACAGTTCAGTTGATTTTATGCACATTAGAGCGCCAATTGTAGTAGGGGAATATAAAATAGAAATATGCCTTGAAGAAAATATTGTATTTGAAAAAGGAATTGAGGGAGTTATAGATATCTCAAATGAAGTAGTATTAACAAATTGTAGATTCGTAACTAATCAGTTTTCCCAATCGTTAGGTAATGGGACATGTACAGCATTAAAGGGGAGTTTATTTATTGAAGGATACATTCAACAGAATATAGAATATATTTCTCCACACACAAGGAATGAAGTACCTGCACAAAATGAGTCATTAGTTCATTCAAATCAATTGTGTCAAAACATAGTATTAGAATTAATCATCCATATGCTACAAGTACAGAAAATTCGAGTGCCAAGGATATAGAGGATTTTGAAACGTAGCTCTTCGCTCAAAAAACCTTTTTTAAAAAAATAGTATATACGTCCATGAAAAGAGTAAATCGCTACATATTCTAGCGATATGAGAGCTCTCATAAAAAAAATGAAAAGAGGGAATTTTTTGAGTGATCAATTAGATAATCAATTAGATAGTCAAGTTAATCAAGTTAGTCATTTGGACCCTTGTCCAGTAGCCTCAACTGAACAAATACCATTAACTAGTGCTGTTACGCCAATAGTCGCTACACCGGTTACGGCTCCAACTATTAAAGTGCCGGTTGTACTTGCAGAACCAACACTTCAAATCGTTGTGGAGTCGGATATTACGCTTACCCCTGCAGCAACTGAAATCAAAAGAGTGAAAAAAAATGTATTCTTAAATCAAGTTAAATTAGTACCGGTTAGCTTTGCACGTATTGACAATACTGACTTTTTTAGGGTAACTAGAGCTAAATTATTTGTAGCAGGACATATTCGCAAAAATATAGAATATGCTTCATCAGCATGTAATGGGGCACTTCGTGATAGAATTGCAGATGTTCAGTTTTCTGGTTTTACAGACCTGACTTTCCCACAAACAACTGGAGGCCCTACTCCGATCTTAGGAATTTCCGAGTTTGCCGAAGCGAACTTCCTTAATGAAAAAACGCAAATGGATGCTCGATTAGATAAGACTTTCTTCCAAAATCTAGTTAAATACAATGAACAACCATTTGGTGAGTTAGTAGCTGCAAACTTCTTTGAACTTGATTTCTCACCAATCATGGCAGCACCAGAAGGTTCTTTCTGCACATTGCGCGAAAAAATTGTGCTGGAGCTTACTGTAAAAGTGCTGCAAGTTCAACAAGTCCGCCTTGGAGCTGGTACTAATGTAATAACTCCGGATCTTTTAGGATTTACTCCGCCTACGAGTCATTGATAAGCTCTAATTTTTAGAGGAGCAGAATAAATAAGGGTAGTTCCCTGTAGAAAATATATTTGAGAAAACAACGATGGAATATTTAATAGGCACTGATAAAAATCCAATATTTAAGTGGGCAGTTGAAAATTAGGTTGAATCTAATTTTCAATTGCCTTTTTGCTCTTACACGAGTGTAAGAATTTGTATTACGTCCGTGAACTATTTACGTGGAGCTTAATGGATAGGTTTCAACTAATCCTCTTATTTTTTTAGAAGAAATAGGGAAAAATCATTGTTCAAACAATGTTTTTCTTGTAGAATTATCCATATTTGTGTCCTTTAGGGTCAACCATTATTAAGGCTTTTTTTATGACTGGGTACTATGACAAAAGATTCAGTTTTTTAATGTTGAATGTTTTTAATGCGACATTATGTAATATTTGATTTACTAAAATAAAAATTCGTTCAATTAAAGTATCATACAAAAGTCCTTGTTTTCATGTATTATTTTCCCTTGATTGTAAAAATTTAATATTTCTATTAACTTTTTTTGTGACAATTAATAAGTCTTATGACCTCTTAAAAGTAAAAAAATAGTATAATGTCATGAAATTATATACTTATTATCATTTGACTATAAATTTTACTGCAATAAACTGCTCAAATAGGAATTATTTTGCTACGTTTAGAGCATATTTGCTTAATTGTCTGTTTGGTATTATTCTCTTGGTGTGGCAAAAAAAAGAAAAGAGGAGCTGGTGTCGGCGTATAATTGGATCTATTAAAGCTTCAAAATGTGCTGGAAGAGAAAATGAATATACTGATTTTTCTTTCAGAGTGAGGAGGAATACTTTGAAAAAAAAGATTTGTACATGTTTTATTTGTGTTTCTACTTTATTGTCAATGCATACCTTAGGTCAAACAACTTATGCTTATAATAGTGGAAATTTAGATAACCCAGGTTATGCTATTAAAATCACCGATAATGCAGAGGACTTTAAAGAAGATAAAGAAAAAGCGAAGGAATGGGGAATAGAGAGAGAAAAAGAGTGGAAACTAACGACTACTGAAAAAGGAAAAATGAATGATTTTTTAAATGATAAAAACAAGATAAGAACAAATTATAAAGAAATTACTTTTTCAATGGCAGGTTCATTTGAAGAGGAAATGAAAGATTTAAAAGAAATTGACAAGATGTTTGAAAAAGCGAATCTCACAAGTTCTATAACCACGTATAAGAATGTAGAACCAGCAATGATTGGATTTAATAAACCTTTAACAGAAGGAAATACAATTAATGCGAATGCAATGGCGCAGTTTAAGGAACAATTTTTAAATAGGGATATGAAATTCGATAGTTATCTCGATACAGATTTAACTGCGCAGCCGGTTTCCAGTAAAGAAAGAGTAATTTTGAAGATTACAGTGCCAAGTGGAAAAGGTTCTCTGACCCCAACAAAAGCAGGTGTCATTTTAAGTAATAATGAATACAAAATGCTCATTGATAATGGATATGTACTTCATATAGAAAAGATATCCAAAGTGGTAAAAAAAGGATATGAATGTTTACAAGTAGAAGGAACATTAAAAAAGAGCCTCGACTTTAAAAATGATATCAATGCCGAAGCCCATAGATGGGGGATGAAAAATTATGAGGACTGGGCTAAAAATTTAAGCGATTCCCAACGAGAAGCTTTAGATGGATATGCTAGGCAAGATTATAAAGAAATCAATGATTATTTACGAAATCAGGGCGGAAATGGAAATGAAAAACTGGATGCACAAATTAAAGAGATTTCTGAAGCTTTAGGACAGAAGCCGATACCAGAAAATATTACTGTGTATAGATGGTGTGGAATGCCAGAATTTGGTTTTCAAATTAGTGATCCTTTACCTTCTGTAAAAGATTTTGAAGAGAAATTTTTAAATACAATAAAAGAAGACAAAGGATATATGAGTACAAGCTTATCGAGTGAACGTCTTGCTGCCTTTGGATCAAGAAAAATTATTTTACGATTACAAGTTCCGAAAGGAAGTACGGGCGCCTATTTAAGTGCCATTGGTGGATTTGCAAGTGAAAAAGAAATTCTTCTAGATAAAGATAGTAAATATCATATTGATAAAATAACAGAAGTTGTTATCAAAGGTGTTAAGAGATATGTAGTCGATGCGACATTAGTAACAAAATAAGGAGATGGAAATTATGAAGAAAAAGCTAACAAGTGTTGTAGCATGTACAGTATTAGCCCCTATGTTTTTGAATGGGAATGTAAACACTGTTTACGCGGACAATAAAACAAATCAGATTTCTACAACGCTAGAAAATCAACAGAAAGAGGTGGATCGAAAAGGATTACTTGGGTATTATTTTAAAGGGAAAGATTTTAATAATCTTACTCTTTTTGCACCGACACGTGATAATACTCTTATTTATGATCAACAAACATCAAATGCATTATTAAAGCAAACACAACATTATCAATCTATTCGTTGGGTTGGGCTAATTCAAAGTAAAGAAACGGGTGATTTTACATTTAATTTATCAGATGATGAACATGCGATGATAGAAGTCGATGGAAAAATCATTTCTAATAAAGGGAAAGAAAAACAAGTTGTCCATTTAGAAGAAGGGCAGTTAGTTCCTATCAAAATAGAATATCAAGCTGATGAACCATTTAGTGAGGATAGTCAAACCTTCAAAAATCTTAAACTCTTTAAAATTGATACTCAACAACAATCCTATCAAATCCAACTAGACGAATTAAGAAACCCTGAATTTAATAAAAAAGAAACACAAGAATTTCTTACAAAAGCAGCAAAAACAAATCTTTTTACGCAAAAAGTAAAAAGTACTATGGATGAAGATACGGATACAGATGGAGACTCCATTCCAGACCTTTTGGAGCAAGAGGGGTATACCATCCAAAATAAAGTAGCCGTCAAATGGGATGATTCACTAGCAAGTGAAGGATACACGAAATTTGTTTCTAATCCATTAGATACTCATACAGTTGGTGACCCTTATACAGATTATGAAAAAGCGGCAATGGATTTAGATCGATCAAATGCGAAAGAAACATTTAACCCTTTAGTAGCTGCTTTTCCAAGTGTAAATGTGAGTATGGAGGGCGTCATCTTATCTCCGAATGAAGACTTAACAGATAGCGTTGAATCGCATTCCTCTACAAATTGGTCTTATACGAATACAGAGGGAGCAAATGTTGAAGCAGGGATTGGCGAAAAAGGTATTTCATTTGGGGTGAGCGCAAACTATCAACACTCTGAAACAGTTGCGCAAGAATGGGGAACATCTATAGGAAATACATCACATTTCAATACTGCTTCAGCAGGATATTTAAATGCGAATGTTCGCTACAATAATGTGGGGACAGGTGCCATTTATGATGTAAAACCTACAACCAGTTTTGTATTAGACAAGAAAACAATCGCAACCATTACGGCAAAATCGAATTCGACCGCTTTAAGTATATCTCCAGGGGAGAGCTATCCTAAAAAAGGCCAAAACGGGATTGCCATTACATCCATGGATGATTTTAATTCCCATCCAATTACATTAAATAAACAACAAGTAGAGCAACTATTAAATAATAAACCAATTATGTTAGAAACAGACCAAACAGATGGTGATTATAAAATTATAGATACACATGGTAATATAGTCACAGGTGGTACATGGAATGGCGTGACACAGCAAATCAAAGCAAAAACCGCTTCTATTATTGTAGATGATGGAGAACGTACGGCTGAACACCGTGTGGCAGCAAAAGATTATGATCATCCAGAAGATAAAACACCGTCTTTAACTTTAAAAGATGCCCTGAAGCTTTCATACCCAGATGAGATAAAAGAAACAGAGGGATTATTGTACTATAACGATATGCCCATTTATGAAGCGAGTGTCATGACATATCTAGATGAAAATACAGCAAAAGAAGTGAAGAAACAAATTAATGATACCACTGGAAAATTCAAGGATGTAAACCGTTTATATGATGTGAAATTAACACCAAAGATGAATTTCACAATCAAAATGGCTACATTGTATGATGGAGCTGAAGGAAATTCACTTACTAACTCTATAGGAACATGGAATTCTTATGCTAAGATCGAGAAGGGAGGAAATACTGGAAAACTACAATATAGTACGACAGCAGCAGGTACACGATTAACATTAACTCCAGAAGTGAAAAGTAAGTTGAAGAAAAACGGTAATTACTATCTTAGTCTGTATATGAAAACGGATTCCGGAATACTTAATAATGCAGAGGTAGTAGTATACTATGAGAAATATGGAGTAGCATCAAAAGTAGTAAAATTAGATGATACAGGTTATCAAAGAGTAGACATCCCGTTTAAAAACCTTGAAAGTAATTCTGTAAAGGAAATTAGTGTGAATTCCGTTGCTGGAAAAAAGATATACTGGGATGATATCAGTATTACAGAAATGTCAGCTATAAACCCAGCAGATTTAGACGATAGTGAAATTAAAAATGTAATATATGCAGAGTATTACGAAGATAAAGAATTATCATATTTAGATGCGGTTACATTCAAAAATATAAAGCCACTACAAAACTATGTAACAAAATACAGAGTTAAAAACCGACCTGCAATACCAGGAATGGGTATTATTCCTCTCGATAAAACGCTGGATAGTGGCCTGATAAATGATAATGGTGATGTGAAAGTTAACTTGCGAGATTACAGTAGCAATGGTATAAACCTTGCATTTGAGAAAGTAGATATATATGCGATAACAATTGATGGAAGAGAAATCCTAGTTTATAGCTCATAAAAATATCATATGTGATGCAGGAATAATATAAATGAAAGTATGTAAAATGAACTGAAATACAAAAATCCAAAGAAGAGAAAAGTCTTCTTTGGATTTTTCAATGCGGGAATCTCCCATGCTGGAAACCTCTTTTTAGCGAATGTATAATAAGCCTTTGCCAAATCTATGACGATGGCGATCAGTTTTAATGCGCAAAGTGTCACCTGTTCGCTGAATGTAAATGTCAAAATAACAGTGTACATTTTGCTTGTCGAATGGCGAAATCATCAAGTCCAAGCACGGGATTTTGACTAAGATGCCTTGTGCTGACAGGTTTGTTGAACATGTGAAGCTTCTTTCTACGAGCTACCGTTGTCACAGGGGTTTCTGTTACACGCGCTGTATGTCTGATGGTTGCACCAATTGCTTGCTTTGGCAAAGTCGCTTCAAATGCCTTTGTATAGCGTTTTTTAGGTGCGACAACTGCATAATGCCAGACGAAAGAAGCTGCACATACTTTACAAGAAAGGCGCTTTAAATAAACTTGATATCCAAAAGCATCAAGGTGACGGACTGTACGTCTATAACTAACCCCTAAGACGAATCGTTTGATTGGATTTGCAAATTCGGTTGCCATCACATCGTTGAAAATCTATTGCTCTATTTTTTTGTTGCAATAATTTTTAATTGTGGTAAATCCCATAAATCCTTGATAGAATAAGTGTGCATCTGTATACCTCGCTATGTTGTTTGGTGGTACTCTCAACTTTAGCGCATACAGGTGTTTTTTGTATTTATTTTTAAGCAAGAACAGATTTTGGTGTTGAGCCGTTTTTCTCGCCCTATTTTGTGTTATAAACTTTACCCAAATTAAAATATCTATTTATCTGATCCTGCGTAAAGAAATCAAACTTCTGTAAAAGTAACGATATGCGTTCCTCACTATTTGATAACAACTTCTTGCTAGTGAAGTGCCTCCTATAATTTGCGGAAAGTTAGTGGATTGAATATTCAAACGATGAAATTCTTTATCAAAAGAAGGTATGGCTTATGTGGAAAGTAAGGAAAAACGTGGTCATGGTAAATATATCATGATGCGAAGCTAATTTTTGGTTATTCTACAATTGTCTGAGAGATTGGAGAATGAGGTTAGAATTTCAAATGGTAAAAGTTCCGTTATTACAGATTCTATGTTCACTAGAAATGGTTTTCAATTTTTTTTGAAGTAGGTAATTGATTATGAACGAAGGATTGGAATATGTATTCATTCAAATGTCACCATTATTCTTAGAGATTTTTAAAACAATGGAGGGGCTATATAAAAATCTTAAAAGTATTGATTTTAAAAGGTTTGTGTTATTATAGTTCACGTATCTAAATTATGTACATGAAACAAATTATAAAGAAACAAAATGTAATGCGCTCTTGAAAGGATGATATATAGTATGAGTGAAACGCTTCCTAAAACCCTAGCTCTATATACTTTAGGTTGTAAAGTAAATCATTATGAAACAGAAGCAATTTGGCAACTATTTAAAGAAGAGGGCTATGAACGTACGGAGTTTGATCGTCAAGCAGACGTTTATGTCATTAATACATGTACTGTAACAAATACAGGGGATAAAAAATCACGTCAAGTTATCCGTCGAGCTATTCGTCAAAACCCAGACGCTGTCATTTGTGTTACAGGATGTTACGCTCAAACATCTCCAGCAGAAATTATGGCGATTCCTGGTGTTGACATTGTTGTAGGAACACAGGATCGTACAAAATTACTTGGCTACATTGACCAATATCTTACTGAACGCCAACCAATTAATGCTGTACGCAATATTATGAAAAATCGTGTCTATGAGGAATTAGATGTGCCTGCATTTACAGACCGTACACGCGCATCTTTAAAAATACAAGAAGGCTGTAATAATTTCTGTACGTTTTGTATTATTCCATGGGCACGTGGGTTAATGCGCTCTCGAGATCCTCAAGAAGTATTGAACCAAGCCCAACAACTAGTGGATGCGGGGTATCTTGAAATTGTTCTAACTGGTATTCATACAGGTGGCTATGGACAAGACTTAAAAGATTACAATTTAGCTCAATTACTACGTGATTTAGAGGCAAATGTGAAAGGCTTAAAACGTCTTCGTATTTCTTCGATTGAGGCAAGTCAATTAACAGATGAAGTGATTGAAGTGTTACGTGCATCAAAAATCGTTGTTAACCACTTACACATTCCAATCCAATCTGGCTCTGATACAGTTTTAAAACGTATGCGTCGTAAGTATACAATGGAGTTCTTCGGTGAACGTTTAACTAAACTACATGAAGCTTTACCAGACTTGGCTGTCACTTCTGACGTCATTGTCGGTTTCCCAGGAGAAACGGAGGAAGAGTTCATGGAAACATATAACTTTATTCGTGATCATAAGTTTTCTGAATTACACGTATTCCCATTCTCTCCACGTACAGGCACACCAGCTGCGCGCATGGAGGACCAAATTGACGAGGACATTAAAAATGAACGTGTTCACCGATTAATCGCTTTAAATGACCAATTAGCAAAGGAATATGCTTCTCGCTTTGAAGATCAAGTACTTGAGGTAATTCCAGAAGAATTCGTGCATGATGGAAGCGATGAGGAAGGGCATTTAACAGGATATACAGATAATTACTTAAAAGTAGTCTTTGAAGGTCCTGAAAGCCTAATCGGTCAGCTTGTGAAAGTGAAAATTACGCAAGCTGGATATCCTCATTCTAAAGGGCAATTTGTTCGTGTATTAGAAACTGTAAAATAGAAGAGAAACACCGTTCAAACGTTGGACGGTGTTTTACTAATTAGATATATTTTGGGTTCATCACCAAAACGTGTGGTTGATTTTTTGTTCCTGCTGGGGCTTTGTGTTGCCGCTGCGTTTTCGCACAGAGCAAAGCTTCCTGGGGGCGTCTGATGAGCCGCTTCACTCACGATGCTCGCTCAACTGTTAAAATTAAAATTCAGCTAGAAATTAGACGACAACGTTAAAAAATGTTATGATGCCAGAGAGGTACGTACAACTTGTTGATAGAGGAGAGTTGAATAAAAATGGAACAAAACTTCGCGCGTATGATAGATCACACATTATTAAAGGCTGAAGCAACAAAAGAGCAAATCGAAAAACTGTGTGCGGAGGCGAAACAATTTAACTTTGCTTCTGTATGTGTAAATCCAACTTGGGTAAAAATCAGTAGCGAGCTTTTACAAGGATCAGATGTTTTAGTCTGTACTGTAATTGGCTTTCCTTTAGGTGCTAATACGCCAGCTGTTAAAGCATTCGAGGCGAAAGATGCGATTGCTAACGGTGCTAAAGAGGTAGACATGGTTATTAATATCGGTGCATTAAAGGATAAAGATTACGACCTTGTGCGAGCAGATATTGCTGCAGTTGTTGAAGCGGCAAAAGGCAATGCACTTGTAAAGGTAATTATTGAAACTTGTCTGCTAACTGAGGAAGAAAAAGTAAAAGCATGTAAGCTAGCAGTGGCAGCAGGTGCTGATTATGTAAAAACATCAACTGGTTTTTCTACTGGAGGCTCAACAGCAGAAGATATTGCGTTAATGCGTAAAACAGTAGGCCCAGATCTAGGTGTAAAAGCTTCTGGTGGTGTACGAAGCTTAGAGGATATGAAAAAGATGATGGAGGCTGGAGCAACTCGTATTGGCGCAAGCTCTGGTGTGGCAATTATGAACGGATTAATTGCGGATTCTAATTATTAATAGTGATGAAAATCCTTATATAGAAACGGATGCGGGGCTGTTTATTATAAACTAGCCCCACTTTCATTTAAACTTTGACTAAATGCCGCTACGGGTTTTGGAATTGAAGAGTTAGAAGAGGAAAAAAGAGGCTAATTAAACAATTAAATATTCATGACAGTGAAATACATTCAAGGGGAGAACTATCTGTGAAATGGTGTACATTTAATGACCCTTTGGAGAATTTGGAATATCACAATAAGGCAGAGGAAAACCAACTTTATAAAAACAATACTAGGGAATAAAGTCTTTTAAAAATATAAAGATGTATCTAGACACTGTTTTTTTATAACAGTGTTTTTTTCGTTGGGATAAACTAAGCGACTAGCGCAAGTGGGGTGAATATAACACAAACAAAAGATGGGAGCGGTGGTGTACAAGTTATGTACTGACACTGAAATAAGAAAGATAAAAATTTCCTCACCTATTCCTAAATGATGTAGAACAAATATTTAACCAATTTGTCATTGCTTCATCCACAATACCCCTCTTTTTAACTTATAGTAGATGATGTATTATGGAGAGTGATTGCAAAAATCTATAGGGGGGAAATGATAATTTTTATGGTTTTAGTATCAAGTTTTTTATAGATAAAAAATCTTGAATATTGGACTGATATTAATTTTTTCTTATAAGAACATCGTATAGGTGTGAACCAGGTTTTTACATAAATTAGTAACATCGATAACATAGAATAAAACACGTTGCTACCGCTACGCTAAAGCCCTCGGTGAATGTCACGGAAATCGGAAATGAGTTCTTATTAGGGTTTTAGCCTAAAATCATCCATGTGATAACGGCTAACTGACTTGCATGATGGATGACTAAGACAAAGCAGATTCCAGACGCAATTATGCCGAGGTATAAATGATTAACACGAAAATGGGGGAATATATGATGTTTAATAAAAGGAACGAATTGTATTAAAAAAGGAGAAACTATCCGTGGAATTCATAAGCAGTTTTATTAGTCAATATGGATATCTAGCAATATTTTTACTCTTATCTTTAGGGATAATAGGCTTACCCATTCCCGATGAAATCTTAATGACGTTTGTGGGATTTATGTGCCAAGAGGGGCATTTAAACTATCTATTGAGTATTTTCTTAAGCTTTCTTGGTTCATCTACTGGTATGATAATTAGCTATTTAATTGGTAGTAAATTAGGGAAACCTATCATATTAAAATATGGAAAATGGATTGGTCTCAATAATAAACGGTTTACTAAAGTTGAACGATGGTTTCAGCGTTTTGGACCATGGACAATAATTATAGGATATTATGTTCCAGGTATTAGACATGTAACGAGTTACATGTCTGGAATAACCCAGATGAAGTTTAGGACATATCTTGTTTTCGCCTGTTTTGGAGCTTTGACATGGGTAATTATTTTTATTTCTATAGGTTATTTTCTTGGTGTAACTATATAACCTTCTTTGGAGCAAATGTCTTGTAGAGAAAGCGGAGCGTCAGCTACAGAAGTCTCCCACCTCTATCGGTAGTGAGATGAATGCGAATTTAAGTTGCTTTTCAGTGAGTGTCCAAACACCTGCTGAAAGAAGTCAAAGCCTCCGGATGCAATTATGCATAATAGGTACAAAATACAGCTCGCGTTTTTTAAAATGCGAGCTACTTTATGTGTTCTCGGCACGCGAGCGAGTCTTAATGGCTTATGTGACTTCCTCCAGATTATAACACTACTCTGAATAAACATTTCATCTACCTCATATACTCCATTGATGTAATTGAATACAGAAGGGAGGATGCAATGTTTACTCAATATAAATATTGGAAGCCTTTTATTAGCCCATTCGATCCATGCCCACCAATAAGGGTTAAAAATTTTTCTACACCGCCTCAATTATATATGGGTTTTCAACCGCCTGGGCTACCACAATTTCCAACCCCTAAAGAAGCGCTCAGATCCGGCACATTATGGCCTCAATTATTTAGCCCCTATCCAAATCCCCAAAAAGGAGGGATGAAGAATGAGTAAAGAGATGCCACCAGAATTTTATAAGCTACTTGAAGAAATACAAGCCATTGATTTTGTAATAGTGGAGTTAAATCTTTATTTAGATACGCATCCTCACGATTATGATGCTATTCAGCAATTTAATGAAAACACTGAAATAAGTATGCGACTTAAGGTTGAATTTGAGCAAAAATTTGGTCCGCTTATGAATTTTGGGAGAAGTTATTCTAATTATCCTTTTCAGTGGGTTGATACACCTTGGCCGTGGCAAGTCTAACTTTTTTTGCAAATACTTAGTAGCTAAAGTGAAACTACAGCTACAAGAAGTTCTTACCTCTATAGGTGGAGGGGAAAAAAGGGGTTTAAGTTTCTTTTCAGTAGGTATCCACCCTCACTGAAATGAAGTTCTTTGTGCATGCAAAGCCGATTCCAGACGTAATTATGCAAAGAGCATAATTGATTATGAGTAACTAGGAGGAATTATTTTTGTGGTATTACGAAAAAAAGCTCCAGTATCCGGTAAGGGTGAGTACATGTAACCCTATGCTAGCTAAATACTTAATTGAGCAGTATGGTGGTGCGGATGGAGAATTAGCAGCAGCACTTCGATATATGAATCAGCGCTATACTATTCCCGATCAAGTGGTTGGTTTGTTAACCGATATAGCGACAGAGGAATTTTCTCACCTAGAAATGATTGCCACGATGGTTTATAAACTTACGAAAGATGCCACTCCAGAGATGCTAAAAGAGGCAGGTCTTGGGGAACACTATGCCAATCACGATAGGGCGTTATTTTATCAGAATGCAGCTGGATCACCTTTTACTGCAACTTATATTCAGGCTAAAGGGGATCCGATTGCTGATTTGTATGAGGATATTGCAGCTGAAGAAAAGGCCCGAGCGACATATCAATGGATTATTGATTTATCTGATGACACTGATTTGAATGATAGCTTGAAATTTTTACGCGAACGAGAAATCGTCCATTCTCTACGTTTCAGAGAGGCTGTAGAGGTTTTAAAAGATGATAGGGATAGCAAGAAAATCTTTTAACTTCTTTCGGCAATTAGTTTCTGTAGCAGGTACAGATGTTTTATGTAACGTCAGCTAGAAGTCTCCCAACTCTATAAGAAGTTCTTTATGCAAGTACAATGCAGGTTTTTAGAAGCAATTATGCCGAGGTATAGTTGCTTTTTCTATGTGTGCCCGGTGTTTTGGTGGTGTCCAAAAGCAAGCTGAAAATTCTTACGTTAATAAAACCAAAAATTCATCGGATTAATTCGTATACTTTCTATTGACCATTTTTAGACAATACGTTATAATTTTTTAGTACACAACAGTTGGTTATTTGCCTACTTGTGTATTGACGTGTGTTCGGAGGGAGGGAAAGAGAGATGTCAAAAACTGTCGTTCGCAAAAACGAATCGCTTGAAGATGCTCTTCGCCGCTTCAAACGTACTGTATCAAAAAGTGGTACAATTCAAGAAGTTAGAAAGCGCGAGTTCTACGAAAAACCTAGCGTAAAACGTAAAAAGAAATCAGAAGCTGCACGTAAACGTAAGTGGTAATTTAATTTCCCATTAAAAATCCCTACGTTCATAACACGCAATTGTATGATTCACTGAGCAGAAAAAGATATACCTGGAATTAATCGCATGTCGATTAATTCCAGGTATTTTACTTTTAGCGCTCAAATTTACCGAGAAGTCGAATGTATGCACTTGGCTTTTATGCTATATACTGAAACGGTTATTACAGTCACAAATGAAAAATTCACTGTATAATAAAATTATTAAGATTTATGAAACTTTTTGCATAGTCAGTCGTATATACTAGGAGAGTAGCATGATTAGAAGGGAGGGAAGAAGATGCGGAGACGAAGAATCCTCAGTTATTTACTAGTTATTTGGGTGACATTTTTGTTAGCGTTTCCATTAACGTCGGCTTTGGCAAGTAGTAAGGTCTACCACATACCTATTCATAATGAAGTAGAACGAGGACTTCACGCATTTTTAGAACGAGCTTTTAAAGAGGCGGAAGAAAACAATGCAGAGGCGATAATTTTAGACATTCATACGCCTGGCGGTTTCGTGAATGCAGCAGGTGATATAGCTATGCTAATGGATGCAACGGATATACGTACGATTGCGTATATTAACAAAGACGCGCATTCTGCAGGTGCCTTTCTAGCCTTACATGCGAATGAAATCTACATGGTGCCAAATGGAACGATTGGGGCGGCTGCAGTTATTGACTCAGCAGGAAATGCAGCAGACTTAAAGGCTCATAGTGCATGGGTTGCTCAAATGGAGGCAGCTGCAGAATCGAAAAAACGCAAGCCAGAATATGCACGAGCAATGGCTGATGCATCTGTTGATTTACCAGAATTTCGAGCAGGAAAAGGGCATCTATTAACTTTATCTGCTTCGGAGGCAGAACAGGTTGGTTATTCTAATGGGACGGTTTTGAATTTCCAAGATCTTTTAAAAGCAACACAATTAAATGGTAGTGATATCGTTCCAGTTGAACCTACTTTTGCTGAAAAACTTGCTCGTTTTATTACGAATCCGATTATAGTTCCGATTTTATTGTCAATTGCAAGCTTGGGACTTGTCGTTGAGCTATATTCGCCAGGTTTTGGTGTTCCAGGTATAATGGGATTGTCAGCACTTGGATTATTTTTCTTCGGACATATGGTGGCGGGCTTGGCAGGTTATGAAACATTACTTTTATTTATTGTAGGTTTAGCGCTTGTTGTTGCGGAATTTTTTGTCCCCGGAGGTATTGTTGGTATTTTAGGTGGTGTGCTAATATTACTAAGTCTAATACTGGCAGGTGCAAACATGATGCAAATGATTATAGCGATTTTCATTGCGCTTGTTGTAGCGATAATAGGAATGGTGATCCTGATGAAATTTTTCGGTAAAAAATTGCATGTTTTAAACAAGCTAGTCCTGATGGATGCGACAACGACGGAAGAGGGCTATGTCTCTAACGTGAATCGCACAGAGCTGCTTGGAAAAGTGGGTACAGTGATTACTCCACTGCGTCCGGCAGGTACAATGCTATTTGGTAGTGAACGCATCGACGTAGTTTCGGAAGGTGGCTATGTCGATGCTGGGAAACATGTAGAAATTATTAAAGTTGAAGGCTCACGTATAGTCGTGAGACAAACAGAAAAAGATATGGAGGAATAGCAAATGGGATTTGAATTAGCTTTAATAGGTCCAATTATAGGGCTGGTCTTATTATTCATTGTTGTCGCGGTATTCTTTACCTTTGTACCAGTGGCACTGTGGATTTCTGCACTTGCTGCAGGTGTCCGCGTTAGTATTTTCACATTAATCGGTATGCGTTTACGTCGTGTAATCCCATCACGAATTGTGAATCCATTAATTAAAGCGCATAAAGCAGGTTTACCTGTTACAATCAATCAACTAGAAAGCCACTACTTAGCTGGTGGTAATGTTGACCGAGTTGTCAATGCGTTAATCGCAGCCCATCGTGCAAATATCGAGTTAACATTTGAACGTTGTGCGGCAATTGATTTAGCGGGTCGTGATGTATTAGAAGCTGTACAAATGTCTGTTAATCCAAAAGTCATTGAAACACCATTTATTGCAGGTGTAGCGATGAACGGGATTGAAGTAAAAGCGAAGGCACGTATTACTGTGCGTGCAAACATCGAACGTTTAGTCGGTGGTGCGGGTGAAGAAACGGTTATTGCCCGTGTAGGTGAGGGGATCGTTTCTACAATTGGTAGCGCTTCTAGTCATACGACAGTTCTTGAAAATCCTGATATGATTTCTCAAACTGTATTATCAAAGGGCTTAGATTCTGGTACAGCATTTGAAATCTTATCGATCGATATTGCTGATGTTGATATCGGCAAAAACATCGGTGCTGAATTACAAATTGAACAAGCGCAGGCAGATAAAAACATTGCCCAAGCGAAAGCTGAAGAACGTCGTGCAATGGCTGTAGCGAACGAGCAAGAAATGATTGCACGCGTACAAGAGATGAAGGCGAAAGTAGTAGAAGCAGAAGCGGAAGTACCACAGGCGATGGCAGAAGCTCTACGTTCGGGTAATCTTGGAATTATGGACTACATGAACTACCGCAACATTCAAGCAGATACAGCGATGAGAGACTCCATTTCTAAAGTAAGCTCAGATAAGTCTGAAACAAATGAACCTAACGTCTAAAAAAACTGAAAGGAGCGGAACTAACAAATGGAACAATTAATTATATTTGTGATAATTGCCATAGTCAGCTCTATTTTCGGTAAATCAAAAAAGAAAGAACAAAAACCAATGCCTCCTTTTAATAAGGATTCACATGTTGAACCTCCTAAAGCAGAGAGGACTCCAGAGCAACGTCCTGCTTCCAAACCACAGAGCTTTGAGGATTTTGCACGTGAGTTTTTAGGTGAATGGAAAAATGAACAGCCTAAAGTGGAAGAGCCGAATAAAAATGTCGAAGAAACAGTGAATAAGGAAGTTCCGAGCTATGCAGCTCCACCGTTAATCCCAACTGAGAAAGTGAGTCGAACTACGAATAGAGAAAGTATCGGTCGTTTGGCAACTGGGAAAAAAGTTGTGGGAGTAGCTAAATCACAATCTGCTTTTCAATTACCGAAATCAAAAAAATCATTCATGCAGGCTGTTGTAATGGCAGAAGTTTTAGGTCCTCCAAAAGCAAAAAGAAAATAACTAGCATGTCCTCCTTTTTCGATGCATATATTGCCGAAGAAGGAGGCATTTTTTATGAGAAAACTATTTCAATTAACGCCACTACTTGAATTATTACAATATGAAACATTAAAAATCATTGGTCCATATCGTTTTCTACATGCTGATGCTTCATCATGCTCTTTTATTTATGCAGACTATCATATTACTGTACGTGGGAAATCAGTGGAAATTAATGCGCTTAAAGAAGAAATGCTTCATCTTTCTGTAGAGGATTTGCAGGAGCTTCATTTGATAATGACAAAGGATATGGGTGTGAGCGATAATGTGGAATAATCGACCAATTATCATACGTATAAAGCGCCATGAAAATGTTCATCCTTTTATTCAAGCATTGCATGCGCAACATGTACCATTAAAGCGGATTGTCTTTCGTGAGCAAGAGGTTGCGTTTGAAACAACGATGCATTATCTACCAAAGATACGCCGGGTACGTAGGCGTTACCGACTTAAAATGGCTGTCTATTATACTGATGAGCTTCAAGTTTTTCGAGCGCAGCTTTGGACTTTGCTTGGTCTAGCGTCGATGATAATAATACCATTGCTATGTGCACAGATTATTTGGCGTATTGATATTGAAGCGGCAACGCCAGAGTTAGAGGAACGTTTAGGAAAGACCTTTCAAGATACATTTCAACTAGAAACACCCATTTCTAAAAAAGCCTTACCTTCAGATGCTGTCATGCGACAGAAGCTATTAGAAGGGCATCGAGATCTTTCGTGGGTGCATATTGAAAAGCATGGCGGACGTGTAACTTTACGCCCCCAGGAGTCCCCGAAACAAACTAAACAAACGAATGAGAAACTAGCGACGCATTTAGTGGCAACAAAAAGTGGGGTTATTACTCACTTTACTATTCAAAATGGTGAACGGAAAATTTCAGTCAACGACACTGCTTACGAAGGTGACGTTCTCGTAAGTGGCGTAATTGAAAGTGGAGAAGATCAAGTCTTTGTTGGGGCAAAGGGAGAGGTCTTTGCGGATTATTGGCTCGAATGTTCATTTAAAATTCCAAGAAAGCTAACAATGGAAACGCTACAACAGAAGCAATGGCGTGTATTAGTGAGAGGCATTCATCAAGAAAAAGAAAAAGTTGACTATGTGCAAAAGAAAGATTTACCTAGCTGGCTCGATCCATATGTTTCAATTGTTGAGGAGCAGTACACTAAAAAAATGCAAGTAGAGCTGGATGAATCTAAAATAGATTCATTGCTCGTACCATTACTTCATGAAAAGGTAATACGTTCATTACCTGCGAAAACGGTGATAAAAAAAGAAAACCTTTTACAGGTAAAGTGGGGGAATGGTACAGTTGAAGGGAAAGTGCTATTTTTAGTCAATGAAAACATTGCCAGTCCAATACAAGGCCTACAAGGAGAATGATTATGTCAGAACATTTAACTGTATTACAAGTGGATAATCCAAACGAAGCGGTTATGCTACTCGGAATTTCCGATGCCAATATAAAGTTAATCGAAGAGGCTCTACAAGTCCACATTATTACGCGTGGTGAACAAATTCAGCTTGCTGGTGAAGAGGATGCAAAGGAACAAGCAACATTCCTTTTACATGCTCTTCTAGAGGTCATTCGTAAAGGAATTAATATTGATCAGCGTGATGTTGCAACGGCTATTGAAATGACACAAAAAGGAACGATTGAATATTTTGCAGAACTTTATGATGAAGAAATAGCACGTACGACGAAAGGAAAGCCTATTCGTGCAAAAACAATCGGTCAACGAGAATACATACAAGCAATCCGTCATAAAGACGTTGTTTTTGGTATCGGTCCAGCGGGTACTGGGAAAACGTATTTAGCGGTAGTCATGGCAACGCAGGCGCTAAAAAACGGGCACGTTAAGCGTATTATTTTAACACGCCCTGCAGTTGAGGCAGGAGAGTCTCTAGGCTTTCTTCCAGGGGATTTGAAGGAAAAGGTAGATCCTTATTTACGACCTCTTTATGACGCTTTAAACGATATTTACGGGACAGAACAAACCCAAAGACTAATTGAACGAGGCACAATTGAAATTGCTCCTCTAGCGTATATGCGCGGCCGTACATTAGATGACGCCTTTGTTATTTTAGATGAAGCTCAAAATACGACGCATCAACAAATGAAGATGTTTTTAACGCGACTAGGCTTTGGTTCGAAAATGGTCATTACAGGTGACAAAACACAAATTGACCTACCCAAAAATACAGAATCTGGGTTAATTGTAGCTGAACGTACACTTAAGTATGTAAAATCAATACATTTCCAAATTTTGGAGCAAGGCGATGTAGTACGCCACCCAATCGTAGCAAAAATCATCAAAGCCTACGAAGAACAGCAACTTTAATATGACCGCTTAGCGGTCATATTAAAGTCTGCACCGAAAGCGTAGTGAAACGAAGCGGCAGGTGCAACAGGGTTTAAAGTTTTCCGCAGATAAAGCGACTTTATCAACATTAACAAACGTGAGAATGGTTATAAAATGGAAAAAATGTGACAGCTATACAAATTGTATAGCTGTTTTTTTGCTTTCTTATATATTTTTCGGGAAAAATGTTTTTTGAATTGGTATGATAGTAGTTAGATAGAGGAGGTGCCGGATGGAGAAACAATTAAAAAAATTTATAGACCTTATTGGCTTCCGCTACTTTTTAATTGTCGTTCTCATCTTAACAGGAGCTCTACAATTTGCTTTTATGTATGGCAATGTTAAAGGTGTTACATATGATTTTAAACCATTACAACTAGCGCCCGAAACAGTACGATCTACTAAAACGATAGAAGATACTTATAAAACACAACAGGAACGAGAAAAAGCAGCGAATGCGGTTGCACCAGTCTATCAATTTTCTGTGGATGTTGCTAAACAGCGAGCTGCGATTGTCACGTCTTTATTTGACTATGTTCTTGACGTAAAGGCGGATGTTGAGGGTAGCAAAGAACCTATGCCGATTGCCGACCAAGTAGCGAAGCTCCGCAAAAAGTTTGAATCCATAGATTCAGAGCAAATGCCAATTATCTTTACTGATTCACAGCTCGAGGGTTTGTTAGTACAAAGTGAAGCAGATTTAAAAAGAACAAGTACACAACTATCAAAATCCGTGCAGGAATACTTGCAAAAATCCATTCGATCAGAAAATGTGTTTGCGGATCAAAATGATTTTGAGACAAAAATTCGTGGACAACGAGGCTATCCAGATAAAATATTTAATACGGTCGTTTTAATTGGACGTACGAGTATTATTGAAAATGAAACGATAAACGAAGAACAAACGAAAATTCGTAAGGAACAAGCAAAGGAATCGGTAGAACCAACTCGAATTCTTCAAGGTCAAATCATCGTACAGGAAGGGCAAATTATTGATAATGAGGCGTTTCGTCAATTAGAGCTTCTAGGTATGGTGAGTAATAAGGCATCGATGAAACCGATTGCAGGGCTGATTATTTTAATCCTTCTGGAAATGACGTTCATGTTTGTTTTATTTGAACGTTGGGATACAGGTGAGCACAAGAAACGTAATGCCTTGTTGGTGACAGTCATAGTTTATAGTTTGTCCATCCTGCTGATGAAATTTATAAGCCTAGTGTCAAGTGGCTTCGATGTTACCGTTGCCTTCCTTTTCCCAACAGCATTGGCAACAATGCTTGTACGGCTATTAGTGGATGACCGTGCTGCGGTACTGATTACGGTTATGACAGCGGCATCTGCGGGTGTTATTTTTCAAGAGGGTTATTCATCTGTTATGCAGATGGAAATTACACTCTATATAATTTTTGGCGGCTTTGCGAGCTTATTCTTTTTAGGTAGTATGGAAAAGCGTTCGCATATTCTACATGCTGTAGGTGTCATAGGGCTAGTAAATATGCTGTTTATCGCATTTTATTTACTGATGACACAATCTACTTACGGTTTGTCAGAGTTATTGTATTACTTTATAGCTGCTATGATATCGGCTCTATTATCAGGTGCTCTTACAATGGGTCTTTTACCGTTTTTTGAATCAGCATTTAGTTTATTGTCGTCGTTGCGTTTAATTGAATTATCGAACCCGAACCATCCTCTATTGAAAAAATTATTAATGGAGGCTCCGGGCACATATCATCATAGTGTAATGGTGGCGAACTTAGCAGAGGCAGCATGTGAGGAAATTGGAGCGGATGGATTACTGGCTCGTGTAGGATGCTATTATCATGATATTGGCAAAACGAAGCGTCCTGTCTTTTTCATTGAGAATCAAATGTCTGGTATTAACCCACATGATTCATTGCCCCCAGAAAAAAGTGCGGAAATTATAATTGCGCATACAACTGACGGGGCTGAAATGCTAAAACGTTATAAGATGCCACAGGAAATTATCGATATTGCCTTGCAGCATCACGGATCTAGTCTGTTAAAATTTTTCTACTTTAAAGCGAAGGAAGAAGGAAAATGTTTAGATGATACAAAGTACAGATATCCAGGTCCAAAGCCACAAACGAAGGAAGCGGCAGTGATTAGCGTTGCAGATAGCGTTGAGGCAGCAGTTCGATCAATGAAGGAACCGAATGCAGAGAACATTCAAAAGTTGGTACGTGCAATTATTGATGATCGAGTACAGGACAATCAGTTTGATGAATGCGATATTTCAATAAAAGAGTTAAAATGTATAGAGCGAGTACTTTGTGAAACGTTGAATGGAATTTTCCACTCACGAATTGAATATCCAAAGGCAGATAAGTAGGAGGATCTATGATTTTAACAATTGATTTTACAGATGAAACAAATGAAGTGGCTGCTGAGCATATGGAGCTTGTTGAAAAGCTTTTAAAGCATGCTGCGAAACTAGAGAATATTGAGCCGGAAACAGAAGTGTCGGTGACGTTTGTTACAAATGAAGCGATTCAAGAAATAAACCGAGAATATCGTGACAAGGATCAGCCAACAGATGTTATCTCGTTTGCCCTGGAGGAATTAGGTGAAGGAGAAATGGAAGTAACGTTTGAGGGGATGCCTCGTGTATTGGGAGATATTATTATTTCTACGGATCGTACAAAAGAGCAAGCTGAGGAATATGGGCATACATTTGAACGAGAATTAGGCTTTTTAGCGGTTCACGGTTTCTTACATCTACTTGGCTATGATCATATGGTGTTAGAAGATGAAAAGGTAATGTTCGGTAAGCAGGATGAAATTTTACAATCTTTCGGCTTAGGACGACAGTAATGAATGTTCGCAAATTTGTACGCTCTTTTGGGTATGCCTTTCAAGGTATTGTTACAGCTTGTATGGAGCAAAATTTTATATCCCACTTGCTAAGTGCGGGGATAGTTTTAATTGCTGGCTATTTTACGAATTTATCACGTATGGAATGGTATATTGTGTTGCTATTAATAGCACTAATGTTTGCACTTGAAATGATTAATACTGCTCTTGAACGAGTAGTAGATTTAGCTTCACCTACTATCCATCCACTGGCTAAGCAGGCAAAAGATCTTGCAGCAGGCGCAGTACTTGTATTTGCGATATTCAGTGCTATAATCGGATTACTCATATTTATTCCGAAATGGTTTTGATAATACTAAAATTATTAATCGGTCATGAAGTAGTAGCAGTTGTGCTGAAGAATTATGATTTATTCAATTACGCTAAGGCGAAATTGATGATGTAGAGGAGAACATTAATGACAATTGATATGCATGCATTACTAGAAGAATCAAAAAAAGCGCGTGAAAAGGCTTATGTACCCTATTCAAAATTTAAAGTTGGCGCGGCGATTTTAACGAAAAATGGAGAGGTTATTCATGGCTGCAATATTGAAAATGCTGGCTATAGTATGACCAATTGTGCTGAGCGTACAGCATTTTTCAAAGCTGTGTCAGAAGGTGTTTATGATTTTGAGGCGATCGCTATTGTAGCTGATACGGATGGACCATGTGCGCCATGCGGAGCTTGTCGTCAAGTGATGATGGAATTTTGCAAACCATCTATGCCTGTATATTTAACAAACTTAAAAGGTGATGTCACGGTAACGTCTGTAGGCGAATTACTACCGTTTGCATTTACAACGGAGGATTTAGAGAATGCTGGAAAATAACAATGGCTATCAGTCAGGTTTTATCTCCATCATCGGTCGACCAAATGTTGGGAAATCAACATTTTTAAACCGTGTCATTGGTCAAAAAATTGCGATTATGAGTGATAAACCCCAAACAACACGAAATAAAGTACAAGGTGTACTAACAACAAATGAGAGCCAAATGATTTTTATAGATACACCAGGAATCCACAAGCCTAAACATAAGCTAGGGGATTTTATGCTAAAGGTTTCTAAAAATACATTGCGTGAAGTGGATGTTATTATGTTCATGGTCAATGCAGAACAGAAACTTGGCAAGGGTGACGAATTCATCCTTGAAATGCTGGCGGGTAATCCAACGCCTGTTTTTCTAGTAATTAATAAAATCGATCAAGTTCATCCTGATGAATTAATAGGGATTATTGAAAGCTACAAAGAGCGTTATGACTTTGCAGAAATAGTACCGATTTCTGCATTACAAGGGAATAATGTAGAAAATTTATTAGCAACATTAGCGAAATATTTACCAAAGGGTCCACAATATTACCCAGCAGATCAAGTAACAGATCATCCTGAGCGTTTTATTATTTCAGAGTTAATTCGTGAAAAAGTGTTACATTTAACGCGTGAGGAAATACCTCATTCCATTGCTGTTGTTATTGATAAAATTCGCCGTGATGAAGACAATGAAGATAAAATTCGTGTAGCAGCAACGATTATCGTGGAAAGGGATTCCCAAAAAGGGATTGTCATTGGCAAACGTGGAGCGCTATTAAAAGAAGTAGGGATACGTGCTAGAAAAGATATTGAAATGCTTCTAGGGTCAAAAGTGTATTTAGAGCTTTGGGTAAAGGTACAAAAGGATTGGCGAAATAAATCAACACATTTACGTGACTTCGGTTTCCGAGATGATGAATATTAACTTCTTTCGCAAATGTTTTAGGAACGTAAGTGAAACGTCAGTTACAGAAGTCTCCCATCTCTATAGGTGGTAAGATGAATGCGTTTTAAGTCACTTTTCAGCGGGTGTCTTAACATCCGTAGGCCTAGTCACAAAACCGGTTCCGACGCAATTAATTGATGAGGTAGGCTGTTAAGCTATGAAACAACATTCCTATTTGTCGCTGTAGTTTTACATGGAGCTGTCCAATAATTTATTGGAGAGCTCTATTTGCACTTCTTTGAAGCAAATGTTTTTGTAGCGAAAGCAAAGCGCCAGCTACAGAAGTCTCCCACCTCTATAGGTAGTGAGATGGCTGTGAATTTAAGTTACTTTTCAGTGTGTGTCGGAAACATCTGCCGCTGTCGCTACGCTTTCGCGCAAAAACATCTGCCGGTCTAAGCTCAAAGCCGATTCAAGACGCAATTATGACGAGGTATAATTGCTTGGGATGCTTGTAGAAAGGAGGAGAATCGATGCTTCATAAATGGGAAGGAATTGTCCTAAAGGTGCGTGCCTATGGAGAATCAAATAAAATTGTAACATTACTAACGAGAGAAGCAGGAAAAGTTGCCACGATGGCTCGAGGAGCGAAGAAGCCTTCCAGTAGATTAGCATCTGTGACACAGCCATTTACATATGGTATGTTTATGGTACAGCATCTTACCGGAATGGGGACATTGCAACAAGGTGAGCATCTTAATTCAATGCGCCATATTCGCGAGGATATAATGGCAACGGCTTATGCAAGTTATATAATGGAACTTATCGAGCGTGTAGTTGAGGAGGGAAAGCCTGAGCCACTTGCATTTGAGGTGCTCCTTCAAGCATTACAGGCAATAGAGGAAGGTTACGACCCGGAGGCCATTACATTGTTCGTTGAATGGAAAATGCTACCCTATACTGGCGTACAGCCTATATTACATGCTTGTGCTGCTTGTAGTGCAGTCGACGGTGAATTTGCATTTTCTTTTGTGCAGGGAGGTTTTTTGTGTCATCGCTGTTATCAGCATGATCCTTATATCATTCGATTAACACCGACTCAGCTTAAGCTTATCCGGATGTTCTATACTGTACCGATTGACCAGATTGGGAAATTAGCCTTAAAAAAGGACACAAAATATTTTATTAAAAAAATAATTACGACAATTTATGAAGAACAAACAGGCATTCGTTTTAAGACTAAAAAATTTATCGAACAGCTTGAAAGAACGCCAGAATTTCAGCTAAGAACGAGTGCAGATCAAGAAAAAACGCCAGAAGATCAATAATATTGATCTTCTGGCATTTTACTTTTTTCACACGACAATATAAAGTGAAAATAAGCGTATTTTGACCATTTTAAAGATAGAAGTGTGGCTGAATTCGTTAATTTAAAATTATATTATTCTGGGGAAAAAGCTTGACCATCTGCAGTTGAATACTTACGTTAGTAGGAACAAATTTCACATTACTTTCCAATTAATACCGGCTGAAATTTTCGCAGCTTACAAAAATGCCATTTGGGTAGCCCGATTTAATGCCGCATTAGGCTAAGTGAATAACAGTCGATAAGAGAGTTCGCTCAATGCGGGAAGGAGCGTTCCTTTTTTATTCGCTTGTAGATATCGAGGAATTACTTATTAGCTTAGTAGGTATATATGAAAAGGTTTTCATTTGAGGAGAAGATGCAATGTAAAGACAAACAAAAGGAGTCGCAAA
This sequence comes from Lysinibacillus sp., assembly GCA_032053185.1. Classification (GTDB taxonomy): domain Bacteria; phylum Bacillota; class Bacilli; order Bacillales_A; family Planococcaceae; genus Lysinibacillus. The sequence goes on from DAMBVB010000001.1 coordinate 47,732, forward strand.
AAGATGCGACGCCCTCTTTTATATCCGGATGAATGTTAGAATTGAAGATGTTTTTCGATGTATGCTTGAACATCTGTAATTGGCATGCGAACTTGAGCCATTGAATCACGATGACGCACTGTAACTTGACCATCCTCTTTTGAGTCAAAGTCGTAAGTGATACAAAATGGTGTGCCAATTTCATCTTGACGACGGTAACGTTTACCGATTGATTGTGACTCGTCAAAGTCAACTGGGAATGCTTTGCGAAGCTCTGCCCAAACTGTAGTAGCCTCATCCGAAAGCTTTTTAGAAAGCGGTAGGACCGCAGCTTTAAATGGCGCTAGAGCAGGGTGGAAGCGTAAAACTGTACGTTTATCGTCGCCTTCAAGCTCTTCCTCGTCATAAGCATCGCAAAGGAATGCTAATGTCACACGGTCTGCACCTAAAGATGGCTCGATGCAATATGGAACATAACGTTCGTTTGTAACTGGATCGATGTAAGTGAAATCTTCACCAGAATGCTCCATATGCTGTTTTAAATCGTAATCTGTACGATCTGCTACGCCCCAAAGCTCGCCCCAACCGAATGGGAATTTAAATTCAATATCAGTTGTAGCATTTGAATAGTGCGATAATTCATCTTCCTCGTGGTCGCGAAGACGCATAGACTCTTCGTTCATGCCTAAATTTAATAACCAATTTTTACAAAACTCTTTCCAGTATGCGTGCCATTCAAGATCCTCTCCTGGCTTACAGAAAAATTCAAGTTCCATTTGTTCAAATTCACGTGTACGGAAAGTGAAGTTACCTGGCGTAATTTCGTTACGGAAAGACTTACCGATTTGTGCAATACCGAATGGTGTACGTTTACGCATAGAACGCTGTACATTTTTAAAGTTCACGAAAATACCTTGTGCTGTTTCTGGGCGTAAATAAATTTCGTTAGTAGAAGATTCTGTGACACCTTGGAATGTTTTAAACATTAAATTAAATTGACGAATATCTGTAAAATCAGCTTTCCCACAATCCGGGCACACTACGTCATATTTAACCATCGTTTCTTTCATTTGATCAAATGTCATACCATCGACAATGATTTCATCGCCTTTAGCTAGCGCAGCATCCTCGATGATTTTGTCAGCACGATGACGCGCTTTACATGCCTTGCAATCGACCATTGGATCATTAAAGTTACCAACGTGACCAGAAGCCACCCAAGCTTTTGGGTTCATTAAAATGGCAGCATCGATCCCAACGTTGTGCTCTGATTGTTGGACAAATTTTTGCCACCATGCTTTTTTAATATTGTTTTTTAATTCAACACCTAGTGGACCGTAATCCCATGTGTTTGCTAAGCCTCCATAGATTTCAGAACCAGGGAAGACAAAGCCACGATGCTTCGCTAATGACACGATTGTTTCCATTGATTTAGCCATAAAAATAGCCTCCTTCATAGTTTTCACAGAGTGAACATTAATGTTGTTTTAGCGTATTTAAAAAATTCGCTAGAGATATTTTTTTAATTTAGGTAGGACTAAATTAAAAATAGCACCCGTCTCCGGGCACAGTAAATGCCCAGGGACGAGTGCTATAACCCGCGGTTCCACCCTGATTGTTTTAAACGTGTTGTTTAAAACCTCTTTTCAAAAAGTTAGCTCAAGGAGTGCCTTTTCTCTGTTACTATGTAGACTTTCACCATCTTCTACTCGCTTTAAAATGGAACAGATACTTTTTTTCCCATCATCGCCTGTATCACGCAAATCGCTCGAAAATACATTTAGAGCTAGCGTATGTGTCAATATTGTAGCATGTAGTTCTTTTCTTCGCAATAATTATTAAAATAGTATATAATAATTGAGCATAAGTATAACACTATTAGATTTTGAGGCGGTGAGTCCAATCGAACTCAATAAACGTCAGGAAGACATTTTACAAATTGTGAAAGAAAACGGCCCAATCACAGGCGAACATATTGCAGAACGTCTCCATCTGACAAGAGCAACTTTAAGACCAGATTTAGCAATACTCACAATGGCGGGCTTTTTAGATGCTAGACCTCGTGTTGGCTATTTCTATTCAGGTAAAAAAGCATCTGTTGCATTGACGGATAGTATTCACAATTTAAAGGTGAAAGATTTTCATTCAGGACCAGTTGTTGTACCGGAAACAATGACTGTTTATGATGCGATTTGCTTCATGTTTTCAGAGGATGTTGGAACACTCTTTGTTGTAGATAAGAATGAGTTTTTGACAGGGGTACTATCTCGTAAGGATTTACTACGTACAAGTATTGGTACGCAGGATTTAAACAAAATTCCTGTACATATAATTATGACACGCATGCCAAATATCTCGTACTGTGAGAGATCAGATTCTTTAGTTGTCGCAGCGAATAAACTAATTGAACGAGAAGTGGATTCGCTACCAGTAGTAGAGCCACAGGAAGGCGGATTGAAAATCGTTGGTCGTCTTACAAAAACGACGATTACACGAGCTTTCTTATCACTTGCACAGAATGTCTAAATAGTTGAAGGAGAGCAGCATGAAAAGACTGCGGGTTTTTGTTATATCTGATTCAGTCGGTGAAACTGGTGATCAAGTCGCGAAAGCGGTTATTAGCCAGTTTCGACCTAGTTTAGAAAACACGGTAATTCGTCGTTTTCCTCATATACAATCAGAGGAACTCATACGGAAAATTGTATGTCTTGCAGCGAAACAGAATGCATTTATTGTGTACACGCTTGTTCGCCAGGAGATGCGTTCGTTATTACATGAACAGTGTGATAAAGAAAATGTCTATGCCGTCGACATCTTAGGGCCTGCTTTAAAAACAATGGCAACATTTGTGGAAGAATTCCCGTTAGAAGCACCAGGAATTGTTCACCAGCTAGATGATGATTATTTTAAAAAAATAGAGGCTATTGAATTTGCCGTAAAATATGATGATGGTAGAGATCCACGTGGTCTATTACAGGCTGATATTGTGTTAGTCGGTGTTTCACGTACCTCTAAAACACCGTTATCACAATATTTAGCACATAAACGCTATAAGGTGGCGAACGTACCTTTAGTACCAGAAGTGGAGCCGCCTGAAGAACTATTAAAAATTGATCCGAAAAAATGTTTTGGTTTAATTATTTCTCCTGATAAATTAAACTCAATTAGAAAAGAGAGATTAATGTCTCTTGGATTGAATGATGATGCTATCTATGCGCAGCATAAGCGAATATTAGAGGAAATCCAGCATTTTGAAAAAATTGTCGCTAAAATCGGTTGTAAGGTGATTGATGTGACAAACAAAGCTGTTGAGGAAACAGCGAACGTCATTATTGAGTATATCTCGAACTGTAAATAGCAACGAATGATGATAAACCACCTCGGTTGTAAGAGGCGGTTTTTTTGAGTCGGTTTTGAAAATAGTATAGATAAAAACTAATTTTTGTTTTATAATAATAAAATTGTGGTAAAAATATTTATTAAGAGAAAAATCCTATTTTTTTGTCGAGAAATAAAGGATTTTTAAATCGGATAGCGAATTGTGTTTTAGAACGTAATTTAAAGATGGTGATGGATTTGGCAGGGAAGATTCCTGAAGAAGTGATTGAACAGATTCGCTCACAATCTGAGATTGTTGATGTCATAAGCGAATACATGCAGCTTACAAAGCGTGGGCGCAATTGGTTTGGGCTCTGTCCATTTCATGGAGAACAAACGCCATCTTTTTCTGTGTCATCAGACAAACAAATTTTTCATTGCTTTGGTTGTGGGGCAGGCGGTAATGCTATTACTTTTGTCATGGATATAGAAGGTATTTCATTTCCTGACGCTGTCGTGAAACTTGGTGAACGTGTTGGCATACAGTTAGATATTGGACCAAGTTTACCTGAAGTCACGAAAAAGGTATCTAAAGCGGAAGAAAGGATGAAAGAAGCTCACGCTTTTGCAGCAGATTTTTTTCATCATTTACTGTTAAATACGGAAGATGGTGAAGAACCTTTAAATTATTTGCTAGAAAGAGGATTTACAAGGGAACTTATAGAATCTAATAGCATTGGATGGTCTCTTCCAAGCTTTGATGCATTAACGATATTGCTTGAAAGAAAAGGTTATAACTTACAAGAAATCTCAGAAAGTGGTCTAGTAATCAAACGCGAAGGGGAAGAACGCTATTTTGACCGTTTTAGAGGGCGTATTATGTTTCCCATCCGTGATGAGAACGGTAAGATTATAGCATTCTCAGGACGAATCCTTGCATCAACTGGTGAAGAGGCAAAATATTTAAATAGTCCAGAATCACCAATTTTCCAAAAGAGTGAAGTGCTATATAACCTAGACCAAGCACGAACCTCGATTAGAAAAAATCGTCAGGTAGTATTGATGGAAGGGTTTATGGATGTTTTAGCAGCAACCTCTGTGGGTGTAACGAATGCTGTTGCAACAATGGGTACATCGCTTACGAATCAGCATATCACAAAGCTAAAGCGCTTAGTAGAGCAGATTACGATTTGCTATGACGGTGATAATGCTGGGTTTGATGCGGCGAAAAGAGCAGCACAGTTACTTCAAACGGAACGTATGAAAGTCAATATTGCGGTGTTACCAGATAAGCTAGATCCCGATGAATACATTCGTAGTTTAGGTGGACAAGCATTTAAAGAACAAATTTTGGAAAACCCTCATGCGTATATTGCTTTTATGATGATGCATGCTAGACGAAATAAGAACTTTCAGTTTGAAAATGATACGCTTCAATATATTCAAGAAGTTCTTGAGCAACTAGTAGGTAGATCATCACCAGTTGAACGAGATTTGTATATAAGACAGCTATCGAATGAAACAAACATCTCGGAAGAAGCGATTTATGCTCAATTCCGAAAGCTAGAGGCAAATCAGGTTCGTTCTGCAAAAGTAGACATGCCTGTTCAAACGCCTTCGATGCCGGTCACTCAGCAACATAAGCCTATGGACGCAGCTGAACGTGCCGAACGTTTATTACTGGCTCATATGCTTCATAATATAGATGTAGTGGACAGGGTATTACGCAGTGAGCAAAAAGATCCATTTGTACGAGATGCCTATATGGCAGTTTTTGTTCGCTTAGTAGGATTTTATGAGGAATATGGTCATCCTGATTATCAGCGTTTTGTAGAAATATTAGATGACGCTGAAATACGCAAGATTGTAATGGAAGCGGCGTTAGCGGAACGGGATCCCGACCAAGCAGAGGCAGAGGTCACCGACTCAATACGTCAGCTGCAAAAATATAGAATTGAGCAAGAAATTCAACAAAAGATGCATGAGTCAAAGGAAGCGGAGAAGATGCATGAGTATGCGCGTGCACTTGAAATCGCCCAACAGATTATTCATTTAAGAAAATCGTTATCGGCGATTTAACCCGATTCGGTTGTTTAGAAGGAGGAAGGTTTATGGCGGACAAGTCAGAACGTTCAAAAGAGGTAGAAGTAGAAATTACATTAGATGAAGCAAAAAAAATACTACAAGAAAAAGCAAAAACAGAAGGTGAAATTTCAATGAAAGAAATTTCAGAGAAACTAGCGCCTTATGAATTGGAGAACGAAGAGATTTTCCACTTTGCTGAGGATCTTGAAAAGGCTAAAGATATTCAAATCATTGGGAAAGAAGAGTTTGAAGAAGAAAGCTTAATGAAAGAAGAAGCAAACGAAGAGACTTTCGATTTAAATGATTTGAGTGTACCACCAGGTGTAAAAATAAATGATCCTGTACGTATGTATTTAAAAGAAATTGGTCGAGTTGATTTGCTTTCTGCCGAGCAAGAAATCGCCTTAGCTGAGCGAATTGAGCAAGGTGACGAAGAAGCACGTAAACGCCTAGCAGAAGCGAACTTACGTCTTGTTGTGTCGATTGCAAAGCGATATGTTGGACGTGGAATGCTATTCCTTGATTTAATTCAAGAGGGGAATATGGGGCTTATCAAGGCTGTTGAGAAATTTGACTACCGTAAAGGTTTTAAATTCTCCACTTATGCAACATGGTGGATTCGTCAAGCGATTACACGTGCAATTGCGGACCAAGCACGTACTATTCGTATTCCAGTGCATATGGTCGAAACAATTAATAAATTAATTCGTGTACAACGCCAATTACTACAAGACTTGGGTCGTGAGCCATCTCCAGAAGAAATTGGCGAAGAAATGGATTTAACACCAGAAAAAGTACGTGAAATTTTAAAAATCGCACAAGAACCAGTATCTCTTGAAACACCAATCGGAGAAGAAGATGATTCACATTTAGGAGACTTCATTGAGGATTCTGAAGCGCAATCTCCATCTGACCATGCAGCTTATGAATTGTTAAAAGAGCAATTAGAGGATGTGTTAGATACATTAACTGACCGTGAAGAAAACGTCCTTCGCTTACGTTTCGGTCTAGATGATGGTCGCACACGTACATTAGAAGAGGTAGGAAAAGTATTTGGTGTAACACGTGAACGTATTCGCCAAATTGAAGCGAAGGCGCTTAGAAAGCTACGTCACCCTTCTCGTAGTAAGCGTTTAAAAGACTTTTTAGAATAAAGATACACTTGTAGTGCTATCTAATTAGTGATGACTAATTAGATAGCGCTTTTTTGCTACTTTTGAATCAGGAGAATACTCGTGTAAGCAAAGACTATCAAAAGAAAATATTGTTTCGGAAATGTTTTTATTGTGTATTAGAATGAGCCGATCATAATATTTTTGCTACTTTATACAGATGTGTTCTTGAATATTTTGAGATAAAATTGGTTCATCACCAAAAGTTGGGGAGGATGTATGTTAAGACGTAATCTTTGTATATAGACTTTCGTTTCATCTCCGGCGACTCCTTGGGGATGAGCGATAGAGGAACGAAGGCTAAAACCATCACGTCCTGTAATAACTTACCAACAAAGCCCCAGCCGGAACAAAAAATCAACCACATTTATGGTGATGAACCATAAAATTGTAATAACAACCATTATAAAGCAATGTTTGGAGCAAAAACAATGACAAATCCTCGAAAAAAAATAATCTTGAATGAGATTTTGTTTTGGAAGCAAAATAAGCTATTACCAGAGCATTACTGTGATTTTTTAGCGGCTCTATATGCAGAGGGGTTAGATGTAGAGGAGTTAGAACCAGTACATCATAAACAGGCTATATTGCCTTCAGAAAAGAAAAGGCTGCTACTTGTAATTACAAGTATATGTATTGCAACGATTACACTGCTGTCTATTTATTTTACAATAACATCCTTAATGATCATTTTAACGGTTGTCGTCGGAATAGCTGCTGTGATATTATTTCTAACGGCGTTTAGAACGGCACGGAAAAATGATTTATTAGCTCCTGTCTTCCATTTGTTGGGTGCTGTTTTATTATTTAGTATGTCTATTCGAATTTACACTACATATTTTAATGGGAGTAATAGTGCATTGTATTGCTTGATTGCAGCAAACTGTGGGGTTTGGCTTTGGTCAGGTTTAAAAATGAAGCTACTTTATTTCACGGTCTCAGGTGTCCTAGGTTTACTGGCACTGACTAGCTACTATATCATAAACTTATTGTAAGAACTCATTTTGTAGAATAGTTTCGCTGACAATGACAAGAATCTGTTTGCTTTCATAGCTAACGGATTCTTTTTTAGTCTTTTTAGAGAAACGGTTTTTTAAAAATTAAAGGCTAGAAAGTATTGAATAATAATATTTTATAATAACAGTATAGCTTATTTAGTTAATGAAATTATTTTGATTGCAAATTTAATAAGATATTTTGATTTTCTTGGTATATGAATGTGTATAGAGAGGTAAGATAACAGCATGTAAGGAAGGTAAAGCCTCCGGCGGATGTCTGGAATTGCAAAGGAGTCTATAAAGGATGTTTTAACCTAAAATCATCACATCGATGCGATAACGGTTAACTGACCTACATCATGTTTCACTTTCGCACAAAAAACATCTACAGGCCTAAGCACAAACAATTATGCCGAGGCATTATTTTAAAAGGTAATTAATAATCCAAATATTAAGGATTTCAAGACATATTTTATCCAATAGATACAGAAATGTCGAATTTGTTACAAACAAAGGAAAACTTAGCGAATGGTCTTTTCGTTTCATGGTTAATGCAGTACAATATTAGATGTTGACTGATTCTATATTATCATAGAAGTAGATTTACAATGAGGAGGGGAAACATATGAAAAACAATCCAGTCGTTCCTTACATCTTAATTCTTGCATTTGGTATTGGTCTTATTTTCTTTATGTCTTTAACAGGTGCAGATAACAAAAAAGAAATTGCTGCTGAAAAAGAGGGCGGTGGCGAAAAGACAGAAGCTACTGATGACGGCTCAGCTTTAGTACAATCTTGTATTGGCTGTCACGCTGCTGACTTAACTGGTTCTGTAGGGCCAAACTTACATGGTTTAGATGAGGCTCATATCGTAGACGTTTTAACTAACGGTATCGAAGGCACACCAATGACACCTGGAATGAAAACTGAAGCGGAAGCAAAAGAAATCGCTAAGTACATTTCAACTCTAAAATAGTTTAACTTCTTCCAGAAGTTAAAGCCTCTGGCACATGTCACGGAATCGGAAAGGAGTGCTTAGGGGATGTTAGCCTAAATTCATCGCATCCATACGATAACGGCTAACTAACCTACATCGGTAAAAACGCCACGTCCTGTGGCATTACCGAAATGACCGACATCGTGTCGGCCCTCGTGCAGGCCTAAGCACAAAGCCGATTCCGGACGCAATTATGCCGGGGCATAATTGATAAAAGTAGCTGCACTGAAAGCGTTTAATCGTAATTGGTGCAGCTACAATTAATTTATCTTCAGTATAATGGAGTTGCTCAAAAATTTGAGTCAACTCCATTTGTTTTTTTTCACGACATCATACATACTAAGAATGGACACTATTGAAGACAGGCGGTAAAAAAATGAATGCACAAAAATTATCAAAGCGATTAGAAACAGTAGCAAAATATGTACCCTCTGGTGCGGTTATAGCGGATATTGGCAGTGACCATGCATATTTGCCATGTTACTTAATTCATAAAGGGATTGCTTCTTATGCAATAGCGGGAGAAGTTGTGAAAGGACCATTTGAATCAGCAGTTGGACAAGTGCAAAAGGAAGGCTTAACAGAAAAAATTACAGTACGACTTGCAAATGGTTTAGCGGCTGTTGAAGAAGCTGACCATGTCGATACAGTTACTATTGCTGGAATGGGTGGACCTCTTATTGTCTCTATTTTGGAGAAGCATCCAGAAAAATTACAAGGGGTAACAAGGCTTATTTTGCAGCCAAATATTCATGCGAAAGTGATTCGCGAATGGGCAATAGCACATAATTGGGCAATCCAGGACGAAGAAATTTTAGAGGAAGACGAAAAAATTTATGAAATTGTTGTTTTGCAAAGAAGCACAATGACGTTAACGGAACCGGAAATTTTATTTGGGCCGAAATTAATGCAACGAAAATCACCAGCATTTATAAAAAAATGGTCACGTGAAAAAGAAAATTGGCAGCGTGTATTAAAGTCCATTGAAGGGGCAGATCAAACACCTGAAATTGAAGAAAAACGTGCAGAGTTAGGTGCTCTACTCAATTTAGTGGAAGGGATTCTGTGAGATGAAAACAGTAAACGGTCAAGAAGTTATACAATTGTTCGAATCATGGGCGCCTAAAAAGCTAGCCTGTATGGAAAATGACCCAATTGGTCTTGCAATTGGCACATTAAATAAACCTGTCAGTAAAGTATTAGTCACATTAGATGTTAATGAAGCCGTAGCAAACGAGGCTATTGCTCAAGGGTGCGAACTAATAATAGCGCATCATCCACCAATTTTCAGACGTCTTTCGAATATTCGTACGGACAATCCAGCGGGGCGTTTATATGAAAAACTGATAAAAAATGATATTGCCGTTTATGCAGCACATACGAATCTAGATGTGGCTGAAGGCGGTGTAAACGATTTACTAGCAGATGCTCTTCAGCTTGAAAACCGTTCTATTTTAGAAGAAACATATGCGGAAAGTATGTTAAAGCTGGCTGTTTTTATACCGACTGCAAATGCCAATGAATTGCGTGAGGCATTAGCAAAGGCAGGAGCAGGTCGCATTGGAGATTATGAAGCGTGTAGCTATACTACATTGGGAGAAGGGCGTTTCCGTGCACTAGAAGGTGCAAATCCACATGTAGGTTCTATTGGTGAATTCCATGTTGAAGAAGAAGTAAAGGTAGAAGTAGTATTTCCGGAATCTGTAAAAAATCGTGTGGTAAAGGCAATGTTAAACGCACATCCATATGAAGAACCTGCCTATGATATCATTCGCTTAGACCAGCAAGCAAATGTAATGGGTTTAGGACGAGTTGGTTATTTACCACAAGAAATGACTCTTCATGAATTTACGCAATTTGTCAAGGGGCAGCTAGACGTACCTGCTGTCCGAGTTGTTGGTGATTTACAGTCGAAGGTGAAAAAAGTTGCGCTTGTTGGTGGCGACGGCAATAAATATATCTATTCTGCGAAACGTGCTGGGGCTGATGTATTTATAACGGGAGATATGTATTTCCATACAGCTCAGGACGCTCAAGCAATTGGTCTACAAATCGTAGATCCAGGACATCATGTGGAGAAAGTGATGATTGCAGGAGTAGCTAAAAAGATGGCAAGAATGTGTGAGGATAACAAATATTCTGTTGAATTTGTCCAATCTACTATTCATACAGAACCGTTTTTATTCGTGTAAGAGAGGGGAATAGCTGTGGTGAGTGAAAGACCTGCTGGCAATAAAGCCGGCAAGTTATGGATGATCATTGGTTTACTGATTGCTGTGTTTGGGGTAGGTATGACATTCATGACGAATACGATGAATGCCAAAAAAATTGATGCTATGACAGAGCAATGTGAAAAAGATGGTGGGGAAGCTATCGTCTCAAAGGAAAAGAGTTTTCTATCAACAAACTATTCATTTAAATGTAAACAGTAATAATAACAAGGCTGAATTATAGAAAGCAATATAATTCAGTCTTTTGTGTATGCATGGATTCATTTTAGAGTGTGAGTATAAATTGCTATGAGAGGAGAGTGAATAGCTTAATCATATTAGAAATAATGGATCTTTTATGCAGTGTATTCGTATCTTTAATGTAAGGGAATTGGAGATAACCGCCGAGTAAAGATAGACAAATTTGTTTCGCAGGATAAAATTTTTACACGCCAGTTAGAGTAGCCAAGCTTTGATGTAAAACTTATATAAAGGGAGAAAAGAAAATGAAAATGGTTACCGTCCATCATTATGATGCGTTTAGCACGATACCTAATATGGGAAATCCAGCAGGTATCGTCGTAGAGGGAGATCAATTTAGTGAATTTGAAATGCAGGCTATTGCTAAGCAAGTGGGCTTCAATGAAACAGCCTTTGCGTTAAAATCGGATAAAGCAGATTTACGTATACGTTATTTCACGCCAGGGCATGAGATGAATTTATGCGGACATGCAACAATGGCAACGATATATGCACTAAAAACAAAAGGTTTACTAGAAGAGAAGTCAAAACTGACTATTGAAACGAAAGCAGGAATTCTCCCCATTGAGATAAAAGAACAAAAAGGGGAAATTCATATGACTATGCAACATGCAGCACCTCAATTTAAAGCATTTAACGGTTCAAAAACGAAGCTTGCACAATCTATTGGACTAACAGAGGAAGCGATACATCCTGAATTACCGATAGTCTATGGAAGTACAGGAATTTGGACATTGCTAGTACCTATAAAAAGTTTATCATACTTTAAAAAAATGACTCCGCAAACTGCAGATTTTCCGGATGTCCTTGAAGAAATGCCAAAAGCATCTGTGCATCCTTTTTGCTTAGAGGCATTTGATAAGTATGCAGATATGCACGCACGACATTTTTCATCACCTTATTCTGGAACAATTGAAGATATAACTACAGGTACAGCCTCTGGTGTTATGGGAGCATATTTTGCAGCGTATATGGATCGACAAGCACAATTGCCGAAGACACTAATTATTGAACAAGGGCAGGAACTCGGGAAGGATGGGCGTGTGCATGTACATGTACATGTAAAAAATGCTAAGGGCAAATTGACTATTTCTATTGCAGGAACCGCTGTATATGTGAAGGAGCTATATGTGCAAATATAAAAAAGAGGGCCGCTAAAAACATTTTTATTACTTAAGAAGCGGCCCCTTTTTAAAAATGCCATCCATTCCATTAATGTTTTATTTCTTCAATGACTTTTTCTTTTAAATCGGCATCCATAGAAGAGAGTTTAACGTTATTAGTGAGACATATCTTGTAACTTTCTTTCTGTCATAATACTGCGTTCCTCTAGAATTTGAACAAGTCAATTTAGCATCATTAAATTTTTAATGTTTGCTGCTTGTGTATCCATGTAAAATGCCCCCAAATGTATAGTATTTCTACCTCTTTAGTGTACTCCTTTTATAGAAGAACGGCGTAAAATGGTCAAAACAAAGCGAATTTATTTCGTGTCTCGGAAGATATTGATTGATGCTAGCAGGGTAAAAGAATAAAAGAGCTAGCTTTTATGAGAAATCCGCGACATTTTATTGTTCAGCATCTATTTAAAGCGTATGTTATGTAAATAGTCACCTTAATTGCTCATAGAGAATAATGCCTGATACAGAGTTGCTAGCAAAGCAACAAAGAGCGTATCGTCAGAGTTAAACAGTTTAAAAGCTATACCAGTACGCACAAGCTCAGTTTCTATATTACTAGCGCTAGCTATTTTTTCATCATTACAATATAAATAGGCGGTAGATGTAAAATCCTTTTCAAAGCGAAAAGCGAGTCCATCCATTGTAAAAGAGTAGGAAGATTCAAGCAATTGAACCGTCTTCCGTTGGATCGGTAAAATGGATCCATCTGGCATAATAAGCTGATGGCTAACACCCTTTGTCAATAGTGTAGATTGAACTTGAAAAAGTGGTGCCCCTAAAGTAGAACGTGTTTCATAACGATGTGGAAAAGACTGCTGTGCAGCAACTAGCATAACAGCATTGATTACTTTTCCTACGGATGAACGTTCAACCTTTTGTAGCACAAAAACCGTCTCATATTGTTCATTCACAATAGGAATATTTGAAAAGCTTTCGAAAGCTTTTGGGTAGGTAAGGGTAAATGTAGTCATAAAAAGCCTCCAATCTACTTACTATACGAGGAAGCTTTACTCTAGGTTTCATCTTTAATAAAAATTTTGATAGTTAAAGAGGTACATTCAAAGGGTTTAAAGGTCCATCATTTTTATTAACTACATGTCAATTAAAAGATACTAATTTTGCAAATAGCAGTAAATGATCAAAAGTTTATAAATCAGGTCGGCTAGAAGAAGAGACATTATTACTGTGGAATACGTTCAAGTTTAAGTATCACGCTACTAACAATATCAAAGATTTAGCTAATTTTATGTGTAGGACATTTGAGTTTTAAAAAATGGAATATGGAGTTTAACACTGAAAAAGGCTGACCGATAATGTGAAAATTTCCACGTTCGGCCAGCCTTTCATTTTATTGTTGAGTTGTAACTTCTCCTGCAAGAGCACGTTTTTCTTGCTCTGGATCGAATTCTTTTTCCATTTTTGAAACGACAACTGTTGCTACACCATTACCAATTAAGTTTGTCACGGCGCGAGCCTCTGACATAAAGCGATCGACCCCGATTAAAAGGGCAATCCCTTCTACCGGAATCATAGGGAATGCTGCTAATGTTGCTGCGAGTGTAATAAAGCCAGAGCCTGTTACACCGGCTGCACCTTTAGATGTTAGCATTAAAATAGCAAGCAATGTAATTTGATGCCAAACGTCTAATTCAACGCCATAAGCTTGTGCGATAAAAAGAGCCGCCATAGATAAGTAAATGGACGTACCATCTAAATTAAAGGAGTACCCTGTTGGGACAACAAGCCCAACGACTTGTTTAGAGCAACCATAGTTTTCTAATTTACGCATTATCGAAGGGAGGGCAGATTCTGATGATGATGTTCCAATAACGATAAAAATTTCATCTTTAATATATTTAATAAACGTAAAGATACTGAACCCAAAGTAACGTGTAATAAGACCCATGATGACTACGATAAAAATAAACATTGTCATATAAACGGAAAGCAATAAAAATCCTAAGTTTCCTAGTGATTTAAGACCGAAGTTTCCGATTGTGTAGCTCATAGCGCCAAATGCACCAATCGGTGAAACCTTCATGACCATATGAACAATTTTAAAGAATATATCTGCTACTTGTTCGAAAAATTTTATAACGGGTTTAGCCGGTTCACCAATAGCAGCGGCAGCTATGCCAAATAAAACTGCTGAGAATAATACAGGTAATAACTCGCCATTTGCAAGTGCTCCGACAACATTATCAGGTATAATTTGCATAAAAAATGCACCAATACCATGCTCAGTAGCCGCTGCTGCCTCTGTATATTGGGAAACATCTGCACCGTTTGCAGCCGCTGTATTAAAGCCTTTACCAGGTTGTACAATATTGACAACGATTAAGCCGATTGCTAGTGCGAAAGTAGAAACAATTTCAAAATAAATTAATGCCTTCCCGCCAATTTTACCAACCTTTTTTACATCGCCCATACTACCAATTCCAATAACAACTGTTAAGAAAATGATAGGAGCTATTAACATCTTAATTAATTTAATAAAAATATCTGCTAATATTTTCAACTTCGCTCCGAACTCTGGGAACGTAGCACCTACAATAATACCTAGCACAATAGCAATCAGTACTTGTACAGTTAAGTTTTTAAAATTTATACGCATAAAGTTCTCCCCTAACACTGTTTATGAATATTATGTGAACGCTTTCATGAAGTTATCTTAGCTGAAATTTTCCGACAATCGTTTTTATGACCGTAAAGTTTCTATTGTTCATTTTGTTCAATTTAAGCTAGGAGATCTATAAAACTAGTGATATCAGGGGTTTTAAAGCTGTTTTATAGTAGTTTTGTAATTTTAGAACCTATTATAATACACAAGAAAAAATCCCCACGCTAGTGAGGATTTTATCATTAATGAACAAAAGTATGGATCACCGTGAAGTAATACTTTAAGGAGAAACAATTGCTTTGATTTCTGATAAAATATCGTTTTCTTGTACATTGTTTCTATAAAAATCATAAACAGGCGCTAGTTTATCCTTAAAGCGTTGGCGTTCCTTATTGCTCATCGTATAAATCTCAAAGTTATCCTGCTGCTTAAGTTTTTGCAAATCTGCTTCGTTCATTTCTACAGCTTGTTCAAATTGCCAGTTTGTTGTTTCTTTCATAGCCTCCATAATCTGCTTTTGAATTTTGGGAGGTAAGGATTTCCAAAACTTATCGTTCATTAAAACGGCGTATCCTAAAATGCCATGCTTCGTTAATGTCATATGCTTTTGCACTTTATAGAAACCTTTAGAATAAATATTGGAAGCTGTATTTTCCTGAGCATCAATGGTATTCGATTCTAAATCAGTAAAAACCTCGCTAAAGGAAATCGGGATGGGTGTAGCCCCAACAACCTCGAATTGCCTTTCAAGGGTTTTACTGGGCATTGTACGGGCACGTAAGCCTTTTAAATCCTCAAATGTATGAATAGGGTGATTAACAGAGGTTAAATGTTTAAAGCCATTATGCCAAAAGCTCAGTCCTTTTATATGAAAAGGTTTTAGTTCATTTAACAATTGTTCACCAATCGACCCCGTCAGTACCTCATGCACTTCCTCATCCGTATTAAAAAGGTAGGGTAAATCAAGAACCTGCCAATTTGGTATATAGGATGTCATCTTTGAGAAAGTAGGGATAATCATTTCAACTTCTCCATTTTGCAAAGCCTGAAACTCGTTTTTATCATTAAACAACGAGGAGTTTGGGTAGACGTGAACCTTTACCTCACCATTTGTTTTTTCCTCAACAAGCTCGGCGAATTTACTTGCCGCTAGTCCTTTTGGTGTATTCTCAGCAACAACATGGCTTAAATGAATCGTAATTTGTGTATCCAAGCCTTGTTGCTCATCGTCATAGGGGAGAGGCTTAGTAAATAGTAAGCCTTGTTGAATACCGATCACTATTGTTAAAAATAAAACGCTTATTATTGTTCCAATAATAAATTTTTTCATCTATTACACCCTATTTATTCGTATTTTCTGATGTTTTTGTTATTCTAACATATGGAATAAGCTAAAATATAGTAAGAGGGAGGCGTAATCTTGCAATTTCAAAAATTATCGATGAAGAGAAAAATTATGTCTCTGACTTTTTTTATTCTCATGCTCTCCTTTAGTATAGGTGGAACATTTTTACTAGGGTTCGTCATGACTGTGCAAAAGGATAAGCTTGGAGATCAGGCTTTACTTGTGGCAAAAACAGTATCACAGCTTCCCGAGTTGAAAACTTACTTATCAAATAAAAATTTTAACGACGCTACGAAACATATAAATTCTGTAGTGGAGGAAATACGTGATATCAATGGCGCGCAGTATATTGTTGTACTGGATATGCAAAGGCGCAAGTATTCACATCCAAATACAGACGAAATCGGGCAAGTCTCGCAGTCAGGAGATTTAAACGCAGCGTTTTCTGAGCATTATTATACATCTATCGCACATGGTGAGCATGGAGATATGGTACGAGCATTCGTCCCGATCATGAGTAAAGAAGGTAAACAAATAGGCGTTGTAGTAGTGGGCTATAGTGTTTTAACTGTGGCACAGTTATTACAATCTATTCAAACAGAATTAATGATTACTAGCTTATTATCTCTTTTCTTTAGTGCATGGGGGGCTCATACATTAGGGCTTCATTTGAAAAAGCAAATGTTTGGGTTAGAGCCTCACGAAATTGCTAAAATGTATGTAGAACGAACAGAAACCTTTAACGCGATGCATGAAGGAATTATTGCCATTGATAATGACTTGACAATCACAATATTTAATGAAAAAGCATGTCAAATATTAGGTGTGCACAAACAACCGTCAACATTAATAGGGACGAAAATTTTTGACGTATTACCTGATACAAGATTACCGGAAATTTTGGAGCTAGATCAACCTATTTTCAATCGTGAACTCTATATTAATGGTCACAGTATTATGAGTAATCGTATTCCTATACAGGTTAATGGAAAAACAGTTGGAGCTGTGGCCATGTTTAAAGATCGTACAGAAGTGAAAAAGCTTGCGGAGGAGTTAACGGGTGTGAAGGCATTTGTGCAAGCATTACGCGTACAAACACATGAGCATAAAAATAAATTGCACACAATTGCTGGTCTTTTACAGCTTGGCCATCATGAACAAGCACTTTCTTATTTAACACAAGTAAAAGAAGAACATGATGAAATGACAAACTTTTTAAATGAACGGATTAAAAATGAAAATATTTCAGGGCTATTGCTTAGTAAAATTTCCTATGCAAAAGAACAGGGAATTCTACTGGAAATTGACAGAGAAAGCCGTTTGACAACATTTCCTAACAATTTAGATCATCATGATTTCGTTATTTTATTTGGTAACTTAATTGAAAATGCTTTTGATGCATTAAGGGATGTACAAATTGAAGAAAAAATAATCCATGTTTCGGTTGACGAGGATGAGGATGTGCTGGCAATCTTAGTAACGGATAATGGTATAGGTATGACGAAGGAAGTAAAAGCTCATATTTTTGATAATGGCTACTCAACAAAAGAGAATAAAGGTCGTGGGATTGGACTTTTTTTAATAAAAGAAATTGTCCAAAAAGGAAAGGGAGAAATAAAAGTCATAAGTGAACCGAATAAAGGAACAAGCTTTTTAATAACCTTTTACCATACTGAATAGCCTCATCATCAAAGCTTATTTGAAATATCCTTAGGATTCATTTGACGTCCCTAGGAAAGCGCTTGGAGATCAATCCTTTGAGTAATGTAGTATGAATCAAGCGCGATATTCTATAGGAACAGCGTGGCTCTCTCTTAGATAGCTTCCTTAAGTGAATATTGACACATTTAGAGATAGAACAAAGTGTATGGAGGACTAACAGTGACACAAACAAAGGTTTTATTAATAGAGGACGATCCAATGGTGCGAGAGGTTAATCGCCAATTTATTGAAAAGATAGCTGGATTTGAAGTAATTGGGCAAGCCTCAAATGGAGTCGAAGGGATTGCTCAAAGTCAAAAACTTAAACCAGAATTAGTATTTATGGATATTTTCATGCCAGAGCAGGATGGAGTGACAAGCTTACGAAAAATTCGTGAACTCAAGTTACCTGTAGATGTAATAACGGTAACCGCTGCTAATGATATGGAAACTGTAAAACAGGTCCTGCATCTGGGCGTCTTTGATTATATTATGAAACCTTTTTCATTTGAACGAGTGCAAGGAACGCTTGAAAATTATTTGCGCTTCAAAAAGCAAATGCAAATGGAGCGTGCATTAACACAAGGAGAGCTTGATCAGTTATTCCATTATTATGGTGGGCATAATGACATTCAGCAATCAAATGTCTTACGGTCAGAAAAAAGTTTACCTAAAGGTTTTAATCGTGCAACACTAGAAAAAGTTGTGCACTATTTGCAATCTGTAAAAGGTGCATCGGCAGAAGAAGTAGCTAGTGGTGTAGGTATTGCGCGCGTAACAGCAAGAAGATACTTAGATTATTTAGAGAAGCAAGAGGAAATTACGATGGATGTGCATTATGGTGGCATTGGTCGTCCAGTCAATTATTATTTTAGTAAATAATGAGAAATCCTGATCGTCAAAATAGACAATCAGGATTTTTTTGCTCATACCAAAAGTTGTGGATGATATTTGTGTCTATAAGTTGATCTCCGTTCCGGCTGGGCGACTCCTTGGGGAAGGAACGAAGGCTAAAACCATCACGTCCTGTGATACCGTCTTCGTGACCACCATCGGTGCTGTTGCTGTCACTTCGCTTTCGCACAGACAAAGCGCCCAGCCGGAACAAAAAATCAACCACACGTAATGGCGATAAACCATTTTTCGTTAGTAAGGCATAATTTTGTCAACAGGCTTGGGCGTTTTAATTTTAGGTAAAATTTTATTTAATGTAACTGTACGCTCAATGATATGTGTTGATTCATCATTTTTATCGAATTGCTCAAGGAAAGAAATAACCTCTTTTACAATTGGTGTTGGCGTAGAAGCACCTGCTGTAACAGCGACGTAATTAATTTCTTTTAACCATTCAATTTTTAGCTCAGAAACGTCTGCAATTCGATAAGATGGTGTCCCGGCAATTTCAACGGATACTTGCGTTAAACGATTCGAGTTATTCGATTTTGGGTCACCAACAACAATAAGTAAATCTGCTTCTCCAGCTTGCTGAGCAACTGCCTCTTGACGAACCTGGGTTGCCAAACAAATCTCCTTATGCACTTCAATATGTGGAAATTTCTCTATTAAACTATCCATTAAATGAGCGACATCCCATTGACTCATCGTCGTTTGATTCGTTACTAGTAATTTATCATTCGTTAAATTTAATGCATCAATGTCATTGGATGATTGCACTAAATGCACATGATCTGGTGCAACCCCAATGGCGCCCTCTGGCTCGGGATGCCCTTTTTTACCGATATATATAATATCATAGCCATTTGCTGATTTTTCACGAATTAAATCGTGTGTAACTGTTACGTCAGGACATGTAGCATCAATGGATACTAAGCCTTTTCGCTTCGCAATTTCACGAATTTCAGGTGAAACACCATGCGCTGTGAAAATAACAGTGCCAGTTTCAACTTGTTCAATAATTTCTAAACGATTTTCACCATCTAATGTGATGATGCCATCTTCTTCAAATGCATCCGTGACATGTTTATTATGCACAATCATACCTAAAATGTAGATAGGTCTTGGTAACGTTTTATCGAGTGCGGCGTTTCGAGCGATGACCATCGCATCAACAACACCGTAGCAATAGCCACGTGGATTAATTTTTAATACTTGCATGGTTGTGACTCCTTTCCAGCTTACCTATCTACATTATAACGGACAGGGACGGCGAATACAAAGAAACCTTCATCTACATAGGCGGCTGGAAAATACGGGGCTTAGATGGAAGTGGGGCAGGTGAAGTAAATGATGCATTTTGTCGAGATGATTTTCGACGTTTAGTAGAACCTGCTCCTTCGCTAGCCGCTGCTTCAGCTGCTACTGCTCCAGCCCCTGCGGCAGCTCCTGCAGCAGGAAGACCTTGAAATCCTTTATACAATTTTAAAAGTGACGGAATATTTTTTACCATTGGCATTGCTTGCTGAATGTAAGGCGTATATGTTTTCGCTGAGTTAAATAAATTATTCGCCTGCTGCAAAAATGAACCGATTTTGGAAGGTTGCTGCATGGGCATTTGTCCTCCAAATGAACCTATTCCATTGGACATTGGAAAGCCACCCGGAACTCGTGGTTGATTTGGGAAGCCTCCATGCTGGAAAAAGGGCTGCGGTGACATCTGTGGAGGTGTTGGCATTTGCATCGGCATTTGCATGGGCATTCTCATGCCACCAGGATACATCGGGAACTGTGGTCTAAATACCATAACGATCTCCTTTCGATAGTGATTTAACATTGATGACATACCTGATTATAACTATGATATGCAGCTAGGTAAGTTAACGTTCGATACACGCACATAAATAACTAGGGCGATTGTATGAAGCTCACTATATCTCGTTAGGGGCTCATCGGACGCCCCCAAGGAAAGGGAACAGAAATCAACCACACATTATGTGATGAACCAAAATTCTTGAAAAATACACATTTTTTCACTTTTTTGGACGATAAGAAAGGTATAATGTTTTGGTGATAAATCATTACGAAAAAGATGATCTTCCAAGTTAGTTGGGTGAAATGTATTACAATAATATAAGTAAATGGGCGCATCACTATGAAAACCTCCGCGTCTCCAAGGGGAGGGAGATGAACGAATCTTTTTAGTGGGTGTCCAAATACCTACTGAAATATAGGAACGTAGTCTAAGAACGCTAGGCTCTGCGGCAATTTATCTGTGAGAAAGCGAAGTGGTTTTATTCAGACGCCCCCAGGAAACCGTCTAGTCGGAACGGAAATCAACCACACGTTATGGTGATGAGCTCATAAATTGTTAATATTTTTTACTAAACTAAAATAGTAAGGTTAAAAAATAGGAGGTATTCTATGACAATTAAAGTTAGAAGTTTAGTGTCGTTTGGTGTTATCGTAATATTAGTTTTAGTCATGGGGGTATTTCAGCAACAAAATGCCAAATCCCAACTACAGCAAGTACATTCGATTAAAGAAAAGACACTTCAAACAACGTTATCAGCAGATGAAATGAAGTTAGCAGTTGTACAGGTTCAGCAATATTTGACTGATATTAGTGCCACAAGAGCACTCGATAATTTAGATGATGGTTTGAGCAAGCAGAAAAATATAGTGAAAATTTTTATAGAGATTTGGAACAAGTGAAAAAAATACACCCTGAAGAGCAGGAAAAATTAAATGCGATTAAAGTGGCGTTTGATGAGTATTATAGTACTGGTCAGAAAATGGCACATAGCTATATTCAAGGCGGACCTGAGCTAGGGAATAAAATGATGCTTGAATTTGATACTACATCCATGGAGATAAATGACAAAGTGGATTTATTTCAACAGGAAAACATTAAAGACATAGAAAATTCATTAGCACATGTTGAAAAGCTTATTGATAATAATAAGCAGTGGTTTTTATGGATGTTCTGCATTATTTTACTGATTTGTGTAGTAGTTGGGTTACTATTTGTACGTTCCATCATTGTTCCCGTCAATATGTTAACTTATGCAGCGAAGGTAATTGCTAAAGGAGATTTATGTCAAAAGGATATCGAAGTTAAAACGAAGGATGAAATAAAAGATTTAGCTGATTCTTTTAATTCGATGAAGTCTAATTTACATTCATTAATACATAGTATGACGGCAAATGTTGAGCATACAACATCAGCAGCTGAAGAACTAGCAGCAAGTACAGTTGAAATTTCAAACCATGTATAAAAGTGCAAAAAAAAGTGAGGTAATCTCCAACAAATTAACAGTTTGGACATACCTCGCTCTATTTATTTAGTAGTAAAATCTTTCAGTTGAGAGGGAGGGGCACAAACGTTAGAGGAACAACTCTTCTGTAATGAGCATGCTGCGCATTTGCCCTTCTTTTGTTTCTTAATGCTCCTATATAAGGCAATACCTGCATAGCCAAATATAATGCAGCCGATTAAAATATTAATCAATAAAGTCATTCTCTACACCTCACATCAATAAGTTCCCGATACCATAAATCATGAGTGCAATAATATAAGCTACAACAAATGGATATATGGTTGCAAATAAAGTCCATTTCACAGACTGTGTTTCCCGTTTTATTGCACCTACTGTGGCTAAACAAGGCATATAAAGTAAAACAAAGGCCAAGAATGTATAAGCGCTTAAAGCGGTAAAATGTGTTGTCATCGTAGACGATAAGACACCTTCACTTACGCCATAAATAATCGCCATTGTCGAAACAATTACTTCTTTTGCCAGGAATCCAGCAATGAGGGATGCACCGGCTTGCCATGTTCCAAAGCCTAGTGGGATAAACAACACACCAAAAGCGCCACCGATCATTGCTAAAAAGCTGTCATCCATATTGACATTAGCGCCATGTGGTCCTAAATAAGAAAGAAGCCAAATAATCACGGAGCCGGCAAAGATAATAGTACCAGCTTTGCGGAAAAATCCTTTTCCTTTTTCCCAAGTAGAACGCCAAAGTGTTTTAAGCTGTGGTACATGATAGGCTGGTAATTCAACAATAAAAACTGAAGTTTCATTTTTCAAAATCGTCATCGATAATATTTTTGTGACAATAAGCGCTACCACTATACCCATAACATATAGGGAGAATACCACTAATGATTGATGTGCAGTAAAGAATGCTGCACCGAACAATGCATATACAGGCAACCTTGCTGAGCAGCTCATAAACGGCGCAACAAGAATTGTTAATAGTCGCTCTCTTGGCTGTTCAATTGTTCTCGCAGCCATTACACCTGGAACATTACATCCAAAGCTTACAATCATCGGAATAAACGCTTTGCCGTTTAAGCCGAAAAATTCCATAAGGCGATCCATGACAACAGCAACTCTCGCCATATACCCTGAATCTTCTAATAGTGAAATAAAGAAAAATAGTACAAAGATTTGTGGAATGAAAACTAAAACACCGCCAACACCTGCAATGATTCCATCACATATTAAATGAACAATAAAAGGAGCCGCACCAATAGCTTCTAAGCCCTGAGTAACAGCATCTGTAAGAGGGCCTCCTACAATGCCATCCAGGAAATCAGAAAGCGGGGTACCGATCCATGCAAACGTTGCTTGAAACATTAAAAACATAAGCGCTAAGAAAATCGGAACACCCAAAATTGGATGTGTTAGAATTTTATCAACTTTCTCTGACCATTGTGTTTCACTTTTCTCTTGTATAATTACTTTGCTGTTGATGTTAGAAATATATGAATCACGTTTTTTAGCAATAGCTTTAATTAATGGTTCACCAATTTGCTTTTCTAAAGCATCGCGCATTGCATCTAGCTTTTCAAAGTATTCCTTTTCTTTCAAATAAGCGTCAACAGCTTCATTTCCCATTAAAAATTGAATCGTACACCACCTTCTTTGTTCTATTGGAACATGCTGTAACAATGCTTCAATTTTTGAGATGCCGTCTTCAATTAAGTCATCATAGGCTAATGTAAAACGGTGTTGCGTACGATCGGAGGCTTGAATAGCAGCATAAATCCCTTCGACACCTTTCCCAGTACGAGCGCTTATTGGAACAACAGGTACGCCTAAAAAACTCTGTAATTTTTCGACATCAATCGAAATGCCTTTCTTTTTCGCTACGTCAATCATATTTAAACAGATGAAAACAGGCTTTCTAAGTTCAAGTATATCTACTGTTAATTGCATATTTCGTTCGAAATTAGAGGCATCGATAATATTTAAAATACCATCTACCTGATCTTCAAGTAAAAATGAAGTCACAACACTTTCATCTTTTGAAATAGGGTTAAGCGTATAGACACCAGGTAAATCAATTATTTCCATTTGTAGTTTTTTTACTTGTCCTACTTTTTTTTCAACGGTTACACCACTCCAATTGCCAACGTATTCATATGAATTTGTCAACGTATTGAACAATGACGTTTTACCGATATTGGGGTTTCCTATTAAAGCTAATCTACGCATACTTGTTCGACCTTTATATCCATTAAATCTTTTTTTCTAAGCCCGATTTTCTGACCTTGACATTCCAATATGCAAGCTCCAGAAAACCATCCTTTTTGGACCATACAAACTTGACAGCCCTCTTTTATGCCAAAAGCATTTAATCGTTTACATAAAAGAGAGTCAATTTGCTGTAGATCTTTTACTTTAACTTTTTCCCCCAATTGAATTGTGTGAAGGTTCATAAGATCTACCTACTTTCTTGTGAGTGATAATCATTATCAAAAAAATCTTATCATTTTTTATCTAGACTATCAATAATAAGTTTACTGTTGAAAATAATATTGAAATAGTAAAAGCTAAAGTAAGATCCAATTTTATGCTTCATCGTGTCTGGATTAACTTTCTTATTAAATCCTCCGGACGCAATGATGCGCTAAACAAAAATAGAACGGAAGCTCACTATAGCAGAAAATCTTCTCACAAAATGGGAGTGTCGAGGTCTAACGATTAAATTACCAAACAGCTTTATGTATTCAGTGGTAGCGTTAGTCACAGTTTAGAGCGCTTTTTTTATTGCATATTCACAGTATTTCGAGTAACTTTGATAAGAGCTTCACTACAGCCATGATAAAAGTATAAAATTATGTTCATGCTTGAGATAATAGGACGTTAATATACCTAAAAGTTGAATCATGATACAATGGGAAAGATGTTAGGAGGAACGAATTATGTCAAAATATACTGATTATAATTTTCAGCCATTTTTGCAGGACGCGATTGCAAGACTTGGCTTTACAGAACCAACGCCGATTCAAAAGGAAATCATTCCGCTCCTATTAAAAGGAAAGAGTGCAATCGGACAAGCGCATACAGGAACGGGAAAAACACATAGTTTTTTAATTCCAATTGTGCAACGAATTAATGCTGACAAGCAGGAAGTACAAGCTGTTATTACGTCACCTACACGTGAGCTTGCACAACAAATTTTTGATGCATTAAATCAATTAATAGAAGGAACAACGATTCAAGCGAAACTATTTATTGGAGGTACGGACAAACAACGCTCCATTGATAAGTTAAAAACGCAACCACAAATTGTTGTCGGGACGCCAGGACGTATTCGTGATCTCGTTGCAGCGCAAGCGTTATTTGTGCATACGGCCCCAATTTTAGTTGTTGACGAGGCAGATTTAGCCTTCGATATGGGCTTTATAGAGGATATCGATGGTTTTGCTTCTCAAATGCCAGAAAAGCTTGAAATGTTTGTATTCTCAGCAACGATTCCAGAAAAGCTCCAGCCTTTCTTAAAAAAATATATGGATGCACCCGTTCATATCCAAATGAATGATAAACGCCCAGTCGCAGAAGGAATTGACTTTGTGCTTGTACCAGTGCGTTCTAAATCACGTAACAAACGTTTGTTAGAAGTCATTGAAGGAATCAATCCGTTTTTAGCAGTCATTTTCACTAACACACGCAAAACAGCAGAGCACGTTGCTGGCTACTTAAATGAAAATGGGATTCGCTGTGGTCAAATACATGGTGACTTAAGTCCACGTGATCGTAAGAAAATGATGAAGCAAATTCGAGAATTGGACTATCAATACATCGTTGCAACAGATCTTGCAGCACGTGGTATCGATATTCAAGGAATTTCACATGTCATTAACTACGAAATTCCAGAGGACTTAGAATTCTTTATTCATCGCGTGGGGCGTACAGCGCGTGCAGGGAATAAAGGAACTGCTATCACGTTGTTTGAGCCATCAGATGAGGATGCGGTAGTGCGTGTTGAGAAAATGGGCATTCCATTTGTTCAAAAAGATGTAAAAGATGGCGAATGGACTGAGCTAAAAGATCGCCATGCACGTAAAAATCGTGTGAAGCATGAAAATGAAATCGATGCGAAAGCAAAAGCATTAGTGCGTAAGCCGAAAAAAGTAAAACCTGGCTACAAGCGTAATATGAAATGGGAAATGGAAAAAATTAAAAAACGTGAACGTCGTTTAAAAGCGCGCGGTAAAAAATAAGGAGGCATTCAAATGCTACTTGGATCGCATGTTTCAATGAGTGGAAAAGAAATGCTGCTCGGATCAAGTAAAGAGGCCCTTTCATATGGGGCGAATACCTTTATGATTTATACAGGAGCTCCGCAAAACACTCGTCGTAAAGCAATTGCTGACCTTAATATTATGAATGGTTTACTACACATGAAAGAGCATGGCATGACGAATATTGTTGTCCATGCTCCATACATTATTAATATTGCGAACACAGAAAAACCTGAAACTTTCCGTTTAGGTGTAGATTTTTTACAGTCTGAAATCGAACGTACAGCGGCGCTGGAAGCAACACAAATTGTTTTGCATCCAGGTGCTCATGTAGGTGCGGGAGCAGACGCAGGGATTGCCAAGATTATTGAAGGTTTAAATGAAGTACTGTCACAGGATTACCCTGTACAAATCGCATTAGAGACAATGGCTGGGAAAGGAACTGAATGTGGTCGTTCCTTTGAAGAGCTTGCTAAAATTATCGATGGTGTAACACATAATGAGCGTCTGTCAGTATGCTTTGATACATGCCATACGCATGACGCAGGTTATAATATAGTAGAAGATTTTGATGGCGTCTTAAATAAGTTTGATAAATTAATAGGTGTTGATCGTATCAAAGTGCTGCATATCAATGATTCAAAAAATGTTCGTGGTGCAGGAAAAGACCGTCACGAAAATATTGGCTTCGGTCATATTGGCTTTGATGCATTAAAATATGTTGTCCATCATCCACAATTAATGGAGATTCCTAAAATTCTAGAAACACCATTTGTTCCATTAAATAGTGATGCCAAATCAAAATCGGCTCCTTATAAACATGAAATTGAAATGCTTCGTAATGGAGCGTTTAAACCAGCGTTAATCGATGCTCTAAGAGGATAAAATAAAAAGCCCGAAATCAGCATATGGTGATTTTCGGGCCTTTTTTCTTCATTCAAATGTAGCGACAGCGGCAAATGTTTTCTGCGCGAAAGCGAAGCGACAGCGGCAAATACGCCAAGGCAAAATTGATTATTTCGTAAACAATGCAATTAACTGTCTGGAGCGCTTTCTGCCTAAAACAGCTTCAACCTCTACAAGAATATCTTTAGGAATACCTAAAAAGAGCCACGAAAATGAGAATTGCTCCAAATAAGGCCGGAGTTTCTTTACTTCAGAAGTAGTAATTTCAAATCCTTCAGCACGTGCAATCGCAACTATTTCCTTATCACTACTTTGTGTTAATTGTTGTAAAAATTGAATACTCAAAGCTAATCCTCCTTTTAAAGATGTTTAGTTTTTTGAAACAAAATCAATCTTGTGAAAGTCTTGACAGCTATGACAACCCTTCACATTATTGTGTCAAAATTGAAAACAGTAGAATAGCAATCTTATTTTCTTTACAAAAACTGTACTTTCATTTATACTTACAACTTGTAAATCGTAATGATTTTGAATTAGAAAGAAGAGAACATACATGAAACAATCATTAATTGACATTGAAAACGTGTCATTTCAATATGACTATACGCAAGTATTAAAAAATATTTCTTTTCGTGTAGAAGAGGGAGATTTTTTAGCATTACTTGGTCCGAATGGTTCGGGGAAGTCTACATTGTTAAAAATTATTTTAGGGTTATTAAAACCGATGTCTGGAGAAATAAAGCTATTTGGTGAAGCAAGTTCAACTTTTAAGCATCGTGAATGGATAGGATATGTGTCACAAAAATCGAATGCCTTCAATTCAGGGTTTCCAGCAACCGTCCAAGAAGTCGTGAAAAGTGGGTTATCAAAAAAATTAGGGTTATTTAAAAGGCCTGGACGAGATGCAAAGGATAAAGTGTTTGAAGCATTAAAAGCTGTTGGCATGGAAGCATTTATCAATCGTAATATTGGTGAGTTATCTGGTGGGCAACAGCAACGTGTCTTTATTGCAAGGGCATTAGTTAGTGAACCGAGGCTCCTAATATTAGATGAACCAACTGTCGGTATTGATCATGAGAATGTGCAATCCTTTTATGATATGCTGGCAAAATTGAATCGGGCACAAGGAATTACAATGATTCTTGTTACACACGATGTTGATACAGTATCGAACCGTATCAGTCATGTGGCATGCTTAAATCAAACCATACATTTCCACGGTTACAAAAATGAATTTGATACAATTTCTCACGATGCGCTTGATGCTTGGTATGGCCATTCTGTGAGAAAGATTCACTAGAAGGAGAAGGCATAATGATAGAAGCGATTTTTAACTATGAATTTTTACAAAATGCCTTTTTCTCTGGGCTATTAATTGGCATATTAGCACCGCTACTAGGTGTTTTTATTGTCGTTCGCAGGCTTTCGCTTATTGCAGATGCCTTATCACATGTGACGCTGGCAGGTATAGCGGGAAGCTTATATATCAGTCAAGCTGTTACAGCCCTGGCAATGCTAAATCCAATTTATTTAGGCATACTGGCCTCTGTCAGCGGTTCGATTTTAATTGAGCGTCTTAGACGTTTATATAAGCACTATGAAGAGCTTGCGATTCCAATTATTATGTCAGGTGGGATTGGTATTAGTGCGATATTTATCTCGCTTGCGAGTGGCTTTAGCACGGATTTAATGAGCTATTTATTTGGTTCAGTGTCAGCTGTATCACGTCAGGACTTATGGGTAGTGGTAGGGATTGCTGTTGTTGTCATTATTTTTTTATTTCTATTTTTTAAGGAACTTTTTGTTTTATCTTTCGACGAAGAATATGCCAAAGCAAGTGGTCTACCTGCACGTTGGATTCATCTTTTATTTATGATCGTGACGGCGCTTGTTATTGCTGCAAGTATGCGCATCGTTGGCATTTTACTTGTATCATCACTTATGACGTTACCAGTGGCTGCTGCAATGCGACTTGCAAAGGGCTTTAAGCAAACAATCATCTATGCAATTGTCTTTGGCGAATCGGCTGTGTTAATCGGTTTAGTTAGTGCATTTTATTTAGATTTAGCACCCGGTGGTACAATTGTCGTTACTTCTATCTTCATTTTGTTACTTGTTATACTAGTGAAGAAAATAGTATTTAACATGGCTGCAAAACGGGAGGAGGTAGCGCAGTGAATGTTTCTAGAGCGTGGGAAATTTTAAAAGAAAACGGCTTTAAAAAAACAGATAAGCGGGAGTTAATTTTAAATATGTTTGCAGCAACAGCTAAATATTTAACGGCTCGAGATCTATTAGATGTTTTGAAAAAAGATTTTCCAGGTATGAGTTTCGATACGATTTATCGCAACCTTGCAACGTTTGTGAAGCTAGGAATATTGGAGGAAACTGAGTTATCTGGGGAGCGGAATTTCCGTATGCATTGTGAGTCTGAACAACATCACCATCATTTTATTTGTATGGAGTGTGGCAATGTTAAGGAGCTAAATCTTTGCCCTATGGAGATGCTTGGTGAAAAGCTGCCAGACTATGAAATTGAAAATCATAAATTTGAGATCTACGGTAAATGTCCAGAGTGTAAGCCTGAAACTTTGTAAAATCTAAAATGACAATATTTGAAGAAAGGGGTAGTTCCAAGTGAGGTTTCATTTGGAGCTCCCCCTTTTATAGTCATTATGCGAGTATCTTTAATTTTATCTTCTCCAACTATTATTGCGCATTACTCTTATAATCTATGATTTTCGAGTGAAAAGAGATTGGTAATATGTCCGCTAGGCTTTTAAAAAGATTTATTTCTGAATAGAAGGTATTTACTACTTCGCGGGAAATTGTTTTCGCAAATATGAAAAAGACGAATGATTACGCTCATTCGTCTACTTTATTTTCATTTAGTAAAGGGTCCCACCTCTGAATGCGAATATGTGTTCCTTTTTGTAGGTATCCAAACATCTACTGAATGAAGAGAAAGCCTCTCCGGACGCAATTACGCCAACGCGAAATTGATTATTATTGATGTTTTTGTTGGAATTCTACCATAAAGTCACGTAATGCCTCACAAGTCTCTAATGGTACAGCATTATAAGTAGAGGCACGGCAGCCTCCTACAGAACGGTGTCCATTAAGTCCAACAAATCCTGCTGCTTTTGCTTCAGCAAGGAATTGTTTTTCAAGCTCCTCATCAGCTACACGGAAAGTGATGTTCATTAATGAACGGCTTTCTGGTGTTGCATGACCTGTATAAAATCCGTTGCTATTGTCAATGGCATCATAAATGACTTTTGCCTTTAACTCATTACGCTTCTCAACTTCTGCAACGCCGCCTTTTGATTCTACCCATTTTAATACTTCACCTAACATATAAATACCGAAAGTTGGTGGTGTATTGTATAAAGAGTTGCTATCGGCATGTGTTGAATATTTTAACATTGTAGGAATGTTTTTATTCGCCTTCTCTAACAAATCTTTGCGAATAATGACTACTGTTACACCAGATGGACCAAGATTTTTTTGAGCCCCTGCATAAATAAGACCGAATTTACTTACATCAACTGGTTTAGAAAGAATATCACTAGACATATCGGCAATTAACGGAACATTTCCTGTTTCAGGGAACTCCTTCCACTGTGTACCGTAAATCGTATTGTTTGAAGTGATATGCACATATGCATCCTCTTCAGTGAATTGAATATCTCCTAAAGCCGGGATATTACGGTATTGATTTTCTTTTGTACTCGCAGCTTCTACAGGCGTACCAAATAATTTAGCCTCTTTGATCGCTTTTTCAGACCATGAGCCTGATAATACGTAGCTTGCTTTTTGATCTGCCTGTAGGAAGTTCATTGGAATCATCGTAAATTGAAGGCTAGCTCCACCTTGTAGGAAAAGGACTTCATAGTTTTCTGGGATAGCATAAAGCTTTTTCAATAAAGCAATTGCTTCATTATGTACTTCATCAAAAATCGCACTGCGGTGGCTCATTTCCATAATAGACATGCCTGAGTCACGGAAGTTTACTAATTGTTGTTGAGCTTTTTCTAATACTTCTAGTGGTAGGGCAGATGGGCCTGCGTTAAAATTGTATGCACGTTGTGTCAAAGTGGTACACTCCTTGTTTAATTTTTAAGGTTAAACCTTAATCATAGGGTTTTAGTCCCTACTAATGGGTGTTGAATCTATCAGCTTTTACAGTCAGTTCGTAGTCAACTAGCTAACTTTTTACATTTACGATACTGATCGCTAAAGCGAGATAAAAGCACTTTACTGGATTATAACTCAATTTTCAAGAGAAAAAATAAAATTCTCACTATTCGAGCAAAATAATGACAGGCTCGCAACAAAATGTACACAATTGAGTTAAATTGCATACACAACTTTTTGGGTTTAAATACGAACAAATGGAAACGTGGTTGTACAAAGATGAGTTCATATTTCGTTATTTATACGTTGACTAAACAGTAGAATTATAAAATGTTCGTGTTTGTACAAATGGAATTTCTCCTATTAAATATGTGCTCGCTTGCCATTCCACTCCAGAAGGACGTTTTTCGCGGATGTAGTTTAAGATTAATACATTGGGAAGGGATAGTTCGGTAGAGAGAAAGGAACAAAAAAAGCAGCCAGCATAGACTGTTTTCTAGCACTGATTAAGTTGGATGGACGAAATTTTTCTAACTTACCACATAAACAAGTAACTTTCGGTATAATGAATTGTGAAAACGGATAGAAGGGGTGTTTTAAATGTTTACAATAGAAAAAGCGTGTTTAGTTGTCGTTGATGTACAAGGGAAGTTAGCGACAATTGTTGATGAAAGTGAAGCGATGATTGAAAATGTGGTCAAGCTGGTACAAGCTATGCAAGCATTAGGGGTACCTATTTTATGGCTCGAACAAAATCCTAGCCGTTTAGGTGGGACTGCGTTAAATATTGCTCAGCATATTAAGGGGCAAAAACCTATCGCGAAATTGGCTTTCAGTGCATGCCATGAACAAGAGTTTGTCGATGCATTGAAGAAAAGTGGCCGTTCTCAGTTTATCGTGACTGGTATCGAAACACATATTTGTGTCTACCAAACAGCCCGACAACTAAAAGAACAGGGGTTTGAGGTTGAAGTTGTTGCAGATGCAGTGTCCTCTCGTACAAAGGCCAATAAAGAGCTAGGGCTAGAGAAGATGAAGGCACTTGGAATTTTACCTACAAGTGTGGAAATGATTTTATACGAGTTACTACAATGTGCAGATCATCCACATTTTAAAACGGTGTTACAACTCGTTAAATAAAAAAACTCATCATAATGATGAGTTTTTTTATTTAAGCAGGCATATCAGTCGGTGTTGGTTTTGCGTAGCCTTCTTTATATGTGTTATCAATTGTTTGACGAATTTCTTTCAGGCTCATACCATCTTTATGCATTTTTGCAGACTGTACAGCAATTTCTAGGCAAACGAGACAGCGAGTACCGTGATCATCCCAGACAATTGTGCCATCCGCACGTTTTTCCGCAATAAAGCAGTTTAAATTACTTTTATGCCCAGCAGATTCGCCACATCCACAATAGCACGGCATCCACTCTAAAATTTCTGTAGACTGTCCAGCTATTTGATATACTAAACGAATATCTTCTGATTTATTATCTAAAAACGACGGTAAAACATCAGTAGATGCAGTTTCCTCCTGAATATCTCCGGAAGCATGTCCATGTTCTTCATGTGAAGCTTCTTTTTGCGCCCCATTCTGATTTTTTTCAACAGCCTGTTTATCTTCACCACAAGCACTTAACACTACTAACGACAAAGCAAAAATAGATAATCGTTTTTTCAACAAAAGCGCCTCCTACATGTTTACAATACTCCCATTATAACATCGTTCGCCTTAAACATTTATAGAAAGCTTAAGTGAAAATCAATAAAATATATCTAATCCGCGTGTTTTGTTCATTAAAAGTTCCATTTTCTCACTCAGTAACTTTTTTAAGAAGACACCCAATAGAATGAACATGAGCCAGACAAAAAGGCAAGAGCAACCCAGATCTTTGACCAAATAATACCACCAATGTGCCTCTCTTTACTTGTAATTTTGTGGGCGATTGGATTTATTTTTTCATTTCCATAATAATCGATATGCGCTTTAGAAGGCACATTTGACAGTACGGAGATTAGTTTTTGAGAAAAATCACTAGGGACAACAATAACCGCAAAATACTTTCCGTTTTTTTAATTATTAAATTGTCTACTGCCTCATAATATCCTCTCCCTAAGCTCTTTGTGTCTTCATTCACAATAGCAATTTTCATGTGGGCTGTATGAGCAGAGGGATTCATAGAGGCATAAATATTGAGTCAGCCTAAAGAGATGGTAAAAAATGAGCCCAGCAATAATGACAGCAACTACCCAGTTTGTTAAAATATTATGGATATCATAATTTGAAAAACATTTCGGATAATGTGTTTCATATTAACCACTTCACATTCGTATTGAGCATTTTAATATGTAGCCCAAATTGGGACTAAATTATGGTTGAGTATGGAAAAAAATATTTTAAAAGACTTATTAGTTTACTAGGATTTAAAAACACTTTATAATCAAACGCGAATACACTAAAATTAGGGTTTTTTAGTGTGGAAAAGGAGGAACACATTCTCGTGAAAAAACTATTAATTATCGGCTCAGCTATTGTTTTGCTATTTGCAGCAATTATTGTTTTAACGAATGTATCAAACAACAGTAAGTTAGAAAACGCAAATAATCCTTATGGCGACAAAAAATTAAAACAAGAAACAATTGACCAATTGGATGATGAAAATTACCAAAATATTATGTTACCCGACGAGCTTGAAAAAAAATTGGCGGCTGGTGAAGATGTAAATGCGTATTTCTTCAGTCCGACATGTGTGCATTGTAAAGCTTTCACACCTAAGTTAATGCCCATGGCTAAGAAGCTTGGTGTTGATATTGCTCAATTAAATGTTTGGGAATATGAAGATTTATGGGATAAATACAATTTTGATAGTACTCCAACATTCATTCGCTTTGAAGGTGGTAAAGAGGTTAGTCGTTTTGTAGGTGCCTTATCAGAAAAAGATTTACGTACATTTTTAAATAAAGAAGTATTAAAAAAATAAGTAAAGCTGAGACTGTATCAAAGGTATTTTGATCAGTCTTTTTTATTTTTGTATTGTATACTAAATATACTAAAGAGTTATACATTGGAGGAATATTGGATGACAATGGATGATTTTTTTTATAAGGGCGAGCTTATGAAGTGCTATGAGGTGGCTAAGCAAGTTACAGATGAACGGGAGAAAGCGTTAGCGAATAAGTATATTAAATTAATTTGAAGAGTATGATTTTGCTAGCTATCCAAAGCCCACACTAGGTGTTGAAACCCAACATGGAGAACGAGCGGATGAAAGCTATCCTGAATCGGATACCGTTGTCGCAATTCGTGCGATAAAAGATGAAGCAGAGTTTTCTAAGCGTATTAAAGAACTAGAGGGTGTAGCAACAACAGGCACTCCAAATGAAAAGGCACTTTCATTTTTTACACAAGGTGAACTGTTTTTGTTTGCACATCATTACAATGAGAGTGTCCATTGTTTTAAACAAGCAGTAAAAGAAAACCCCAATAAGGCTTTATATTGGGGCATCACAGGCCAAACGATGCATCGCTTTGGGTGGATGCCATTCGATGCTCTTGGCTACTTAGAGCAAGCTACTAACTTAGATCCCAAAAATGCGCGTTGGAAATGGAATAAAGCACTTGTTCTTATTCAATTAGCAAAGGATTTGCAGATGGCACCGTTTATGGCAAATGCTGCAATTACATTAGAAGAGGCACTAGCTGATTGTGGCGAGCATCAGCATTCATTAAAAGATGCTATCCAAAATACGATAGATAATATGGATAGCTATGTATTTTCGTAGCATAGATGGCTCGATGAGTTGAGGCGTCTTTTTTTTCTGAAATCCCAGTTAAAGGTAGTTCTGAAAGAAGCAGCGATAGAACAGCTATCATTTCTAATATTCCACAATAATGGTATGATAGTGAGGAAATGATTTGTAGATATAAAGGACGGTTTTTCATGGCACAAGAAGTAGCAAATAAATTTATTGAAAATGTATGTAATCATTTAGTGCGCAATATGAATATTACGAAGGTTGAGGAACATTTTAAAGAGGCAATCGAGATGCAGCGTAAATCGACACAATCCCAAATTGATTTTTGGGATATGTTAATGATGAATATGCTATATTTTACTGAAAATGAGCAAGTTTGGGAAAAAGAATTTTTGAAGATGCTGGAAAAGAAAGAGTGGTTAAAGACCACTGTACTTGAGGAAGAGCTATTAATGCATCAAATGCGAATTCGTCAGCAGGTTGCCGAACAAATGGAGGCCGCTAAAGAATTGTTTCACAAGGAGTATGTGACAGACAATTTGACAGAGGAAGATATTGTTTACGATTATGCTTATAGCTCTGCTGGACATGCAATGCGCGTAGATTTATTAACAGTACTTGTCTCAACACCAGAGCAATCCAAAGTGCTATTTAACGCAGATCCACAAGAAACGATTCGCATAATTAACGGAT
Source organism: Lysinibacillus sp. (assembly GCA_032053185.1). Lineage (GTDB taxonomy): Bacteria > Bacillota > Bacilli > Bacillales_A > Planococcaceae > Lysinibacillus. Next base: position 83,528 of record DAMBVB010000001.1, read on the forward strand.
ATATTGCTTATCACACTGATGGGATTATTAATAAGACAAAATTAATATAGTTAGGCAAAGTGAAAGATAATATTTGTTAAAAAACGTTTACATGTGTATCAGTCGATTGCAGTGCCTTGAGTGAGCCGATAGAGGAACGGAGGCTAATAGCAAACGCTCTATGATAACGCTTTCGTAATCAGCATATACTTGTGCGGAGCTTTCTTGCATAAAAATATCGTGTTCCAAAGTCTTATCTTATGCCCCGGGCGGAACGAAAATCAGTCTATCGTTTAATAAGAGTATAGATCCTATTTATAATATTGAAGCAATCCTGTTTTGTTTAGATATTTTTTGCAGGATAACAAGGTAACATTAAGTTCACCTGAAAGGAATTTTATAATGAATACACCATTTACATTTAAACATACACAACCAACGAATATGGACCCAAATAGAAAATATCCAGCGATTTTTTTATTGCATGGAATGGGTAGCAATGAAGATGATTTACCACAATTAGTGCAGGACTTTAAAGAGCAATGTCATATCTTTAGTTTACGTGGACCTATTATGCAAAAGCCTGGCTATGCTTTTTTCACAATCCAAGATATCGGTAAACCGGACCGTGAAATTTTCGATAAAGTGCTAGTTGCTTTACAACGATTTGTGCTAGAGGCAATTGATGAATATCAAATTGACCCACATAAAGTGTATATGCTTGGATTTAGTCAAGGAGCAGTTTTGGCACAGTCACTTGCTTTTGCAATGGGTAATTTAATTACAGGAATCGTAGCATTAAGTGGCTACACGCCAAAATTCGTGACAGAGGAATATGCAATTCGCCCAGTGAAGCATTTACATGCATTTATTTCTCATGGTGATTACGATTATGTTATCCCGTCGCAATGGGGAGCAGAAAGTAAAGAAAAATTTGAGCAATTTGGTGCTACGGTGACATTTAAACAGTATCCAGATGGTCATGGTGTGACACCAGAAAATTTACGTGATCTAACTGCATTTTTAGCACAGGAATTACAAGATAATATTCAATGAAAAAAAGCCGAGACGTAGGATGTCTCGGTTTCGTTTTATTTTTAGTAGATCAACTAAGAGCTATTTTGATAAGCTTCGATCTTTGGCAGTCACTGCAGCTACGGCATCGTGAATCGTTGTTTCAAAATGATTGCTTTGTAATGAGGATACCCCTTGAATAGTTGTTCCTCCCGGAGAGCATACCTGATCTACCAGTGCCCAAGGATGGTCCTGTGATTGTAAAATCATTTTTGCACTGCCGAGTACGGCATTTGCCGCAATATCAAGCGCCATGCTTTTTGGCATCCCTTCCCGTACAGCAGCACGTGCTAAAGCGTCAATATACATATAGGTGAATGCCGGTGAAGCACCGCCAATCGTTGTAAATATAGAAAATAAATGTTCCGGTACCTCGATTATTGTGCCAACTGTTTCAAACAGTGAAACGACATGCTGTAGCTGCACATCTAATACTTGTTCGCTCGCTGTAAAGCAGCTTGTGGAGGCACCGATAAGCGCATTAATGTTTGGCATTACACGAATAATAGGGGTAACTTCAGATAGATAACCTTGAAAATATGAAATGTTTTTACCTGCAGCGATAGAAACAATGACATGATTGTCTTGTAAATGCTTTTTCACCTCTGGTAAAACATCTGGTAACATTTGGGGTTTGACACCGAGGATAATGACGTCACAAATCGACATAATATCTTCAATAGAGCTTGCGGCTTGAATACCGTAAGAGGTTGTTAATTTTGTTGTTTTTGCTTTGGTACGATTATAGCCAAAAATAAAAGTAGGATCAAAATCTCCGCTTTTACACATTCCTTTCATAATGGCTGTTGTCATATTTCCAAGGCCGATAAATCCGTATTTCACGTGGTAGACACTCCTTCATATAGTTAAAACATACACCTTAAGTATAGAGTAGATTGTTTTACTTGAATAGTAATATGCAAAGAATCAAGCTAATTAGGTTCAAATTCACCCCAGTCGGTGGTATCATAGAAGATGTTGTGAAAGAACGTGTATTTCTATTTTCATTAGATAGAATATAGAGTGTAAGAAAATCATGTACTTTATGTGAACATTGAGACAGACTTTATCTAAAAGAGGTAGAATAATAATTTGATATCTAACTTTTGTCGCTTTCTAATGGTAAAGCGTGTAGAAATTAAGAAAGAAAAGGAATTAAGACGATGGAACAAAATCTAAAAACGGAGCATAAATTACATTCTTCCAAGAAGTCGTTGGAGAAGTCCTCACGCTCTTCTATTTTAGCGCAGACAGTAAAAACAGGAATCATTAAATCTAATTTAATTCCTATGTGGGCTGGTTTAACGCTAGGTATGTACAAAAATAAAATGACTTTCGTAGAGAATATACCTGAAATTATTTTTGCAACGATTGGCTCTGCACTTGTCATTGGTGCTGCTGGAGCATTTAATAATGTATATGACCGCGACATTGACGCTATAATGCCGCGTACGAAAAGTCGACCAACCGTAACTGGTGAAATGTCAGCTAAATCAGCGTTAACTTTAGCTTTTGCCTTTCTTATACTCGGAGCAGTTGTGTTGGCACTTGCTTCACCACTAGCTGCAGCATTTGGTCTCCTAGGTGTGTTTTTATATGTAGTACCCTATACAATGTGGACAAAACGACGTACGATTTATAATACGGAAATTGGGAGTATTGGAGGGGCGATTCCAGCTTTAATTGGTTGGGCCGCTGTTTCTTCTGATATTACACATCCTGCGATACTTGGTCTATTTTTCGTTATGGTCATTTGGCAGATGCCCCATTTCTATGCCATTGCCATTCGTAAGCATGCTGATTACGAAGCGGCCAGCGTTCCAATGCTTCCGGTTGTAAAAGGGATGCAACGTACTTATTATCAAACGAACTTTTATTTAATCTTATTAATATTATCAAGCTTCTTATTTGGCACTTTAAGTGTTGGCATTATGCTTGTTGCACTATTGCTAAGCATTGCCTGGCTTGTTATGAGTATTTACGGTTATCACAGTAATAAAGATCAAATAAAGTGGGCGACCAAAATGTTTGTTTTCTCACTTATCCATATGACAATTTTATTTACAACGGTTATTGTGTACTCTTTAGTAGGTGTTATTTTTAAATTATATTAAATCCTTATCCTCATTAGCAAGAAAAGCCAACAGGTTATTCTACACGTGTTGGCTTTTCTTTTCCATCGATATGATTTGACGACTTGGCCATTCTAATGCGTGTAACTGACCGCCAAAAACAGCGCCACCATCTATACCAATGATATTATTTTCGCCAAAATAGACACTGTGATCTGTTGGATTTTGATGAAGTCTATAGGTAGGTGTATGGCCAAAGATTACAGTTTTTTCGTCTTCATAACCTACATGAAATTCTTCACGAATCCATAAAAATTGCATGGGATCTGTTTGTGCCAAAGCTACTCCAGGAACAACACCACCATGTACAAAAATGGCATCCTCTAATTCGATGTAAGTATCAAAGGTTTCGATAAGCTGTAAATGTTCTTCGATCTTTGGTAAGGTCTGGATAAAGCTAGGTAATGTCTCATTTTCAATGACTTCCTTAAAATCGTCTAACTGATAACCATAGCTTGCAAGTGTTGCCTCGCCACCGCAAAGTTCCACCCAATGATTCCACGGCTTAGGATGACCAGAGCGACAGGCTTTTAGCATAATGGCTTCATGATTTCCTAACAGAACACGTGCACCTTTTTCATGCAATTCTCCCACTAAGTTTAAAACGCCACAAGATGCAGGTCCTCGGTCAATATAATCGCCAAGTAAAAATAGCTGATCTTGCCTAGTATCATAATTTGCTTTTAATAATAATTCTTCAAAAAGTTCTAATTCCCCATGTATATCACTAATTGCTAATATTCGATCCATAAAAGAGCATCCTTTCCAGTAGTAGAGAAGCTATTATTCATTATAGAGAATAGTTTTACAAATTTCGACTAATGTAACTTTTAACCAAAAATTTGGTTGTAATGTTAGTACCCATACTATCGGTTTCTAGTTACACTTTATCATATGACGGAATGATTTCATTTCTGTATTCATTCGTCTATAGTGTTTGAGAGGTCATTTAAAGGGGTGAGATAAATGCAATTTAAGATTCGTTGTGTAAAAGAAAAGAGCGAGGAGAGGTGAGCGTAAATATAAAGAAAGTCCACAAACACAGAATAATCAATTATGCCGAGGCATAATTGATTATTCTTGAAATTTTCCCCATTCTTGCTTGGCTATTGACTCATCGAATGTTGATAGTAGTCGATAGTTGTTGGTATCTAAAATTCGAAAATGCTGACTAATGACGTTTTGTTGTAGACGATAACCTTTGTATTCGCTAAGGTTTTTCCACCATATGTATCCACCCATCGTCTTTTCCTTAGGTTGTAATGTTCCGTTATTAGCGATTAAGTCGACAACCTCAAGTGGATCCCCGCCAAGCTCATGCTGTAAAATTAAGCTATCTCGGCATAATGCACAAACCGCCACCGTTGTCGTCCAGCCTGTATAAATACGACTTTTTTCAATTTGAACAAGTGTTTTTTTAGAGAGTCCTAGTAAATCACTCATCTGATCTTGTGTTAAATCTTTTTCAGTACGAATTAATTTCAGTTTTTCTGAAATAAGTGTGATTAATTGTTCACGATTCATCCAAAACACCCTTCCTTTCAGATCGTTACATACTATTATACATGAAAGTGGTATGAGATGTTTTTTTTGTTTCACGAGTAACTGTGGTTTAATGACGGGTGAAGTACTGAATATTTGAAACGTAAAAAGACTGTCACGGCAATCTATTTTGTGAACAGTCTGTAAGAGATTTAAATCTTGTATTTTTTTGTGTCAGAAATAACGCGGAAATGGATACCTTTTATTTGAGCGCTTACTTTATGACGTAGTGTATCGATATCTACTAGTTTATCATTATCATTGACACACTCTGCAATCTCTTGTAATAACTTCGTAAACGCCTCTTTGAAGAGTGAGCGCATATTATCAAAATCTAAGCTACGGAAGTTCCCGTCAATATCAAATGCCTCCACCGAACTTAATTGCTTGGAGGCACCAGCAAAGCGATCATCGTATACCGTGTAGTTTTCATCTGTTACTACGATAATATATAATACTTCACCTGTAATTGTTTTTAATTCAATATTAGTTTTGTGTTTTTTGACATCGGTAATGATATGAATACCGTCCGAATGATATAGTTTAAACAATTTCATATGTAATGCCCCCTGAAAATAGAATCATATCCATATATTTATTATATATGGATATGCCTAATAATGAAATGAGGCAAAAGTATTTGAAAAAACTAGAATGGCCCTATTTGAATGATACGATGGAAGCTAAAATTGTTATAAACTATTAAGAAAATATCAATCCCTTATGCTTCTAATACAGTAGGGAAAATATTGCGAAGGGGGCGAACTTCGATATAATGTATCCGATGGCCTTGCTGCTCATAAATACTAAATATATAGGGGGCCAGCTCAATATTTTTAGTTGCTTTAATGCCGTTATTTACTGTTAAAAACCAACCGCCCAATGTTTCGACTTCTTCTGCTTGTAGCGTTACATTTAAAAGTTTTTCAACATCTTCAATGAGCATTTTCGCGTTTAAAATATAGTGATTGTCACTTACTTTTCGGATTTCTGCAATTTCATCATCGTCAAACTCATCGCGGATCTCACCTACAATTTCTTCTAAAATATCCTCGACTGTTACAAGCCCTGATGTCCCGCCGTATTCATCCATTAAAATAGCTATATGAATTCGCTCTTTTTGCATACGCACAAGCAATTCTTGAATAGGAATCGTTTCAATAACTCGTATAACAGGATTAATGAAATCTTCAAGGATTAATGAATCGTCTGTAAGTTGCTCAAGTAAACCGTGTGTAAACAATTCCTTGACGTTGATAAAGCCTAAAATATTATCACGATCACCATCATAAACCGGATAACGCGTATATTGTTCAGTGGCGATAAAATGAATCATATTTGTAAAAGATTCATTTTTTTCAATGCCAACAATCTCTGTTCGAGGGACCATAATTTCACGAGCAATACGTTCATCAAATTCAAAGACATTATTCACAAACTTTAGCTCTGTTTTATTGATTTCACCACTTTCAAAGCTTTCAGATAGCAATAATCGTAATTCTTCCTCTGTATGTGATAATTCATGATCTGAAGCAGGCTTCATACCAAATAGGCCGACTAATACTCGAGCTGAGCCGTTCAAGAACCAGATAAATGGATACATCACTTTATAGAATAACAGTATAGGTTTAGCAAAATAGAGTGTAATCGTTTCAGCCTTTTGAATCGCAGCAGTTTTTGGTGCCAACTCCCCGACAACAACATGTAAAAATGTTGCAATGGCAAAAGCACTACCAATTGTAAAGATCGTCATATATTTATCTGAAATACCGATCAAGTTAAAAAGAGGGTGTAGCATAAATTCAAAGGTTTTTTCACCGACCATCCCGATACCAAGCGCTGTTACAGTAATACCAAGCTGACAAGCAGATAAGTACTCGTCTAAATGATTGACAACATACTTTGCAGAAATGGCTTTTTTATTGCCTTCCGCAATTAATTGGTCAAGCCTTGACGAACGTACTTTTACAATAGCAAATTCCGTTGCCACGAAAAAGCCAGTTAAAGCTAATAAAATGGTGAAAATCGATAAGTTGAGTATGGTCTCCAAATAATCGTTCTGTATGAACAGAACGTCACCTCCTAATTATGAATAAGTAAAAGTAAAGATTGCATGAGTGCGATACTTTCGGGAGAAACATTTTTTTTAATCTTTTCAATCTCTTTATTATCTTGTTTGTTTATTTGTTCAAGTAGAAAAGTTACATCCTGCTCTAAGTTTTGCATTTTTACACGTAGCATTTGTACATCGATTTCTTCATGCGAAGTGTTTAGCTCATGTTGTATATCTATGAGTGAAAGACCTTGCTGTTTGCGTTGCTCAATAAAATGAAGTCGTTCAATCATTGCAGGGGTGTAGTAGCGATAATTGGAAGCAGAACGTTCTGCTTCTAATAAGCCAATGTTTGTATAATAATCGATTGTTCTTTTTGTAATACCTGTTTTTTCTGCAAGCTCGCCAATTTTTAATCTCTCTGTCCCAATGCAAACACCTCCGAACCATCACGTGATACTTTTATTATAACTTGTTGGTTTTGTCAGTTTCAAATAGGAGAGTCCAATTTTTCGAAATTGTAAGATTTTTCTTTTGGACGAGGGGGCTTATTTGTGAATGAACATAAAAAGAGCTTTTCTAACAACTGAATGTTAGAAAAGCTATATATTTTTGAAAACATCTGAAATTGTCATGTAAAACAAGAACGGAAATCACCCCCACACATTTTGCCGAAGAGCTATACGTTATAAACTTTTAAAAATAGAAAAGCTACAAAGTTTCTTTTTGTAAATATGTATCATATAGGTGATGCAGTGCATCCTCGCCAGTCATTTCTAAAATCGTTTCGTCATTAAAAATAAGTGTTACAGTAGTGAGAGCGCTATCAATTTTCATGTTCGTAATAGTGCACGTAACCTTTACTACACCTGTTTTTGCTAGTTGTTTTTTCATCTTATCGTCCCACGGTTGCTCAGAAAATAGTGGTGCTTGCCATGTGCCTCTCACAAGTAGCTCACTTTTTTCAGCGTCATAATCCCAGCGTACGTCACGTAAAATAGTTTTAAACAGGTCATTCACCGTAAAAGATGTATCTTTATAGTTAATGACAATTGCTCGTATAGCATGTACATCACGATCAACTGCATTGGCTGCAGTTTCTGCTGCTGAATTTATGCCTGAAACCGCTTCTTTAATTTCAGATAGTCGATCACGACAGCCAGCTAGCAGCACGCAAAAACATGTTATACAAGCTACCTTTGTCATCCATCTCACAAGTAGTCCCTCCAGTATTGCAAGTTGATACTATTATATTAACGAAAAGAAAACTATGAAGAAAGGGCATGAAGGCGGTACATTGTGACGGTTTTGCAACGATGAGACCTCTAAAAAATGGAAGGTTAAGTATCTGGATGTATCTTCATTAAAGCATATGTTTTAGTAGCGTCGGCGGCAGTGTTTTTCTGCGCGAAAGCAAAGCGCAGCTACTATGAGCCAAGGCGAAATTGATAAAAAAAGGGAGCGGTTTGTGATGAAGATTAATGATGAGTTACTTGAGCGATTAGGAACTTATTTCGTGTACCATGCTATTTATGAAAATTATGGCGTTACCTTTGAAAATTTTGTGGAGCGTTGGTTACGAGGGATACTTGATGTATAAAAGATGAAGGGTCGTGTTCTATGTATGAACACGACTCCTTTATTTATTTAAAATAGTTTGTGATAAATTCGTTGGCTTCTTGCCAGTTATAAACTCGTACGACATTGTCCGGAACAGCAAGACGATTATATGGAGTATCAAATAATACAACCGGTATGTTTAATTCCTCCGCAAGCATGACCGCATTATCATGCTTATCTTCAAAAAATGCTTCAACACCATACTTTTTCGCGGCGGAAACCTTATCGTGACTACCGATCAGCTCGATATGATCGTACGGAATCGATTGTGATTTAAACCAATTTACCGTAACATCTGATACATTCTCATCACGAGCAGAGATGTAATAAAGTTCGTAGTTTTCTTTCCACGTATTTAAAATATCTTTCGCATCTTTAGCTGCTTCAGATACTGTGTACATAAATGGCTCATTTTCTTTAAACCATGTTTGAAATGCTCCACGATCAACGGGGTGGGGAAATGCTGATAAAAAATCATATTCGCACACATCGTCAAGTGTAATATTTACATTGTATTGTTTATTGATATGTGGAATGAGTGTACTAGGACATGTCACTGTTCCATCGATATCAATACCAAAGCGGGGCTTTTTCATGCTAGCACTCCTTAGGCGTTCGCTTTTTCTGTTTCTTCAGCGGCACGTTTTTCTGCCATTTCAGCTGCTAATTTATCGATTTCCTTTTTCAACTCTTCTACCATTGTTTCTTCAGGCACTTTACGAACTGTTTTGCCCTTCATAAATAGTAAACCTTCACCACGAGCACCAGCAATACCGATATCGGCTTCACGTGCTTCGCCAGGACCGTTTACCGCGCAACCAAGAACAGCTACTTTTAATGGTACATTAAGTTTAGAAATATATGCTTCTACTTCATTGGCAATGGAAATTAAATCAATTTCGATACGACCACATGTTGGACAAGAAATAAGGGTGGCCATATTGGAAGCAAGACCGAATGATTTTAATAGCTCACGTGCTACTTTAACTTCTTCAACAGGGTCTGCAGAGAGTGAGATACGTAACGTATTACCAATACCTTTTGATAGGATTGCGCCAAGACCAGCCGCCGATTTTACTGTACCAGCAAATAATGTACCTGATTCAGTAATTCCTAAATGTAGAGGATAATCAAAGGCTTTAGCCGCTTTCTCATAGGCCTCTATCGCTAGATTTACGTCTGATGCCTTCATGGATACGATAATATCGTGGAAGTCCAAGTCTTCCAAAATTTTAATATGGTGAAGGGCAGATTCTACCATACCGTCAGCAGTAGGGTAACCATATTTTTCTAAAATATGACGCTCTAATGAACCAGCATTTACCCCGATACGGATTGGAATACCTTTAGCCTTTGCTGCATTAACAACAGCTTCGACTTTTTCCTTACGCCCAATATTACCGGGGTTAATACGAACTTTATCGATACCATTTTCAATTGCTTTTAATGCTAATTTATAGTCAAAGTGAATATCAGCTACTAGTGGAATATTGATACGTTTTTTAATTTCTGCTATCGCATCAGCTGCACGTTCATCTGGTACTGCGACGCGAACAATTTGACAGCCTGCTTCCTCAAGACGAAGAATTTCTGCTACTGTTGCTTCGACATCATGTGTTTTTGTAGTACACATACTTTGAATGAATAATTCATTACTACCACCAATTGTTAAGTTACCGACACGCACGGGACGTGTATTTGTACGGTGACAAATTTCACTCATTAACTTTCTCTCCTTTTCGGGCCATACTTTCGACCGTCACTGACATTTATTTTAGCAGTGTAAGAAAATAAGGACAAGGAAGAAACGTTAACTTTTCATTTTCTACATTTGTTTTCAAATTCAAATGACAGAGGAAGCTTAATCTTTTCACCGGGAATAAGAGCCTGTAATTGTAAGTGTGGATTTAATTCATAAAATAGTTGTAAACGTTCAGGAAAGGTCATTGGTACTTTGGCGGGATGAAGGGCAAATAAACTGTGAATGGTATCGCCTTGAATAGTCTGAACAGTGATATAATTAGGTTCTCGTTGTTTTTCACAAAGAGCGTTTTCTGTATTTTTCGGATAAAAGGCAGCAAGCTGTAATGAGCCTTCTGTTAAATCTACTTTCACAACAAAAGCAAAAATAATAACGATAGCTGCTAACACAAAAGCACGCAAAAAATCCCCTCCTTTTCTACACTATATTTAGTAGGGAGGGGATTCATGCACATTATTTTGTGATTGGTTGTTGTGGATATTTTGTGATGGCTACGATTAGTAGAGTCACAGTTAACAATAAAGAAAAGACAGAGATAATTGTACTGTTAATCGGTAAATAATCGGCTAGCATACTTAGTAGAATTGCCCAAGTCATGGCAAATGTCGTAGTACGCCAAATGTGACGGTATTCTCCGCGCCGCTTCATGACTTTTAAAATCAGTAGACCTGCTAAAGCATAGAGAGCAATTTGTGCAAAAATAAGCATCGTTGTAAAAACAAAAAGCATAATGAATGTCACGGGATACAATAGCCATTTAACGCCTTCTATGTATTCAGTTATACCATTTAAACTATTCATATCAAATGTATCAACAGACATTCCTGCCGTAAATCGACCAAAAGAGAAAACTGTAACAATAGTAATTAGAAGAAAGGTATATTGAATGACTTTTCCGATAGGTAATAACCGATAGGCAGCAAGTTTTTTTGGATGAATTAAGCTATCGATCAATAGTTGTGAGTGTTTCATAAGCATATCTCCTCCAATCGCTATTCTACCATGTTCAACTTTGACAAGATATGATATAGATAATAATAACTAAAGAATACGATATGAAATGTTAATATTGTGTAAAGAAGTTAAAGGTTTTCTTTACTTTTTCTATACTATCATTTAAAGATTAGGAATAGAGAAATAGAGATGTAGGAATTGGAGCGAATACAATTGACAATAGATTGGCAAAGCATACTGTTTCAATTTTTAGGCAGTTTAGGAGTCTTTTTATTTTCCATTAAATTTATGGGGGATGGGCTTCAAAAATCAGCAGATGATCGACTGCGTGAATGGTTGAATCGATTTACAACAAATCCTTTAATGGGCGTCTTAGTGGGCATAATTGTGACGATTTGTATTCAGTCGAGCTCTGCAACGACGGTCATTACAGTAGGGCTAGTGAGTGCAGGTTTTTTAACATTACGTCAAGCAATCGGTGTCATTATAGGGGCAAACATTGGAACGACAATAACCGCATTTATTATTGGTATTAATATCGGCATATATTTTTACCCATTATTGGCGATTGGTGCTGGGTTGTTATTTTTCTTTAAGAAAGCGACGTATCAGTATATGGGGCAAATATTATTTGGCTTTGGGGGATTATTTTTAGGATTAGAGTTAATGAGTGCAAGCATGCAGTCGCTTCATCAATTAGCGGACCTAGCATCATTAACGCTTCAACTAAGGGATCAGCCCATTGTAGGAATTTTTCTAGGGACAGTTTTTACATTGCTTGTCCAAAGCTCAACAGCTACTGTTGGTGTGCTTCAAAGCTTATATGCTGAGCATTTAATTGGTTTAGATAGCGCTTTACCTATTTTATTTGGTGAAAATATAGGCACGACCATTACAGCCGTATTAGCTTCACTTGGTGCTTCTATATATGCTAAACGTGCGGCAGCGGCACATGTGCTATTTAATATTATAGGTACGATCATTTTCATGGTGTTCTTTACACCCTTTATGCATTTCGTTCAGTGGATTAGCGGGCTATTCCAATTAGAAGCGAAAATGCAAATAGCGATAGCGCATGGCTCATTTAACATGATTAATATGATGATTCAGCTGCCATTTATCGGAGGATTGGCTCTACTTGTCACGAAGCTGGTTCCTGGGCATGATGGAAATATTGATGTAACAACGAAGCATTTAGATCCATCTTTCATTGATTCCTCCCCGGCGATTGCACTTGGGCAAGCGAAGGAGGAAGTGTTACGTATGGGGGAGCATGCACTTCATGGTTTAGAAGAAACATTTTTATATATGAAAACAGGTGAAGCTGCTCATATTCCTACAGTTTTACAATTAGAAGTAGCGCTCAATCATTTAGACAAGGAAATTACGAATTATTTAGTGATGGTATCTAAGCAGCCACTTTCGCGAGCAGACTCAGTAAGACATCATACACTTCTAACAAATGTACGAGACATTGAACGTATTGGCGATCATTTTGAAAATATTTTAGAGCTTTTACAATATAAAGAACATCATGAGGTAAGTTTAAGTAAGTCAGCGCGCCAAGATTTAATAGGCATGTTTAGCTTGGCGATTGAAGCGGTACGAAAAAGTATAGCGGCTCTGGATACAGCTAGTTTGAGCTTGGCACAGGAAGTAACTGAGCTTGAAAGCTTGATAGATGATATGGAAGATAAGCTAAGACAAAAGCATATTGCGCGCTTAAATGCAAATGAATGTAATGGAGCAGCGGGAATCGTCTATACGGATATCGTTAGCAATTTAGAGCGTATAGGAGATCATGCTGTCAATATAGCTGACTCTATTTTAGGAATTAGACATTAGATGAATTTCGCCTTGGCCCTTTCGCACAGATAAATTGCCGCAGGACTGCGTTTTTAGACGGAAAGGAAGTGGCTTAGCTTACGTCACCAGAATAGATTAGCTTTCTAATTAACTAACCTGATGCACGAAAAAGGAGAGAATTTTTATGGAAGTTGTTGGCTGGATCTTAGTGATTGCCTGCTTTATCATTTCATTTGTTGGATTGGTATACCCGATAATTCCAGGGGTGATTTTTTTAATCGGTGGTTTTTTAGTATATGGATTATTTTTTTCATTTGCAGAGCTAAGCTGGTGGTTCTGGGCGAGTGAAATACTATTTGTTGTCATATTATTTATTGCTGATTCTGTAGCCAATGCCTTTGGTATTAAAAAATTTGGTGGTTCAAATGCTGGTATGTGGGGCAGTACCATTGGTTTATTAATTGGTCCGTTCGTCATTCCCGTTGTAGGTATATTAGTCGGACCGTTTTTAGGAGCCGTGATTGGAGAGTTAATCGTAGAGCGTCGTACATTTGGAGAGGCTGTGAAAAGCGGTATTGGGTCTCTCGTTGGTTTCTTTGCATCAACATTTGCCAAGGCAGTAATTCAAATCGTTATGATTGTCGTGTTCTTTTTAGCGATATAATTGTCTCCTGTTAGTTAGACTATTTAACTTCGTGTTGCTGCCGCTACGTTAGCACTGGCTTTCGCACACAATTATGCCAAGGCATACTTGATAAAACAGGGTAGTATAATCATCGTATTAGTTTTTCAGTCAAAAGGCTGAAATCTACAATTTGAAGTATTTTTCGTTGAATGGTTTGACCAATTTTGATAATCTAAGAATGTACTAATTATTTCTTTACTTTAGGGAGGAACTTAACAATGGCATTTGAATTACCACAATTAACTTACGCTTATGACGCATTAGAACCACATATCGATGCAAAAACAATGGAAATTCACCATTCTAAACACCATAATACTTATGTAACAAACTTAAACGCAGCAGTAGAAGGCACTGAGTTTGCTGAAAAAGACATTCACGATCTTATTGCAAACATGGATGCTCTTCCAGTTGACAAACAAACTGCTGTACGTAACAACGGTGGCGGACATGCTAACCACACATTATTCTGGGAAGTAATCGCTCCAGGCGGTTCAAAAACTCCAGTTGGCGAAGTTGCAAAGGCAATCGATGCTAAATTCGGTTCTTTCGATGCATTCAAAGAAGAATTTGCAAAAGCTGCTACAACTCGCTTCGGTTCAGGTTGGGCTTGGTTAATCGTTGATGGTGACTCAGTTGCTGTTACATCTACTCCAAACCAAGACTCTCCAGTTATGGAAGGTAAAACGCCAGTCCTAGGTTTAGACGTTTGGGAGCATGCTTACTACTTAAACTACCAAAACCGTCGTCCAGATTACATCGGTGCATTTTGGAACGTAGTAAACTGGGATGTAGTGGAAGCTAAATTCCAAGCTGCAAAATAATGAATCTTTAATAGAAGGCTATGTCAAAGGTGATAAGTCACCGCGGCATAGCCTTTTTTGCTGTCTTTTTTAGGTTCTTTAATCTTTGAGGTATCCAATACAATGGAGGTGAATGCCCAACACGCCAGTTGAAAAAATTGGTGGTCAGTTGGGCAAAATGGGAGGGGGGGTCAAAACGTTTGGAGTGCTTCGAATTATGCTTCAGCCCCTCAATAATAAATGTAAAAACTATTTTTCTAGCAATCGATAAAAAACAGAAACTTTTCACCTTAAAATGCCGTCAAATAAATGATGTTTTCAATTATTAATTCGTAAGTGCATGCTTTCCTGACGTACGTTCGAATGGTATACTAAATATCGTGTATTTAAATTGTAATTAGATGAGGAGGGGAATACATTTGCGCAAAGCACCGGGAAAAAATCGCGCAACGAGTGTTAAAGCAAAACATCACTCAAATTTAACATTCCGTATGAATGTCCTTTTCTTTGCTATATTTCTCGTATTTTCAATGCTAATTTTTAGGCTTGGCTATATGCAAATCGTAAAAGGGGAAGAATATGTGCGCGATTTAGAGCGTAAAGAGGAGGTACCTGTTAATTCAAGTGTGCCAAGGGGACGAATGTATGATCGATATGGTCGTATTTTAGTAGATAACCAACCAGAAAATGCTATTACGTATACGAAAATGCCGTCGACAAAAACGAAGGAAATGCTAGAAATAGCGGAAAAGCTGGCACAATTGATTGAGCAGCCAACAAACCGTGTCACATTACGTGATAAACAAGATTTTTGGATTATAAAAAATCATGACGCTGCCTATGCAAAAGTAACAGAGAAAGAACAAAAGAAAATTAGAGCACAAGAAAATGTAACGGAAAGTCAAATCAATGCACAGATAGATAAGCTTGTCCGTGAACGAATTACAAACGAAGAATTATTGCAATTGACAGAAAAAGACTTAGAAGTATTAGCAATCTATCGGGAGATGGTATCAGGCTACAATTTATCACCGCAAATTATTAAGAGTGAAAATGTATCTGCCGATGAATTTGCACGTGTCTCTGAGCGTTTACCCCAACTACCAGGCGTTAATACAACAACGGACTGGAAGCGTTTGAAATTATCATCACTCGCAATTTTAGGACGCACAACAGTACCCGCAAAAGGGATTCCAAAAGAAAAGCTGAATTATTATTTAGCACGTGATTATTCACGAAATGACCGTGTTGGTGAAAGTTATATTGAAGCGCAATATGAAGACTTACTGCAAGGACAAAAATCAGTTGTTAAAAATATTACGAATAAAAAAGGGCAGGTAGTCGATACCATTACGACCTTTGAAGGGAAGCCTGGTAAAGATTTAGTTTTAACACTAGATAGCGAGCTAACAGCCGAAACTGAAAAAATTGTCGAGGAAGAATTGCTTAAATTAAAAGCACAAGGGGCTTCGTCTTTACTTGATCGTGCCTTTTTAGTCATGATGGACCCAAATACAGGCGATATTTTATCAATGGTTGGTAAAAAAATCGAAAAAAATCCTGAAACAGGAAAGAATGAAGTCATCGATTATTCATATGGCACTTTTACAACAGCGTATGAGGCAGGTTCTGCAGTTAAGGCAGCAACATTACTAACTGGTTACAATCTAGGAGCCATTACACCAAAAACAGTATTAGGGGATGAACCAATCCATTTATTAAATACACCAGTAAAAAAATCTATTTTTAACACTGGCGGCTATATTTCAATGGATGGTTTAAGAGCCTTAGAGCAATCTTCGAACGTTTATATGTTTAAAACAGCTTTGCTTATTAATGGAACACCCTATAGCTATATGATGCCACTTCGTTTAAATGACGATACATTCCCAAAAATGCGTAATTCTTATGCACAATTCGGGTTAGGTGTAAATACAGGGATTGATTTACCAAATGAGTTTAGTGGGGTAAAAGGTCCAACTGGTCCAACCTATGGGGGTAAAGCACTTGACTTAGCGATTGGACAGTATGATACGTATACACCGTTACAATTGGCACAGTATATCTCGACAATCGCAAATGGTGGCTATCGCATTCAGCCACATGTTGTCAAAGAGGTACGTGAACCATCAAAAGATGGGCAATCGCTAGGCCAATTAGTAACAGAAATAGGACCAACAATTTTAAATCATATTGATAATTCATCAGATGAAATTAACTATGTAAAACAAGGGTTACATCGTGTTTATACTGGTGCAAAAGGTACAGCAAAAAGACAATTTGGAAATGCACCGTATACAGCGGCAGGGAAAACCGGAACAGCTGAAGTAATGTATTACGGGGATTTACGACAGCATTGGGGTAAATATTCACTTACTTATACACATGTTGGTTTTGCCCCTTATGAAAATCCTGAAATTGCCTATGCCGTAGTTATTCCTTGGGGATCCACAAACCCTAATCAACCTTTTTCGGCTAATAGTGATATTGCAAGAAAGGCTGTGGATAAATATTTTGAGTTAAAAGCAAAATATAACACGGAAAAAGTGACAGATAGTAATGTAAAACAACCAATTTTACCAGCTATTACAAAAGACAAAATTGGTGAAGATGAGCAAGAATAAGAGCTACCGCTAGTGCATTTCTATGCCTAGCGGTTTATTTCAGTTTCAGAGTATTGATTGAATACCCGCGAAAAAACACGGTATGAAAGATCACTATTTTCATACCGTGTTTTATTTATTGAAAGACTTATTATACAGATAATTGTTGAATAGCAATTTCAAATTGTTGTTTCGGTTTTAATCCATAAAGCTCTATATTATTACAGAAATAAGACGCTACCATAAAATCAACGGCTTCCTGTAGCGTATATTCCCGATGTTCCATAATAAGTGTTAAATATGTTTTAAAGTAATCGGCATTTTGTCCTTTTGCATGCTTAATCACAATGTCAAACTCCTCTAGATTTTTTTCTGACACAGTTGCTTATTATAGCATCTTTCCAAAAGGAAGCAAATTTATCTGATGATTAAAGGAAAACGGCTATCTGACTACATCGGTAAAAAACGCCATGTCGTGTGGCATTAGACGCATTGTTAATCTAGCGACAGCTACAATTGTAAATTCATCTTTACAACCGTTTACAAAGCATTACATTCCTTTACGTCTCTTTTACGAACCGTTTATACGACTACAACATTCAGTCATTATAGTAAAGAATGTAAGAGAAATAACTATAAATACGTTAGTGACGGAGGCAAATGAGATGAAAAAGTGGAAGTACTTAACGATGACAGCGGTAATGGGGTCAGCATTAATGCTTGGTGCGTGTGGTAATGACTCTGTACAAAATGCTAACAATGCAGAACCAAACGCACCAGCGAGCTCAGGCCAAGATGCTGCTGACAAAAAACTGCAAGGGGCTGTGGCGGGGGATGGTTCATCAACAGTCGCACCAATTATTGAAGCAGTTGTTGAAGAATATGCAGGGACTCAACCGAATGTCAAAGTATCGGTAGGTGTTTCAGGTACTGGTGGTGGTTTTGAAAAATTCATCGCAGGTGAGACAGACTTTTCTAATGCATCTCGTCATATAAAAGATGAAGAGAAAGCAAAACTAGAGAAAGTAGGGATTGCTTTTACAGAACTTCCTTTAGCATATGATGGCATCTCGGTTGTCGTGAACCCTGAAAATGATTGGGCGAAGGATCTAACAGTTGAACAATTAAAGAAAATTTGGGTGGAAGATGGTAAACCTAAAAAATGGTCTGATATTGATCCATCTTGGCCAGATGAAAAAATCGTCTACTACTCACCAGGCACTGACTCAGGGACGTACGATTACTTTGATGAAGTCATTTTAGACGGTGCTGATCTAGCAAAATCAGCAACATTATCAGAGGATGATAACATGCTAGTTCAAGGTGTAGCGGGAGATAAAAACGCAATCGGCTTTTTTGGTTACGCTTACTACTTAGAAAATAAAGATAAATTAAGTATTGTGAAAGTAAACGGCATTGAACCAACAAATAAAACAATTGAAACGGGTGAATACACACCGCTTTCACGACCGCTATTTGTATATGTGAAAAATAGTGCTATGAAAGAAAACGAAGCGGCATATGATTTCATCAAATTTACACTTGAGCACGGGGGAGATATGGCAGAAGCAGTAGGTTATGTCAGTCTACCTGAAGATAAATATAGTGAAGCTTTAAAAACTTTAGAAGACTTAAAATAAGTAGACATGCATAGAGGGAAAGAGATGTATGCTCTTTCTCTCTGTTAGTTGAAAGGAGCACCCAATGGTTTCTCAAAAAGAAAACAAGACAACATCTGTGCAGCAATTAATTGCAAATTCGCGCAATCATAAAACAAAGAAAATAGTGGAAAAAGCGATGCCAACTCTATTATTTTCTGTAGCACTTATCTCGATATTGACGACATTTGGTATTGTTTTCACCCTTATTTTTGAAACGTTTGAATTCTTTAAACGTGTTTCGATTACGGATTTCCTATTTGGTACACAGTGGCTACCGTTTTCAGGAAAGGAACCGTTATTTGGAGTTTTACCTTTAATCGCTGGCACATTGAAAGTCACGCTTATTGCAGTTGTCGTAGCAGTTCCGTTTGGCATAGCTTCAGCTATTTATTTAAGTGAATATGCAAGTGAAAAAATAAGACGTACGGTTAAGCCTATTTTAGAGGTGTTAGCGGGTGTACCAACAATCGTGTATGGCTTCTTTGCATTAACATTTGTCACGCCGATGTTACAGCAAATTATTCCAGGGCTGAAACTTTTTAATGCGCTTAGTCCGGGAATTGTTGTTGGAATTATGATTTTACCAATGATTACGTCACTTTCTGAGGATGCGATGTCATCTGTCCCAAATAGTATGCGTGAAGGAGCTTTCGCTCTTGGAGCAACAAAGTTTGAAGTAGCTATAAAAGTAGTATTACCAGCTGCCTTATCAGGTATTGTCGCTTCAGTTGTTCTCGCTATTTCCCGGGCAATTGGTGAAACGATGATTGTATCGCTAGCAGGTGGATCGACACCTAAATTCGATTTAGATGTCACAGACTCGATTCAAACGATGACTGCGTATATTGTACAAGTTGCAACAGGCGATGCTGGTTATGGTACGACAATTTATTATTCGATTTATTCAGTAGGGTTCACATTATTTATTTTTACTTTAGTGATGAATTTACTAGCCCACTATATTTCGAAACGCTTCAGGGAGGTTTACTAGCATGCGCTATATGGATGACACGGTCGTCATGAAACGAATGATAAAGCGTATTACATTTAATAAAATTTGGAAGTCGTTATTCTTCTTAGCAACGATTTTTGCATTAGTGACACTAGCTATTTTGCTTTACCGAATAATTACACAAGGTGTCGACTATTTAACAATCGATTTTTTAACAAATTTTGCTTCACGTTTTGCAAATAAAGCGGGTATTAAGGCAGCTTTAATAGGTTCACTTTGGCTGATGGCAGTTGTTGCTCCAGTGTCGATTATTTTAGGTGTAGGAACTGCTATCTATTTAGAAGAATATGCAAAGAAAAATAGACTAAATGACTTTATTCGTATGAATATTTCTAACTTAGCAGGTGTACCTTCCATTGTTTTTGGTTTACTTGGGTTAACTATTTTTGTTCGAATGTTGGGACTAGGAAAAAGTGTTTTAGCAGCTGGTTTAACAATGAGTTTATTAATTTTACCAGTGATCATTGTTGCGGCGCAGGAGGCTATTCGTGCTGTACCGAATGAACAACGCGAAGCTTCTTATGGTATGGGCGCGACAAAGTGGCAAACGATCGTGCATGTTGTGCTACCAGCAGCCATTCCTGGAATTTTAACCGGAAGTATATTAGCGATGTCTCGTGCGATTGGTGAAACGGCACCACTTGTTGTTATTGGAATTCCAGTTATTTTACAGTTTCTACCTAATGGTTTGTTAAGCCAATTCACAGCGTTACCGATGCAAATTTATGATTGGGCAAAACGTCCGCAAGAGGCATTTCAATATGTAGCGGCAGCCGGTATTTTAGTGCTTATGACAGTGCTTTTACTGATGAACTCTATTGCCATCTTTATTCGAAATAAATTCCAAAAACGTTATTAATGAGGTGACCTTATGGTGCTAGGTATAAAAGAGGAAAATTCAATTGTCAAATTGATTCATACGGCTATAAAGCCATCTGCTGATGTTGCCAAAAAAGTAGTATATGATACCCGTAATTTAAATTTATGGTACGGTGATCATCATGGTTTAAAAGACATCAATTTAAGCATCTACGAAAATGAAGTAACGGCTATTATTGGCCCTTCAGGCTGTGGGAAATCTACGTATTTAAAAACGCTAAATAGAATGGTAGAGCTTGTACCGAGTGTTAAAACATCAGGTGAAATCGTATATCGTGAGCGCAATATTTTAGATAAAAGCTATACGGTTGAGGAATTACGCACTCGTGTAGGGATGGTGTTCCAGAAGCCAAACCCATTCCCGAAATCTATTTACGATAATATTGCATATGGTCCACGTATCCATGGCATAAAGAATAAGAAGATTCTTGATGAGATTGTTGAGAAATCTTTACGCGGTGCGGCAATTTGGGATGAAGTAAAGGATCGCTTAAATCAAAATGCATATGGTTTATCAGGTGGTCAGCAACAACGAATCTGTATTGCTCGCTGTTTAGCGATTGAACCAGATGTTATTTTAATGGATGAGCCAACATCTGCACTTGATCCGATATCTACATTAAAGGTAGAAGAACTTGTACAAGAGCTGAAAAAAGATTATTCAATTATTATTGTGACACATAATATGCAACAAGCGGCGCGAATTTCTGATCGGACAGCATTTTTCCTAAGTGGAGAGGTCGTTGAATACGATAAAACAGACGTTATCTTCCAAACACCAGCAGATCAACGTACTGAAGATTATATTTCAGGTCGTTTCGGTTAAGGAGGAGATTAGATGGTAGTACGTGAGCGTTTTGAACAGGAATTAAAAGAAGTCCAAGAACAATTTATTGAGATCGCCAATAGTAGTATCAACGCCCTTAAAATAGCATTTGAAGCATTATTAAATCAGGATTTAGAGACATCCTTAAAAATTCTTGAGGACGATTTAATCATCAATCGTCTTGAAGAAGAAATCAACGATCATGTTATTTTAATGATTGCGAAGCAGCAGCCTGTAGCTACTGATTTACGTCGTCTTATGGTGCTGGTCAAAGCGGCATCTGATATGGAGAGAGTCGGGGACTATGCAGTGAATATTGCCAAAGAGACAATTCGCATTGGCAAAGAACCGCTTGTCTTTCCTACAACAAATTTGCAAACGATGTGTAACAAGACTGTAGAAATGTTAGAAAGCATTATCAAAGCTTTTACAGAGGAAAATACTGTTCGTGCCAAGGAAATTGCTGAGCTAGATGATTTCGTCGATGATTTGTATGGAGAGACAGTAACGCTATTGCTACGCGCAGGGGCTGATAATCCAACAAATATTTCTCAAATCACACACTTAACCTTTATTTGCCGATATTTAGAGCGCTCGGCTGACCATGCAACAAATATTGCTGAACACTTATTTTACTTAGTTAAAGGTAAACATTATGAATTAAATAATTAGTATGAGAGGAGCCAATTATCAATGTTGGGTCTCACAATTTAATCACCATTCAACAATATTCAATTAGGAGTAACGTTTGTTTGCCGTCTGAGAAGAGCCGAATATAGGCTCTTTTTTCATTGTGTTGAAAATCAATTGTTAAAGGGAATTTTTGTGAAAGTTGTGGTGCTTTAAATGAGATGATTTCAAGCTAACCACTTTTTTTGTGGGCGATCACCGAACTGCTTCCTCCAGCTTTGTTGCCGCTACGTTAGCACTACCCTTTCGCATGAAGACACATCTTGCCGAAGTTCGCTATAAACTAGAATGACATACTACGCTGGGTGGAGCGAGCCGGCAGTGGAACGAAGGCTAAAGGCATCACCTGTGATAACGCCTTCGTGACCAGCATCCTTTTGGCCCAAGCGGCTCATCGGACGCCCGCAGGAAAGCGCCCAGTCGGAACAGAAATCAAACACTCGTTTTACAAGTGCCATATTTTTTTAATAGGATACCGAATTTCCTAAGCATTGAAAGACAGGATACATAACGGCAACATTGTTCAGCAAAATAGCGTCAAAAACTGCAAGCGTTATTGTATTGTCAAAAAAATATTTTGGTTATACTATAGACATTATCCAAAAAAATGTGCTGAGGAGGTGTTGCTTCGTGAAAGACGCTGTAGAATCACTTATCAAGAAATTTAATCTGGAATTCACGTCAGAACAACGTGATTTTTTATGTTTTCTATATGAAGGCTTACATCTTGAGGAATTAAGTAACAAAGAACAACATTTTTTTATTGATTTTTTTTACAAGAGTGAAACATTACGGAATATGGCAGCATTTGCACTTGAATTGGCTGATATCATGCATGAAATTTGCGAAAATATACCAGCTGTTGAACAAGCCGAACGATTGACCAATGGAAAAGAGCGGCGCTTGTATGATGAGCGAAAGTGGCAGGAAGCTAGGCGTCGAAAGCTTAATCGACAAACAATAAAAAAAGGAAACATCCTATATGTTCCGTTTGATGAATACCGAAAAGAAACGGGTCCAATTATTATCTGTCTTGAGCAAACAACTGGTATGGCGGCATATTCTGAGCTTTGTAAAAGCATAATTTTACCGTTATTTATGACCGCGCACCGTGAACGTCGAGATTTATATATCGTTCCATATGACTGTCAAGTTCATGTGCATTTTCGATTTGAAAACGGGCATTTAAATTTATCCGATTTTAAGGATTTTATTGATTATAAGGCAAAGGGAGAAGCCGCCGTCCTGCCTGTGCTCCATTTTGTAAAGGGCTTGCTCCAAGAAAATCAACATTGTAAAGAGGCGGATATTATTATTTTTACAGAAGGCACTCCAATCGATGGGCAGCATCTTGTTGGAAAGCAAGCGAAGGCTGTACTTGAGGAAATGAAGCGTAAGTACCATGCTGATTTTTCGGTGATCGCTATGCATGAACATAATTTTAATGAGCAGCAATTTTGGTTTGCTAATAAGGCTTTTTTTGCGGATGATGCAATTCAATAAAAACGGAGCTGATCGTCATTGTTGATCGGCTCCTTTTCTGTGAATATACATAGTAGTTAGAGGAGAATGATATTTGAATTCATTGAAATGGTTATTACCTGATCTATCAACCCCAACGTGGATGGAAGTTATGATTGCCGTTGCACTTTGTGTAATTGGTTGGCTTTTTCAGCAGTTTGTTATCAAGAAAATTATTCATCGTACTGTTATATTTTTGAGAAATCGTCAGCGTAACTTTCAGGCATCAGTACTTGCACAATTTAATCAAGCGATTCGCTATGCATTTATGTATGTAATAATTGTACTTAGCTTATCAATATTATTAGAAATCTTTTTATTTACACATGTAGCAACTAAAAATTTTGTATGGTCTATTATGGTCTTTTTTGCCTATAAAGGCGTATATGATGTTTTAAATTTTTATACTAAGCAGCCACTACCGTTGAATAACGATGAGGAACCAAATGTCCTGTTACCTTTCTTTCTTCGTATAGGAAAAGTGCTTATTATGATATTAGCGATGTTTACGATTGCTTCTTTCTGGGATTTTAATTTGAATGGCTTTTTAACCGGGATTGGCTTAACGGGTGTCGCGATTGCCTTTGGTATTCGAGATACACTCGCGCATGTTTTTGGTGGGATGTCAGTCTCATTAGATAACCCGTTTCAAATTGGCGATTGGATAGCAACGGAGGACCAAAAAATTGAAGGAACCATTGAGGATATTAATCTTCGCAGTACGTTAATTCAAACGGGGGATAAAGGGCTTGTTTATGTACCGAACTCCTTTTTAGTAAATCGACCAATCTATAATTTATCGAGACGAAAAAAACGAAAATGTGAGCAATTTTTATTTGTCGCTGCTGAAAATGAAGAAGAAAAACTACGAAGTGCGTTCAGTGCTATTCAAAAGGAAGTTTATTTGCATAGTCAACCAGAAAAGGAAATGATTCATGTATTTATAGATGAGTTGTACCCAACCTCCTATCGCGTCCTTGTGCGTTTCTATGTGGCAACAAATGATACGGCAGAGATGCTAAATGTGCGACAAGATATTTTATTTGCTATTCGTCAAATCTTTCAAGATCTCAATATTATACTAGCTAATCCAGTTGAAGATGAGTGGCTTCGTAATAAAAAAATTTGAATTGTTAGTTTTTTTGTTTTACAATGAATACATGTAATCAGCTTTGATGAAGAGTAGTAGCTATTATTATTTGTTATAGAGAGCTAGTGGCTGGTGGAAACTAGTGCAAATACATAGTGAATGGACTTCGGAGCTCTAATCCTGAATAAAGTATGGATTAGCGTCTGCCTACGTTACAAGGCGTAGAGGGGGTCTTATGATTTCTTTTTCAGCGGGTATCTAAATACTTGCTGGAATTGAGGAACTCAGTCTAAGAGCGCCACGTCCTGTGGCAACGACTGAGTGACCAACATCGTGTTGGCCCTAATGAAGGTGGCACCACGGCTTTTCCGTCCTTTAGTGATGGAAAGGCCTTTTTATATGTTTTGGCGGGAATGAATTATGTTTACACAGTTCAAAATACGGACGAAAATATGTATAGAAGTGATAGCGAAATGTTACCGAACGGCAGCGTCCATTACGCCAAGGCATCATTGATCAATATGGGTGTAGAAGAGCAGAGAAAAGGAGAGAAAAGTATGACAGTTGAGCTTAGAAAGTTTGCCATGAAGGCATTACAGGGTGATATGATGACGCCAATTTCTGTTTATCAATCACTTGAAGGGGAGCATAAGATGCTTTTCGAATCGTCTGCCAAGCATAAAGAGAGTGGGCGTTACTCGTTTATTGCCGTCAACCCAATTGCAGAACTGATTGGAGATAGGTATGGTTATTCTTTTACCAAAGGTGGAGAGACAGAAAAATCCAGCGTCAATGTATTAGTGAAATTACAGCAAGTTATGCCATTGCATAAATCACAGTATCCTTTCGCTTTTTTTGGAGGAGCAATTGGGTTCTTTGGTTATGAAACCGCATTTTATACAGAAAAAATAGGTGAATACTTGCACGATGATTTAGCAATGCCGGATGTTCATATCTTTTTCTATGATACATTTATCGTTTTTGATCATTTAAAGCAAGAAATTACACTAGCAGCAATCGATTTATTTGATGAAGGGCGTTCTTTTGAAGCGATGGAATTGGCTATTTCTACGATGAAGGAGCAGCTTTATGCTGGAACAACGTTTGATGACACGACGTTTGGAAAGCTAGATTTCAAACCAATGATCGCTAAAGAAAACTTTGTGGCACTGGTTGAACGTGCAAAGCAGCATATTCGTAAGGGGGACATTTTCCAGATTGTTTTATCACAACGCTTCACTTCACCATATACAGGTAATCCTTTCGCTTTATATCGTCAATTACGTACTTCTAACCCTTCACCATATATGTTCTATATGGATTTTGGAACATATACCATTTTAGGGACATCTCCAGAAAGTCTCGTGAAGGTGAAGGATCGAAAGGTAACGACCAATCCTATTGCAGGAACGAAGCCTAGAGGTAAAACAGCGGAGCAGGATAACGCGATTGCGGAAGGTCTCTTAAATGATGAAAAAGAAATCGCTGAACATCGTATGCTGGTGGATTTAGGGCGAAATGATGTTGGACGTATTGCCAAAGTGGGATCAGTGAAGTTGATGAAATATATGAATATTGAGCGATATAAATATGTTATGCATATTGTATCAGAGGTTATCGGCGAATTACGTGATGATGTACATGTTTTGGATGTTCTACGAGCTTGCTTACCTGCTGGTACAGTATCAGGTGCGCCGAAAATTCGCGCTATGCAGCTTATCAATGAGTTCGAGCCTGTGAAGCGTGGGGTCTATGCAGGTGCAGTAGGTTATATTTCTGCTACAGGGGATATGGATTTAGCACTAGCCATTCGGACAATGATCATAAAGGATCATCGTGCCCATGTGCAGGCAGGTGCTGGTATTGTTTACGATTCAGTGCCCTTGTCTGAATACGAGGAGACGCTAAATAAAGCTCGAGCGCTATTGGAGGTGAAAAAATGATTTTACTGATCGATAACTATGATTCATTCACATATAATTTATTTCAGCAAATACGAATGCTTGGGAAAGATGTAAAAGTAGTACGGAATGATGAAATAACAATGGAAGACATTCAGAAAATGCAGCCTGAAGCCATTATTTTATCGCCCGGCCCAGGTACGCCAATTGATGCAGGAATAACAGTGGATGTTGTCAAAGAGCTTTATACGAAGTTTCCGGTTTTGGGCATTTGTCTTGGACACCAATCGATAGGGCAGGCTTTTGGGGGTAGCATCGTTCAAGCTAAAAAAATAATGCATGGAAAACTATCGATAATTCAATATGAAAAAACAAGCTTATTTGCACAGTTAGACGGTAAAATCGAAGTAATGCGTTATCATTCCCTCGTCATTGAGCCAAGCACGTTACATGAGGATTTTATTATTTTAGCAAAGTCCAGTGATGATGGTGAAATTATGGCGATGCAACATAAGAAGTATCCACTTTTTGGGTTGCAATTTCATCCGGAATCCATTGGGACACAAGAGGGCAGTATCATGATGCGAGCTTTCTTAGAACAACTTTCTTAAAATCAATTAGCCTCGGCATATTCCATGACCTCTTTCGCTTGCGCTACGGAAAATAATTACTATTAAAAGGCTGTCATCAAAAATCAGTAGTTGTGATTATTTGGTGACAGCCATTTTTATATGAGATATTTTCCAACCAATAGGATGGTATGTTATTGTTTCTTTCCTGTAATCAATTTTGCAATTTCCTCTAAAGACATCGAAGAATTGATTTCGTAAGAGCCAATTTGTAAGCTTCGCGCGTATTTAGGGTTAGCAAGTATAAGTTCCATTTCAACACTATTGTCGATGATGCCACCATCTTCAAGCTTTTGCGCCACGATATATGGGGTAATACCGCTGTAAATTTGGAGTGACATAGTTGTATCATTTGCCGGTTCATCAGCCGATTTATGATTATCATTCGTCGTAGTTTTAGGTGTATCTGTCTTCTGATTAGTTTCCTTTGGAGCTTGCTTAGCTTGTTCTTTTAACAATGCAATTTCTTTATTTGCCTGTTCGAGCTTTTTTTGTAGCTGCTCTACATTTTCTGTGTTTAGGGAAGCTTTACTTGGAAGACCGAGATTGAGATCAAAACGCGCTGCTAAAGCTAGCAAAGCTCCGACAAGAAAAAGCGCAATGCCAAATGCACGGATAGCGGACATATTCATGAATTACAGACCTCCGTTAGCAATCACTTGGCGGACTTGCTCTTCCGTTAAATTCGAACGAACACTTATTTCTGCTACAGAAAGACCCTGCTTATTTAGTTCGAGCACCTGACTTACAATAATTTGATGTATAGGTTTCGTTTTTTGAGCAACTTGTCCTGTTTTTGATGCCTGAGCAGCCTGTTGAACGGCTTGCATAACCTGTTGAACCTTTGGATTTGGTATAGCGTTATTTTGCGTTGACGATGATTTAACCTGAAACTCTGGTTCTAATAACAGCTCTTCCTCAACAATTTTTAGACGACGTTTTAAATTATTTGTTTCTTGAAAAATAGAGATGGATAGCTCCTCTACATCTTGTTCGACCTTTTTCGAGCTGTTTTTGAAAAAGAACGACGTCATCATTAGGAGAATTCCTACAATCATAAGCACGGTGGATAAATCCAATAGTTTCACCTCATTAAGTATGTCATTATAAAGTATTTTACCATATGAAAACTTAATATGAAATGAAGGTAGATTTTTTTTTATTTTATGTTATAATGATTTAGTCGTATAAATTATGCTCAAAATTTTAATTCTTGATATAGAGTGGGAGGGTTAATAATGCGCGTAAACATTACTTTAGCTTGCACAGATTGCGGCGAACGTAACTACATTTCTAAAAAGAACAAGCGTAACAATCCAGAGCGTCTTGAACTTAAAAAATATTGCTCTCGCGAGAAGAAATACACTCTTCACCGTGAAACTAAGTAATCGCTCATTAAGCCAAAACCACTTGTGGTTTTGGCTTTCTAAATTTTATCTTCCTTCAGTTGAAGACTGCCACCCATTAAAACCTTTGCATCTTGCGAAAACAGCTAACTGACTTGCATAGGTAAAAACGCCACGTCCTGTGGCATTGCCGAAATGACCGACATCGTGTCGGCTCTCGTGTAGCCTAGCACAAATCAATATCTAGACGCATTGTTTATCTATGCGAAAACGTAGTGCTAACGTAGCGACAGCAATAATTACGCCAAGGCGAAATGGATTAGGAGGTAGCTTAGTATGGATAAAACAACTTTACGGAACGAGGTAAAGGAAGCTCTTGCCAAAATGAGCGAAGTAGCTTACCACAATCAATCAAATGCTATCGTTAAAAAAGTGCTACAGGAACCATATATAATAGAAGCAACTACGATTGGCATTACCATTTCCAATAAGCCAGAAGTCGACACAATTCAATTAATAGAAGAACTGTGGCAATTTGGTAAAAAAGTCGCTATACCTAAATGTAACCCAAAAACAAGAGAAATGTTATTTTACGCCATTAAATCGTTTGCCCAGCTAGAAACTGTTTATATGCATTTGCGTGAGCCAATTCCAGAGAAGTGTGAGTTTGTTGACGCAAATGAAATGGACGTTATACTTGTTCCAGGAGTTGTTTTTGATAAATTCGGCTATCGAATAGGCTATGGCGGTGGTTACTATGATCGCTATGTATTCAACTATAAGAAGGGTAAGCTCATGTCTCTGCTATTTAATGAGCAGCTATATGAACACATACCTACAGAAGCGCATGATTGCCCAGTTGATATCATTGTGACACCGACAAAACGTATTGACTGTGTAACACAACGAGGAGCAAACTAAAATGGACAAAATATTAGATATTTATGAATTATTAAAAACATATGGCACTTATATTTATACACGAGATCCCATTGGTGATTTGATGTTAATGGAGGATGAAATTCGTGAGTTGTATAAAGCGAATGTACTAGATATTAAAGATTACCAAATGGCATTATTACTAATTCGACAAGAAACAACAAAGCTGCGCATGAAAGAAAATAATCAGTAATGTTTTAAATATAATTCATTTGTGGTATTGTAAAAATAATGTAACATGTATGTAATATTCTTAAAAAACAGTGGTTGTCCACTGTTTTTATGATTTACGAAACTTTTTACAAACAAAAACGTATATATTACTATCCGGCGCATATATGAACAAGGAGCACAGCTTTTTCCAAAATATATCTATTGATTATCTGTAAAAAATGGATTAAGATATATTTTGTTTCAGTAACAAATTGTTAAAAATTATTACTTTTTTGTAAGAAAGTAGGGAGGATGTTAGGGATGAAATCAATAAACTGGCCTAAACATTCATTTATGATACTAGCAATTGTAGCAACTTGGATAAAAACGGTCATTGTCTATCACACAAGCTTTGAGATGAAAATAGAAAATGCGATGCAACAATTTATTTTGTTGATTAATCCATTAAGCTTCGTGCTATTTGCTTATGGTATATCGCTATTCTTTAAATCGCCAAAAGTTAAAAGTCGTTATATAATAATTATTAGTGTTATTTTGTCGATTGTCTTATATGGGAATGTCGCGTTCTATCGTTTTTATAACGACTTTATTACGTTACCGGTATTATTCCAAACAAGTAACTTTGGTGATTTAGGAACTTCGGTAGCAGCGATTGTTAGCCCTTGGGATTTATTATATTTCGTTGACGTACTTATTCTAATTTTGGCTAATAAGTACTTGCCTAAAATGAAAGATGCAGTAAAAGTCAATGTGGAATTCCGTCGTGCGTACTTCGTATTAGCGATTGCTGTGTCGTTCTTAAACTTAGGATTAGCTGAAACAGAGCGCCCACAATTGTTAACACGTAGCTTTGATCGTGAATTACTTGTGAAAAACATTGGTACTTATAACTACCATTTGTATGACATTTATATTCAATCAAAATCTTCTGCTCAACGTGCATTAGCAGATGGCAGTGAATTAGTAGAAGTGAACAACTATATTCGTTCAAATCAAGCAGCGATCAACCCTCAAATGTTTGGTAAATACAAGGGTCGTAATTTGATTGTTGTATCAATGGAGTCTTTACAGAACTTTGTGATTAATAACCAAATGGATGGTCATGAAATTACACCATTCTTAAACTCTTTAACAAAAGATAAAGATACGTATTATTTCAGTAATTTCTATCACCAAACTGGATTAGGGAAAACTTCTGACTCAGAGTTTATTTTAGAAAACTCATTGTTCGGCTTAGGTCGTGGTGCGGTATTCTTCACACATGGTGGAAATACGTATAACTCAATGGCTGAGCGTCTTGGTGATAATGGCTATTTTACAAATGTCATGCACCCGAATAATAAATCATTCTGGAACCGTGACATGATGTATCAATCATTACACATTGATAAATTTTATGACATAGATTCATATAAGATTGGCGAAGGGCAAGCTGTTAACTGGGGTATGAAAGATGTCCCATTCGTAGAGCAATCTGCTGCATTAATGAAAGATATGCCACAGCCGTTTTATTCTCGACTAATCACTTTAACGAACCACTATCCATTCACGTTGGATCCAGATGATGTAATGATCCCTGAATATACTTCAAACTCAGGTACATTAAATCGTTATTTCCAAACAGTTCGTTATATGGATGAAGCCCTTAAAGACTTCTTCCAAAGTTTAAAAGATCAAGGGTTATATGATAACTCTATTATTGTAATGTATGGTGACCATTACGGTATCTCAGAAAACCACAACAAAGCGATGGCTCAATATTTAGGAAAAGATAGCATTACACCATTTGATAATGCATTGCTACAAGAAGTACCTTTATTTATCCATATCCCTGGATCAGGTGATGGTAAAGAAATGACAGAGATTGCTGGACAAATGGATTTACGCCCAACAATTTTACACCTTCTTGGCGTTGAAACTTTAAAAGATATGCAACTTGGTGCAGACCTATTCTCACCAGAGCATGAAGATTTCGTTGTTTTCCGCGATGGTCGTTTTGTAACAGATAAATATGTATATGCTGGTGAAGCTTGCTATGACAAAGCAACTGGCGAAGAAATTGATGGTGAGCCATGTCAGCCATACGCTGATCGAGCTACGAAAGAACTGGAAAATTCGGATGCCATCATTAACGGTGATTTACTCCGCTTCTATGACCAAAAGACAGGTAACTTGAAGCAAGGGTCCGTCAAGTAACAAAAAGAGGTCTCGCGTTTAGTGAGATCTCTTTTTTTCTATACATCAAATGACGAATTAAGGAAGGATGAAGCATTGCTCGAGGTGCTCGAATAAATATAAAAACGATAGAAAAAGAGCAGCCTCGTATAGGAGACTGCTCTTTTTGCTGTCTAAATTTTAGTGTAATTTTGGTGGGTATCCGCTATGAATAACAGTCATAATTACGAACCAACCGAATACTACAGCACTTAATAAGTTGAAAGCAACGCTTAAAAGGTTCTTTTCTTTAAGTGCTTGGAATGTACCGATTACAGCTAAAATTGCTACTAGACCAAAAATAACCATTAATAAGTTCATTAAAAATTGACACTCCTTTCGACATCAGAAAATGAATGTCGTAAACAATATTCCTCCTTAATTGTAAACGTTTCACCTGTTTTTGTCGAGAACTAATATAGCTTAAACTATGAACATTTATCGTCAAATTGTGGCAAAGGCTGTATAATTGAAATAGAGGTGATAACAATGATAAACGTACGAAGTTATTCACTTGGACCTGTCCAAACGAATTGTTATATCGTATCGAATAAAAATAAGGAATGCTTAATATTTGATCCAGGAGAAGAAGCAGATCGAATCATCAAGGCTATACGTAGTCACAATCTAAAACCATTAGCCATTTTTTTAACACATGCACATTTCGACCATATCGGTGCCGTGGATGCTGTCCGTAAGGCTTTTAATGTTCCATTATGGATTCATGAAAAAGAAGTAAGTTGGTTAGGAGATCCAACAAAAAATGGCTCTAGTAAATACGCAGCATTACCAGATTATATTGTAGGTGCGCCAGCTGATGAAAATATTATTAAAAAAGAACAGCTATTTGAAATAAGCGATTTTTATGTTAAAGCTATTTTTACGCCAGGACATTCACCAGGTAGTATTTCATATATATTTGAGAATGATGGCTTCGCTATTGTTGGAGATACACTATTTGAACAAGGTGTAGGTCGTACAGATTTACCTGGAGGCTCAACAAAAATATTACTTGCATCCATTCATGATAAGCTATTGTCACTACCTGAGGATACTATTATCTACCCGGGGCATGGGCGTTATACAACAGTCGGTGCAGAAATGGAGACAAATCCTTTCTTGAATGGTTTTTAAGGTGCTCTGCATCATAGCGTGGGTTGATTGTCGTTCGAACTGAGCGCTTTGCTCCTAGCCTTCACTCTAATCAGCGTACAGAGTGTTGAATTAAAACTTAAATTAACTTCATAAAATACAAAAATCTCCCTTGCAATTCTTTAGATCGATAAAATTAAATCTAACCATATAATTGCAAAGGGGATTTTTACTTTGCCATGATAAATGATGCATTTGATGGGAAATTACATAAAAAAAGCATGTCTCACTATAGATGAGACACGCGTTTTTCGTTGTATTAATGACCGCCACCAGGTACGTGAATGAATGTTGTATAGTACGTGAAGCCAGCAAAGAATACAGTTAAATATGCTCCGAAAATGTACATGTACATACGTTCTGAAAGGTTTAAGAAGCCTAATAATAAGAATAAACCTGTATTACCTACGAATAATAGCGATACTTCGTTCATACCACCAAGGTAGAACATGACTGCAAATATACCTGTCCAGAATGCCATAACTTTATACATATTATCCATGAAGATTTCCCCTCCTTTTGCCCACGACACAATAATCTCTTACTCATTATAAATGATATGAAAGGTATCTGTAAACTGGAACTTCTTCTTCTTTGTGACAAACAATTGGATATTTAAAAATTAGCTATCAATTTCTGTCACGTTTATTTCATATTTACACAAATCACAATTATGTATCATGCTATCAATTTGTACAAATTCATTGCTCGAAAATAACGCATCTACCTGTCCCTTTAAATAGGATTCGTGCAAAGAACAAACAATTTCTGAATGACTAGTCAGCTGCTCCTGGAATGGACAATTATAAATGGAGAAAGTCACACTTTTACCATACTCTGTTTGTTGTGCTTGCGGAATATAGCCAATTAATGCTGCATTGTCAGTTAATAGCTGAAGCTTTTGTTCGAAGGAAAGGGTATTATTTAATTGTAACTCAGCATTTACATAATTCTTCATTTGTTGGTAGCCGTCTTGGTAGCTAATGTCCTGGCATTTTTCTAATGCAGATGGTCCAAATTCCTGAATTAATTGGATTGTCCATTTTAATAGTCGATCTTCATCACGTCTCGGGAACGTTAATGATACACCTTTATCTGAGGCCTTATAAACACGCCCAGGTCTACCACCTTTCCCGGTTTTGGCAAAATCAGCAGTAATTATATTAATTTCTGACAGTTTTGTTAAATGTAGACGTGCAACATTTGGATGGATGCCGAATCTATCAGCGATATTTTGCACCGTTACAGTTTTCTTCTCCTGTAGGATGTACTCATAAATAGAGTATCTAGTTGCATCGGCCAATGTACTAGTAATTTTTAATGGATTGATCATTTGCTTCACCTCTATGTATTTTTTTGAATATTAGCTGTTCTACCATAGGAAAAAAATCATGTTAGTTCTATTATATTGCATTATTGAAAAAGATACACTTCCTTTAGACATAAATATTAACTTTTTCATAAAATTATGTTTATATTTAGTGGAATTTTGCATGTTATTCACATTTTTGTAGCAAAAAACATATTTGACAGAATATTTAATAGCAAATTTTTATTTTAAGAAAAGGGCTTTTCACTTAACAGCTTCCTATTTATACTAGGAAATAACGAATAGAGCGGTCATATTCGAGTGAACCAGAAGAGAGGTGTGAATATGCAAAATTTTGAAACGGTTGTTGAGCAAAAATGTGAGCAACTTTTATTAAAAGCCTACCATTTCGGTGCATCAGATGTATTATTAGTTCCAGAAAGTGTACGATATCGTATATATTTTCGAAAATATGATAAGCTGCTCCAAGCTGGTGAATTACCGAACGAGCTTGCAGAGCGAATGATTTCCTATTATAAATTTTTAGCGGCATTAGATATTAGCGAGCGACGCAAACCCCAAAGCGGCTCCTTCCAAAAAGCTATGGAACAAGATCAATATGCCTTTCGTGTTTCTACACTTCCCTCCGTATTTTTAAAAGAAAGCTTAATTGTCCGACTGCTTCTACAAAATCATGCATTCCCACTTACTTCCTTATCCTATTCCGAATATGTGGCAGAAATATTGATGGAACTAGTGAAACATCAACAAGGACTTTTATGTTTCACAGGTGCGACGGGCTCTGGTAAATCAACATCCTTATATTCTTTAATCCATTACTGTTCGACAGAGCTAAATCGACATGTCATTTCCTTGGAGGACCCTGTAGAAAATAATCAGGCTAACCTTTTGCAAATTCAAGTAAACGAACGAGCTGGCGTTACATACGCTACAGGCTTAAAGGCTATTTTACGCCACTCACCTGACGTTATTATGATTGGTGAAATACGTGATAAAGAGACTGCAAAAATCGCAATCGAAGCATCTTTAACAGGTCATTTAGTAGTTTCGACTATTCATGCGAAAGATTCGATAAACTGCCTTTATCGATTTATTGACTTAGGTGTTTCAGTAGAAGAGCTTCGCCAAACTGTAGTAGGTATTGTTGCTCAAACACTTTTCCAATCTCCAATAGGCCAGGAAGAACGCCGTGCATTGTTTGAAATATTAAGCGATGTTCATCTTCAAATGGCCATCAAAGCAATTATGCAAAAAACTAGCTTTGAGCTACCACATGATTTAACGCTTGCAGGTCAAAAAAAATTGATAGAGAGTCAGATCTATGCGAATGCAAAAGTTTATTGAAAGAATTCGATTAGAATACAAAAAGGCAACAAAATGGGGAGTAAGGGAGCAAGCTCATTTTTTTAGTCGATTAAGCGTGTTGATGCAGGAAGGTTATTTATTCCCACAGGCTATGTCTATTTTATTACCCCATCATATTGAAGCGCATGAAGAAATACAAAAGCTAGTCAATGAAAAGTTGCGGCAAGGTGTCGGTGTTTCAGGAGTTTTTGAAGTATTGCAAATTCCAAAGCAGTATTTAGTAGCGATTACAGTTGCCGAAAACAATGGACATATGATTGAGGCGTTAAAAGGTGTGGCAAAGCAAATGGCTTTGAGTGAATCGATGAAGGAAAAATTAATGAAGCTACTCTTATATCCAGTAGTACTCATTTTATTTTTGATGCTGTTGTTTTTAGTGTTTCGCACCATATTCTTTCCTAATATAGAAAAAATGGTGACAAGTCGAACTACTGGCACAGGGGAGACAAGCATTGCTTTGTCAAAAATATTATTGTATTTTCCCGATGCTTTCATTGTCGCAGGCATCGCAGTAATTTGTAGTATTTTGGTTTTTCACCTATATCTCAAACGACGTCCGATTGCTCACCGGCTAAATATTATCCTAAAAACACCACTGATTAGGATTTATATACGAATGTCTTTGACGAGACAATTTGCTGCTTATTTAGGAAGTCTACTCCAAAGTGGCTTTTCTTTACAGGCAAGTCTACAAATTTTAGAGGAACAGCGACTTCAACCTTATCTACATTATCTGGCAAGAAGTATAAAGAAGCGTGTTGTTTTTGGTGATACGCTGACACAAGCTGTTCATTTCATGACCGTTTGGCAGAAGGATTTCTCTATATTTGTTGAACATGGAGAGCAAAGTGGCTATATAGGAAAAGAGCTGATACTGTACAGCGAATTATTGATAGAAAAGCAAGAGCAACTATTGCATAAAATCCTTGCGTTTGTGCAACCAACCTTCTTTATCATTATTGCAATGTGCATAGTTGCCGCATATGTAAGTTTATTATTACCGATTTATCACATGATTGAACTAGTATAGGGGGATAATAATGAAACGGATAAAGCAGCAAGTTGGTTTTACATTGATTGAAATGTTAATTGTACTTCTAATTATTTCGGTACTAATTTTAATAACAATTCCAAATGTTACGAAACATTTTGCCACTGTCGATGAGAAGGGCTGTAAAGCGTATATTAGTATGGTGCAGGGGCAGGTTGAGGCGTATCGAGTAGATTTTATGGTTTATCCAACAATTGAGGATTTGGTAGCAAACGGCTATTTGAAGAAGGATGAAACGACCTGTCCTAATAAAGAAGAGATTGTAATCACTGATGATGGCGAGGTCCAATTAGCATCCTCTTCCGATACTGGTTCTGGTAACTGATGGATGTTGTAAAAAGTGAGCGTGGCTATACGGTTATTGAAATGCTCATAGTATTGTTTATCGTGATGTGTTTGTCAGCGATTGTCGTAAAGTATTCGTTAAAAGCAGCGGAAACTAGGGAACTTGAGCAGTTTTTTACACAAATTCAATTAGATATCCAATATATCCAAACTTATAGTATGCATCAAATGGAATATATCTCGATAAAGTTTGAGGGATCATCAAAGAGATACATCATTAAAAAGGATATTTTTACAGAATTATTTGAACGACCTTTTCCGAAAGGGGTTGAGTTCATACCTTCTTCAAGTTCAATTTACACGATTATATACAATGGCAATGGAAACGTTATGACCCCAGGGACTGTTTATTTTAAAACGCCTCAAGGTATTAAAAAGGTTGTGATTACGTTAGGACGAGGGAGATCGAGAGTTGAATGAATCCGGTTATTCATTTGTAGAAACGATTTTATCAGTAGTCATTGTTATGTTAGTATGCTCAACATTAATACCGATCAGCTACACGATGAAAACAACTCTTTATAACAAGAAGTTAGAAGTTATCGCAGCTGAGACAGCCTATGAAGGCTTAAAGCGTTATCGCTATTTACAGCAAACGGAAGGCATTAAAACCATTGAACATGTAGATTTTCAATGGTCTATGAATGGACAAGTGATATGTGTAAGTTTTCAAAATACGCGAGAATTACGCGAAAAATGTATACAACTGACAGGTGAAGTCGATGACTGAACGAGGTTATACTTTATTAGAAGCGTTGTTTCAATTAGTTGTTTTTGTGCTTATTGCTCATCTTGTTGTGTTCATTATGCTTTGGTTTGCAGAAATGAAAACAACGGTACTATCCGATGAACAATCAAAGTGGGAGCTTTTTGTTTATGATTTGAATATGTATGTAAAGGATATTTCATCATTTACAATTCGACAAGATCAGAAAGGAATAACTTTCCAGGCGGCAGATACCATTCATAATATTAATTGTTATAGCAATATAATTCGTGATCAAGTAAATGGTGGTCACGTACCGATGCTAATTGGTATTAATCATTGTCTGTTCCAATTTGAAAAAGATATGTTAACAGTAGCTGTTGAACTGCCAAGTGGTATCAAAAAGGAGCGAACGTTCTATGTTCCATATATTGAAAAATGACAGAGGGACTATTTTTTTATTCGCAATTGCATTATTATTTTTTGTAACTACTTTTGTTCTTACGTATTGTACGTCTTATGAGATTCAGTTTCGGACATATGATGACTTAGAAAAGCTGAATATTCGAGCTACGATAAATTTATTAGGACAAATTTTGTCAGACAGTGTAGAATCGTAGTTATAAGAAGGTGATTCGAATGCGAAAAATATATTTAGTTGGTTTTATGGGTTCCGGCAAAAGTGCGTTAGGAAGACGTTTAAGCTATTTGTTAAAGATGCCATATTATGATATGGATCATGAGATTGTTCGGCAACAGGGAATGACAATTCCACAAATATTTGAAAAATACGGAGAAGCACGTTTTCGAGAAATAGAAACAGAATTTTTGAAAAATTTTCGAGACGAAGCATGTATTATTTCAACAGGTGGTGGAGTTGCCATCAATGCTGAAAATCGAAAAATAATGAGACGTAGTGGGCTCGTGTTTTTTTTAGATGCGACATTCGAAGATATATACAAACGAATACAGCATGATCGGAACAGACCAATTGTACAGAGTTCAACGAAAGAAGAGCTAGAGAAGCTGTATCATTACAGAAGAAGATTCTATCGTGAATCAGGACATATTCAAGTGTTAACAGAAGGCAGAACAATCCGCCAAATTCTTGAGTATTTAGTATTCCAAGTTAAAAGGTTAAAAGGCGAACAATAGTACGATAAAACGAATTTAATGTTCGGTTTTTGATATAAATTAAAAAATGATTGCCTTTTCAATGTAGTTAATGTTAGGATATAGACAAATAAGTAACTAAATGTTCATTGAATACTAAATAGTACCAAGATGAATCTTGGGCGGATGATTGTGCGGGGAGAGCACGTGTAGACGTCACCGAAGGAGCAAATAACAAAATGTTATGAATCTCTCAGGTAAAAGGACTCGTACAAGACGCAACTCTGGAGAGAGCTGTAGTACCAGCCACCAAAGGGGAAAGCCGGCTGATTGGCATTGTAGGTATGCGAGCCAGTCTGGTGTAACTTTCAGGTTTAAGGACAGAGAATCCCGAAAAGGGATTCGTCTGTCCTTTTTGTGTCTAAATGTGTTGTCTAATGTTCCTCCTTTATTTGGATGAACAAACAGGGAAGCATGATTGTACTACTAAAAAGCAGACGGACTACTACCAGTAAAAATGTAACTAACAATAAGGGGGCAAAAATAATGACGAATGAATTACAACGTACACCTCTATTTGAAGAATATGCAAAGTATGGTGGCAAAACAATCGACTTCGGTGGATGGGAATTACCAGTGCAATTCTCTTCTATTAAAGAAGAGCATGATGCAGTACGTAATCGTGCTGGCTTATTTGATGTATCACATATGGGTGAAATTTTAATAACTGGACCTGATTCACTAGATTTTTTACAAAATCTTTTGACAAATGATATTTCAAAAATTGCAGTAGGGCAAGCGCAATATAATGCAATGTGCTATGAAGATGGTGGTGTTGTTGATGATTTATTAACGTATAAATTAGCCAACAATCATTATTTATTGTGCGTCAATGCGGCAAATATTGAAAAAGAT
The DNA here is from genome assembly GCA_032053185.1 of Lysinibacillus sp. Classification (GTDB taxonomy): domain Bacteria; phylum Bacillota; class Bacilli; order Bacillales_A; family Planococcaceae; genus Lysinibacillus. The sequence continues at coordinate 123,400 of DAMBVB010000001.1, forward strand.
TATGATTGGATGATGGAAAATCAATATCAATATGATGTGACGATCGACAATCAATCACATGCTTATGCACAAATTGCCCTTCAAGGTCCATTAGCAGAAGAGGTTCTTCAAACATTAACAGACACTGATTTACAAACGATTAAATACTTCCGTTTCCAAGCAGACGTTGCCGTTGCAGGTCATAAAGTGTTAGTATCTCGTAGTGGTTACACAGGAGAAGATGGGTTTGAACTTTACGGTTCTCCAGAAGCTATTAACGCTTTATGGAATGAAATTTTAGGGGCTGGAAAAGACAAAGGCGTTGTTCCAGCAGGTTTAGGTTGCCGTGATACACTTCGCTTTGAAGCGGGTCTTCCATTATACGGGCAAGAGCTATCGGCGACAATTTCACCTCTTGAGGCTGGTATTGGTTTTGCTGTGAAATTAAATAAAGGGGATTTTATTGGTCATGACGCATTAGCGGCACAAAAAGAAAATGGACTGCCACGTAAAATTGTAGGCATTGAAATGATTGATAAAGGAATTCCTCGTCATGGTTACAAAGTGTTTAAGGATGGCAAGGAAATCGGTGAAGTGACAACAGGTACTCAGCTTCCTTCCTCTAAACGTAATGTCGGTCACGCATTAATTGACAGCCAGTTCACAGCTATCGGAACGGAATTGGAAATTGAAATTCGTGGTAAGCACTTAAAGGTAGTAACAGTTGAAACACCGTTTTACAAGCGTTCAAAATAAAAGTTGAAAGAGGGGACCTACATTTATGAAACATCGTTATTTACCAATGACGGAGCAAGATAAACAAGAAATGTTAGACGTAATCGGTGTATCCTCAGTTGATGCGTTATTTGGGGATATTCCAGAAAAAGTACGTTTTAAAGGCCTATATGATATTAAAGAAGCAAAATCTGAATCAGCTTTATTAAAAGAATTAACGGCAATGGCTGCGAAAAATAAAGATACAAATGCGAACGTATCGTTTTTAGGTGCAGGCGTATACAATCACTATAAACCGGTTATCGTGGACCATGTTATTTCCCGCTCAGAGTTTTACACAGCGTATACTCCATATCAACCAGAAATTTCACAAGGGGAATTGCAGGCAATTTTTGAATTCCAAACGATGATTGCAGAGCTTACAGGTATGGATCTTGCAAACTCTTCAATGTATGATGGAGGAACAGCATTAGCAGAAGCAGGTATGCTTGCAGCTGGACATACACGCCGTAAGAAAATTTTAGTATCTGAAGCGGTTCATCCTGAGTATCGCGATGTCATTGCTACATATGCCTACGGTCAATCCATTGAAATTGTTACTGTTCCACATAAAGATGGTGTGACAGATGTAGAAGCTTTAAAAGAACTAATTGATGACAATACAGCAGCCGTTATGACACAGTATCCTAACTTCTTTGGTCAAATAGAGGACTTACAAGTAATTGGCGATATTGCACATGCAGCAAAAAGTTTATTTGTCGTATCTTCAAACCCACTTTCACTAGGAGTTTTAACACCACCTGGTAAGCTAGGTGCTGATATTTGTGTAGGGGACGCACAGGTCTTCGGTATTGCTGAAGCATTCGGTGGGCCACACTGTGGCTTCTTTGCAGTAACCACGAAGCTCATGCGTAAAGTTCCAGGTCGTCTTGTTGGTGAAACAGTAGACGGTGAAGGTCGTCGTGGTTATGTTTTAACATTACAAGCGCGTGAACAACATATCCGTCGTGATAAAGCAACATCTAATATTTGTTCGAACCAAGCGCTTCTTGCACTTGCTGCTGCTGTAGCAATGACTGCTCTAGGTAAGCAAGGCGTTCGCCAAATGGCTATGCAAAATATCGCAAAAACTCGCTATGCTAAAAATGCCTTTGAAGCGGCAGGCTTCACGGTAGCATTCCAAGGTGCACACTTTAACGAAATCGTTGTGAAGACAAATAAATGTGTGAAAGAAATGAATAAAGGCTTAATTGAAAAAGGTATCATCGGTGGTTATCCTTTAGGTCAAACATATGACTCTCTTAAAAATCATGTGCTAATCGCTGTAACAGAATTACGCACGAAGGAAGAAATTGATGCACTTGTTGCAGAAATGGGGGCTCTTAATGCATAACGAAAATCAATCACTCATTTTTGAAATTTCCAAAGAAGGTCGCGTAGGCTACAGCTTAGAAGCACTTGATGTACCAGAGGTTAATCTTGCCGATTTACTTCCTGCAAACTTAGTACGCACGGAGGCAGCGGAATTACCAGAGGTATCCGAGCTTGATATTATGCGTCATTATACAGCACTTTCCCGTCGAAACCACGGTGTAGACTCTGGCTTCTACCCGCTTGGCTCTTGTACAATGAAATATAATCCTAAAATTAACGAGGCCGTTGCACGACTTTCTGGTTTTGCCAATGTGCACCCATTACAGGATGAATCAGCAACACAAGGTGCAATGGAGCTTCTTTACGATTTACAAACTTCATTAGTTGAAATTACAGGTATGGATGAAGTGACATTACAACCAGCGGCGGGTGCTCATGGTGAATGGACAGCATTAATGATGATTCGTGCCTTCCATGAGGCTAACGGTGAAGGCCATCGTAATAAAGTGATCGTTCCTGACTCTGCTCACGGTACTAACCCAGCATCGGCAACTGTTGCAGGCTTTGAAACTATCACTGTTAAATCAGATGACAATGGCTTAGTAGATATCGAAGATTTGCGCAAAGTAGTTGGTTCTGATACTGCTGCATTAATGTTAACAAATCCAAATACACTTGGTCTATTTGAAGAAAATATTATTGAAATGGCAGAGCTTATTCACTCTGTTGGCGGTAAAGTATACTATGACGGTGCAAACTTAAACGCAGTTATGAGTAAAGCACGTCCTGGTGATATGGGCTTTGACTGCGTACATTTAAATTTACACAAAACATTTACAGGTCCTCACGGTGGCGGTGGCCCTGGTTCAGGTCCAGTAGGTGTAAAAGCAGATTTAATTCCATTCCTACCAAAACCAGTTTTAGTAAGAACAGAGGACGGCACATATCACTTCGATTACGACCGTCCACAATCAATCGGACGTGTTAAGCCTTACTACGGTAACTTTGGTATCAACGTACGCGCATATACTTATATCCGTACAATGGGTCCAGATGGTTTAAAAGCTGTAACAGAAGACGCTGTCCTAAACGCAAACTATATGATGCGTCGCTTAGAGCCATTCTATGATCTACCATATAACCGTCATTGTAAACATGAATTTGTATTATCGGGTCGTCGTCAAAAGAAACTTGGCGTTCGTACTTTAGATATTGCAAAACGTCTGTTAGACTTTGGCTACCATCCACCAACAACTTACTTCCCATTGAATGTGGAAGAGGCATTAATGATTGAGCCAACAGAAACAGAATCTAAAGAAACATTAGATGCATTCTGCGATGTAATGATCCAAATTGCAAAAGAAGCAGAAGAAAATCCATCAATTGTACAAGAAGCACCGCATACAACAGTCGTATCTCGCTTAGACGAAACACGCGCTGCTCGTACACCTGTGCTTCGCTATCAAAAAGCATAATGAACTGTCATAAGGCGCCCAATGAGTATTTTGGTACTTGTTGGACGTCTTTTTTATCTTTTTTGATAGATTTTAGCATTTAAAACAGAGCGAGGAGTGGTCCAAGCGACAAAAAGAAGAGCCGAAGTGATGGATAGAATCAGCAAAATGCCAGGTGAAAACAAAGCAACAGCCTCACATTATACCAAACCCCACTATTCGATGTAGAACTACTATAAGATCACTATTTAATAAAAGGGTGTATATTGCTATACTTACATTAATTTGTATTTTAGCTAAAATAATGGCTCATCACCAAAAGTTGTGGATGCTATTCGTTAAAACGTATGCCATTTATCTTTTATTAGTAAAAGACTCCTATCTCTAAAGTGGTGAAATGTGCGGATGCAATCCCCTATTAGTAGGTGTCCAAACATCTACTAAAGAAATCAACCACAAGTTATGGTGATGACGGAACAAAGTGTTCGTAATTCATGTTTTGAAAGGGCTGATAGATCAAAAATGCAAGCGATTAAAGTTGAATTGGGCTTACCAGCAAACAGTGTTTTGAACGATACATACAAAATAAAAGAAGTTATTGCTACTAGTAAATTGTCATTTGTTTATATCGCGGAAAATACTCATGAAGGGAATCAGATCATTATGAAGGAGTTCTTTCCGAATGATATTGCTTTACGGGATTTAGATAATAAAACCGTCATTAATCGTTTGCCTTCAACAAAGCAGAAATTCGAGAATTTAAAAGCTATTTTTCTCAATGAAGCATGTATTTTGCAGCAAATAAATCATCATAATATCGTCAAATATCTAGATCACTTTGAGGAAAATGAATCGATTTATATTATTATGGAGTATTATGAAGGAACTTTATTAGATCAATATTTAAACGATTATCCTATTAATGATCGGGACCATTTGTACACTAGTATATTCCTCCCTCTAATTGATGCTTTATGCTATTTACATAAAAAAGGCATACTCCATCGTGACATTAAACCAAATAATATTATGATAGATTCTGAAGGTGCTCCATATTTACTAGACTTTGGTTCGGCAATTTTTTATAAAACTGCTGAAAATTATCAAATATTTACTAGTCCAGGATATTCTCCTCTTGAGCAATATTCGACTATATCTGAGCAGGGTGTATATACAGACATTTATAGTTTAGCAGCAACATTTTATTATTCTCTGACAAATGTTATTCCACCTGATATATCGCAGCGGTTGATAGAGGATAAAATTAAGAATGTAAGAAAATACAATAATAAGGTGAGTACGCTTTTATCTCAAACGATAATGTGGGGGCTTGCAGTGCAAGCGAAGAAACGATGCTCTTCACTAAAATATATGAAATTGATAATTACTATTGAAGGAGTTGTCAAGAGGTTTGCGAACCATTTTAAGGAAAATGGTTCAAACTAACCAATATATGATTCTATGTTATCATTTTACAGTTAAAGGTAAGTGCTTGCGAAGCAGCTTATGGCGTATGAAAAATACGCTATAAGCTGTTTTTTTTAATAAAAAAAAACGAATACAGATACTTTCTTTGTTAAAATATCATAAATTTCTCAGTGCATATTTTTTCCTATATATCTAGTTAAATGCATTTATTTTACATAATATCCTATGTAAATATTGACAATAAGATTAGATATTGTATAGTTACTTTGTGATACATAATGTCATCAGTGATGTAGAAGTAAGAGGTTAAGAATACAATTCTAGTTTTACTACCTGTAAATTCTTTATCCCTCACTACCATTTTATAACTTAATAGTTAGTTTTTATTTGCTACTCACTTTTGATTATGCTTACTCGAAATTCGTTACAAAAAGGAGGGATGGCTGTATAAATTTACGGCCGACTGAATGGAGATTATTAGTCAAACAAATAGAACCATGCTCTTTGAGGAAATTAATCCTGAAAAAATGGATTTAATTACGCTTGTTGGAGATGTAAAAGGGATTGACAGTCTTAGCGATGAAAAAATCAAGGAAATGAATGAACATCTTCTTGTCAAAAGTTTCGACGAATTTTTAGACAAGTTTTCTCCAACGGTTTATTCATTCTACAATGCTGCTAACCAAAAGGTTATGTATACATTAAAGAAACCGGAAGGAATTCAAGATGACTGTATTTCTGAAATAGCAATTGACCAAAATAATGATTTTTTAAAAATGCTATTTACCCTCATTGATACGAAAAGAAGTCAGGGCATTGCGAATGTTGATTTTAAGTTTGAAAATTTGCTCGATATGATCTCTCCTAAAAAGGTTATGGACGATATTCGACAAGTCAGAAAAGAAATCCATTACCTATACGGTGAATATGACAAATTAGATGAAGGCGATCCCAAAAAATTGGATACAGGGGACAAGCTAAACCTGATGTTTGAAGTAGCAAGTAGAAATTACAACAATGTCATGGCGATGCTTCCTTTAGCAATTGAAGATATTAAAACGAGACTATTGTTAGGTGCTAATCAGGATGAAGATGAATCCGAAAAATTACAAATTGGAACACTTTCTATCGGTGACAATGGAGAATTAAAAATCATTGAGGCACCACAAAATAATAGCGCAGAACTGATGGTTATTGAGGAAAATAGTAACTATGGTTTAAGTACAGTTTTCGAAGAGGACTATGAGGCGATTACAGAATCACCATCCTCTTATGTGAAAGATTTAGTCGTAAGAACTTTCTCTCCTTTGCCAGCTGTAAGGGCTGAATTTGATGTAGAGACAGAAGTACAAAACTACAATACATACTTAGAATTTTATAAGGATGCTAAGGATGAATTTGTAAAAACAGTGAAGCCGTTAGTTGAAAAACTATTAGGCGTAAAAATGTACTTTGATCAGTATGCAACTAAAAACAAAGGTATGCAACCCTCGTTACTTGTAACGAACACAAAGTTGGACATGCTCGTTAAAAGTAATAATCTACCACGATTACGCACGTATTTAAACACTGTTAACTCCAAAAATGACTTTACAGATACGGTATGGTATGGAATTGTCCCTGCACTAGAACTAGAGGCTTCCGGAAAAATGAAAGTAAGCAGAGCTAGATTTAAAGGGAACGATAAGGTTGCCAAGCAAGATGGCAATACAATGGAGTCGTTATCCATCCTTCTTGATACTGTGAAAGATTATAAAATACAAATTTTCTTCAACTTCATGGCAGAAGAAGAAACGACATTCAATGGAATTGCCACAGCAGGCATTGATCGTCTGATCGATAAATGCTCAGTGCTAGTTCGAAAAGATTATAGTGAGTTTGCGATACCGTGTTTACCGAACTTCACGATTATTCCTAAAGATAAATCAGGTGTAATCATTGATACAAGAATGCAGACAACAGAAAATGGAGCGCGCTTATCGAAAGAAAAAGAGGATATTTTAAAGCTTTGGATAGAGGGCGTTTATGTTGGTGCTAGCTATGTAGCGGCAGGTATTGTTTCAGCTTATCAATGTCCAGATTATTTGAAAGAATCATTTAGAAATGTTCAGAGAAATTATCCAGGTGTACGATTCGATATCGAAGCTGGTGATAACTCGCTTAGAGCCGTTACAACAATGGCGAAAGAAATCTCTGGATTTACTAATAATATTAAAGATGCTATTAACAGCAGAAGCTTTGGCTTTGTATTCTCTTCAGAAAATGCACAGCTTCAAGATAGAGACATTAAACGTATTACGGTGTATAAAGCTCGAAGTCTAGCGATGGAAGAAGATGGATTCGATTCAATCTACAAAACACAAGTTAGTACGTATATTGAAAGAATTTTACGATTCCAATCGGGTGACTTTAAACACGAAAATATCGTTCGATTCTTTAGTAATAATCCAAGTAGTCAAAAGAGTAAATGGATTAATGATAAAGGCTATGTCAACTCCATTATTCACGATGGAGATGACATCGGCTACATTATCGATGAAAAAACAAGCACATGTCAGATTGACCTAGTGTTTAACGGTAATGTGAAGAATCTTGAAGTTATGATTACAAAGGCAAGTAGCGCTGTTAAGGCCTAACAAGTTTACACATACACTCAAAAATTTTTTAACTTCTTTCAGCATATCTCTTTTGTACCGAAAGCGAAGCGGCAGGTACAGAAGTCTCCCACCTCTATAGGTGGTGAGATGAATGCGAATTTAAGCTACTTTTCAGCGAGTATCCAAACACCCGCTGAAAGAAGTTAAAGCCTCCGGCGGATGTCACGGAATCGGAAAGGAATTCTTTGTGCAAGCACAAAGCCGATTCCGGACGCAATTATGCCGAGGCATAATTAATGTAGTATGTTTAAGATTTATTTATAAATCTTTTAACATAAATAGAATCTTCCATAAAATTGCAAGGTGAAAACAGTACATATTTCTTCATACTTCATGTATGTACATTGGGCATGGAGGAATGGATATAGTTAGTAATAAATTTCACCTATAGCAATTGTTTGAGACGATTCAACAAATATTAGGAGGTACGAAAAATGGGTTTTGTATTAAAAGTAGAAGGATCAGAAGCAATTGAATTAGGGTTAGAAAGCATTATGTCTGTTCAGTATGAAACAGATACTCCAGATGACTCTAACGCACGTTCTACAGATGTTGGAGCAACTTTAAAAGTAAAAGGTAAAATTCTTACTGCAACTGATGGTGACAATTCAGATGACACGATGAAATTAGGATTATGGTCATTAGTACCAGCTGAAAAGTCTGACTGTTACCGTAAAGTAACTTTAGAAGTTATTTCTGCTGATCAAGTAGTAAGAAAAATTCATTTCCCAAATGCTTTTGTTGTTGACTATACAGAAAAATATGGTGACACAGAAGGTATTGGTGAGTTTTACTTATTCATTAAGCAAAAGAAAGACAAAACAGACTTGGCGAAAATCGAAGGCGGCTATGCTGTCTAAGATTGCTGCTTGATAGCACTCCACATTATCTAAGGGACTTTCATAGTTCCTTAGATAATTTTGAATAATCCTAATACTGGGGATGAAAACATGAAAACGCATTATGAAACGTTAGGTGTCGGTAGAGACGCCACGCAGCAACAAATAAAACTCGCTTATCGCAAACTATCCAAAAAACATCATCCAGACGTAAGCGGTGGAAACAAAGAATCTGAAAAGATTTTTTTAGCAGTAACAGAGGCATACAAAGTACTAAAGGATCAAGCGTCAAGAGAAGCATATGATGCTCAACTAGATGGAGCTGGTCAAAGTTGGGGTAAGGGACAGACAAATGAAAAACAGTCTTCACGCCGACAGTCTACTGAAAAAAAGCCAGATTTTAATATGGGCAATATTGAAAAGAACTTTGAACATTTTTTTGGTTTTAACCCTAAAACAAAGGAAATGGGATCAACCCTTAACAAGAATGCAAAGAAGAATCCATTAGATACAACTGATTTATTTGAACGTTTTTTTAACAAGTAAAACGAAGCCATAGCTAGTATGAAGGAGTGTGATACCATGTATGGTCAAAATTCAATGGATGCATACACTGAAAACGCAAAGAAACAAATGATTATAAAAATACTCGATATTATTATTATCACAATCGCCTTCTTTTTTATTCTATACGTATTTGTCATGAATCAGGATTTTATGTTGAAAACAATTATTGGACTAATGCTGGTCATACTAGCAACTATTTATGGCTCTATGAAATATGAAGCAAGACATACATTTGACAATGTGACAAACAACAATAAAATTCGAAAATTAGTTCTCCTCAATGATCGAGGAGCTGAAATAGATGAATGGGAGATAGATGACCAAACATCATTACTTATTGGAAAAAGTTCAGCTGACAATAAGGCGGATATCGATTTAAGCGGTACAGAATATGCATCGCTTATTAACTATGAACATGCCGTATTAAACCATGTTTCTGGCGTATGGTACATAGAGGATGTTGATTCGGTAAATGGTGTTGGCATCAAAAAAGCTCATAAGCGCGTTAAAAATAGAATAAAACACGAAAACCCTTACCCAATCGGTAATGGAGACATGATATACATAGCAAATACACGAATTTTAGTGAAATAAAAGACAGGTAAATTCGTAACATAGACGGGGGATATTCGAAAATGAGTTTGATTAGATGTACGAATGGTCACATGTTTAGTTCTAGAAGACATAGAAATGTTTGTCCATATTGCAATGTCATGGTGGAACAAGAGCAAAGACCAAGCAGTCAGCAAACAGCTGTAGCAGAGCTAGATGATAAAACAATGCCATACCTCGGAGAAATGGATGGCATTGATCCGGTAACGGGATGGTTAGTTTGTATTGAAGGGCCTCAAATGGGTCGAGACTATCGGATTTTATCGGAAAAAAACTTTATTGGTAGAGCTGAGGATATGCACATTCGTATTGTTGGAGATAATTCGATTTCTCAGCGTAATCATGCAGTCATTGTTTATGATCCTAAAAAAAGAAATTTTTATCTACTTCCAGGAGATGCATCAGGCTTAGCTTATCTGAATAATGAAGCGGTTTATACGCCAACAGAGCTAGCAGCGTATGATGTGATTCAGTTAGGCAGAAGTATGTTTCTTTTTATTCCCTTATGTGGTGTTCATTTTGAATGGGAAAACAACAACAGTGAGGAATGATGATAAATGGATCAGAAACTACTGCCATACATAATTGCCCTTATTTTTATCGTTGTACTCGTTGCCTTATTAATCATTCGAAACATGCTTGCGCAACAAAATGAAAAAAACAAAATAGCAATCGGAAATGGCCAAACAATTGGCAGACGTGAAGAGCAGGATGATTATTTCTCTACAGCTGAAACGACATATGGAACAATTGCTGTCCTGGCAGATGGTATTAGTGGTTTAGCAAACGGTAGGATGGCAAGCACGGTTGCTGTCAATACATTTATAGAAGCATTTAAAAAGCTTAGCGGTCTAAATACGCTAGAAAAATTTTTTAAGGAAGCCGCTTTTGCAAGTAATCATATGATTGTCGAAAATTTAAATGGCTCGAATGGTGGTACTACATTAGTGGCAGCCGTTATTGATGATAACGGATTTCTTCACTGGGGAGCCGTTGGAGATAGTGTTATAACCATTTTTCGAAATGGAGAATTTAAGGCCATCAATCAAAAGCATATTTTTGAATCAGTGTTAACCGAGCGATATATATCTGGTGAAATATCGCAGCTTGAGGTGCAGGAAAATCCTTTGAAAAAGAGACTGATCAATTATTTAGGGTATGAAGGCTTTAAAAATATGGATATAGGAAAAAGTCCGATTCAGCTAAATAGAGGGGATAAAGTTTGTCTATTTAGTGATGGCGTCTATGATACTTTAACAGAGGTTGAAATGGAGAAAATTCTCTCTCAGCAAGCGACTCCGTATGATATTGCTCAAGACATGATAAAAGCCGTTGAACAAAAACGTTTAAAAAATCAAGATAATGCAACCATCGTTATTTTAGAAAAAACATGGTAAACATTGTACAGGGCATCTTTAAATGGGTCAGTAAATAAGGAGGAGGTATCATGAGAAAGGAAAATAGCAACTTTAAAACAAGCTTTTTATCCGAAGCGGGCTCATTTTTGCAAAATAAAGATTACTTTGCCTATACAGAGCTGGACGATGTAGCCTGCTGGGTAGCTGTAAAAGGGTTAGATTCTGATCAGGAAATAAGTAGTGCAGAGCTTGCTGTGAAGGCAATTTTAGAAAAATTTATGGAAAAGCCATCCATGTCTAGAAGAAGCATTAAAAAATATGTGAAAAATGCGCAAGACATACTTCAAGCTCAAAGCTTAAGGGTGAGATTGAAGGCGAGTATTGTCATGGTCGTCTCAGACTACTCCAAGATGATTGTGGCCGTTGCAGGAAATTCGAGGCTGTATCATTTCCGTAATGGTACTTTGACGTATAAAAGCACGGATCAAAGCTTAGCACAAGAGATCGTCAATACTAGGAATCGTTCGCTCGATATTAGCCAGCATGAGGAAAGAACTAATTTATTAAATTATCTTGGTAAACCAAAAGATTTCCAGCCTTTTGTTTCGAAGAAAATGAAACTAATGGATGACGATGTACTTGTGCTTTGTACAGCCGGCTTTTGGGAAGATGTCAATGAAATTGAAATGGCCGATGCGTTGGAAGATGCAAAGGAGCCTGAGCCATACATTGATGTATTAGAAGAGGTACTGTTAAGCAGGCAAAAGAAAGTGGTCAATAATTACACAATCGCAGCTATATTTGCGAATAAGGTGTATCAGGAAACGAATAAGAAAAAAATGAAATACATCAAAATGATTGCAACTGCATTAATCGTAGCTTTAGTCGTAGGTGGAGGCACGATTTTTTATCAGGCAAAGCAAGCCAAAAAAATGGCTGAATTAACCGTCGAGATGAAAGACCATGAAAAGAGCGGAAACCTTTATTTTCAAGATGGAGCTTATGATAAGGCGTTGCTGGAATATAGTGAGGGCAGAAATGCAGCCAAAAAATTGAAGGATCCAATACATAGAAATGTACTAGCTAAAAAATTAAGGGTTACCGACCTGATTATCAATGGAGATAAAGCAGCGGAAGAAGGTAAATTTAACGATGCCCTTGAGTCATTTGAAAAGGCTAAAAAAGAAGGAAAGCTTATGAAAGACTTTGGGAAAGCAGTAGTTGAACAAAGAATCGCTAATATGGACACCATTGTACAAATTGCTGATGCAGTGAAGGATGGAGATTTTCGATTTGAGGCAGAGGATTACAATGGAGCTCTTGAAACGTATCAAAAGGCAAGAAAAAAAGCGCTGACAATTGCCTTTACTGGTGAACCTGAAATAAAGACAAAAATAGAGGACACAGAGGCTAAAATTGCCGAATTGAAAAAGGCCCAGAAGGAATTAAAGGCTGAAGGCTTAGAAAAAAGCGGGGACCAGAGCTATGCACGCCAAGAGTTTGGGAAAGCAATTGAATATTATACACTCGCACAGGAAATTTATCAGGAGACAGAGCTGCTGTCGAAGGTTTTAGGGCTTGAGCGAAAGGTTATGAACGCCAATGATAAATTAAATCCTCCTCCTCAAGCACAAGCTGCCGATAATGCATCCCAAGGGACAGCTGCGGATGAGCCATCTGATGCTGAAGTGATGAAAGAGGGAAAATAACTTGATGAAAGAGCTTATGATTGAACGGTTACGCAAAATAGAGGATTTAGAGCAACGTCAACTGCTAAAGGATATCGTCAGTGGCGTTTTTGTAAATTTAATCGACTATCAGAATGACATGAACAAAAAGCTTGAGGAACGCATTTTCAACGAAATAGATGATGTCGAAAATAGGTTTGATATTTATGTGACGTTAAGTTCTCGGGAGGATGTTGACCCTATTCATGAATGCTTATTCCCAATGCGGCCAGCTGATTTAGAAAGTACATCAATCAATTTTAAAAAAATGCTTGAAGCGTTTAAAAACAATGAATCGGCAGTCCTATTCACATTATTTCTAGAATGTGATTCCACAAAAATCCAACAGTTACTTGCTGGGCAGCGACGCTTTCATGGACAGCTAGTAACGACAGAAGGACAAGTGGACATTAAGGTCAGTCTTTCACAAAATACGGACTATTTACAAGAAATGAACAAGCTATACCCGCTTTTCCAAATAAATGGCTTACGATGGAAAACCATTAATCATCCATTTGTCTATAAATTTTTTAATGTCAATTTAGTAGATTGCCCACCTTTAGATGACAATGCTGAAATTACTGAAATAATCGTTGATTTGGAAGAGTATGAGGACAAAAAACGTCTAAATATGGTTCCGCTATGGAATATTGAACGTCATGAGGTCAAAAATGTCGGGTTTCCCGTTCCTGCTATCGACAAAGTGAATTATGAACATGTCCTCTCCATACGTAAAATCGGCAACGAGCATGGCTATCTTGTTGAGGCTGAAGAGGATAATGTTCGTTACGTGAAACGTTCAGACAATGAATTAACCATTGTCTCACCCCAGGATAAGTCAGGGGTTTGGCAGCTAATCAAAATTGCGAAAATGGAAGATGAGAAGATCGGGAAATTAAATTACGAGCTTGTATCAAATCGAAGAATCGAGCATTTTATACACAAATTTGCTAACAAGTATACGGCCAATATTCAAACGAAGGGCGACATTACGCGTATGATTAATTCCTTCGAGGCAGCTGACAGCTTTGAACTTGTAGATGTCGAACTAGTGGACGCCTATTCTGGAACAAGCTTTACGCATTGTGCGAACACTTTTTTAACGGAAATGATAGGAGAAAAAAATCATAAAAAAACGATGCTATTAAAGTTTAAGGCGAATGAGGAGAGAAACTTTATGGCAAACGATATTTTAAGCTTCCTCGTATCAGAAGTGCAACGACATTTCTTCGAATATGAATGTGTAGGTGTGTGGCTATGAACTATATTTGGGATTTGCTCATTAAGGCTGAGGATGAAGGCCTTTCTAAAAAGGATGTCTATTTTCATCTTGCCGAAGCCTATTCACCTTATATGGAACTTAGTCCACAACTATTAAATGTACAGCATGTTGAACAGCATGTTGAAGTAAATCCGTATTATCGCTATTACGGAATTTTTAATAATCTTTTCCACCCTGATAATACTTCAGATATTGAGTCTAGGGATTACCTTTTAGATACCGTATTGCATTTTTTAGCTGAAATTGATCGTATGCAGGGCATGAATAAACGAGAGTTCTATATTCGCTTTATTTTAAGGGAAATCGAGGCCGATGTTTTTGGTAAATTGGTGCGTGACAATATTCATGCCTTTACGAAAAAGGAGCAAGAAATCGTTGCGCTGAACTTGCTACGGCTTTACGAGACAGGTGAAGAAATTTACTTATTAAAGGATACGCTGAAAAAACTCTTTAAGCATTGCATGATTTATGTGAAATCGGAGGACCAGGATGAGCTGCTTTTATACATCCGTCAAAAGCAGACAAAACAGAATGAGCGAAAGGTACAGCTTGTACGAGAACTTTTTTTGCCAATAGGCTTTCATATGGAGGTTTATTGGCAATATCACTTCGGCATTATTGATGCAGAGGAAACGATGAAGCTAGATCGAATAGCTCTTTACTAACCAGAGCAGAGGAGGGATTTCGATGACAACTAACTATTCATATAAGCTGTATGCCAATAAGCGTAATACAGAAAAAAAATATATGACCTATACACGAGTAGAGCTAATGGAAATGACAACCTTCCAGCTTAGAAATATTTGCTATAAGGAAAAGCTTGTGACGGGGCTTATTAATACACTGACAAGAGACGAGCTAATCGACAAGATTTTAAGATACCGTGGCTCTGAAGAAAACCCTCTTATTAGAGAAAAAAAGGATGGGGGTTTTGAACGAGTAGAAGCGGCCATGCAAGAGTATTTAAAAACGCCGATGTCTGACAATGGTGACATTAAAATTCCTGCCAAAATGAGCTTATATAGTGGCATGAAGATCGATAAACCCGATCAGTATTTTGTAGAAACAGGCGGTTTTCTTGTTGAATCCAATGTACTACTAGTCAATGAGCACCTGGATCTTTGCGGCATTCTTCATATCCTTAAAGACGACGAAGTCCCAAATCAATATTATTTTGCTGCTGATCAAGCAATAGGTATTCGGAAGACAAACAATAAAAACTACAGCTTTATTTTCTTAAGAAAGCAAGATTCTGAGTATATCTATAAGACGTACTATCAGGAGACCCCACTTCCGCCAACAAATCTTCATTATTATAAAGTTCCAATACCAGATTTACAGATGAAACAGCTGGAAACAACCAATGCCATTCTTGCGATTGATTTTGGAACAACAAATACAACGGCTGGTGTCTATTTAGAGAGTGATTATGTGTCCTCCCCTTGTAGTCATGATTTATTAAATAACAGAATTCAGCTAAATAGCATCAATTTTGTACAATTTCCAGACCCACTTCATCAAAATGAATGGATTGAAGTAGTGCCGACGGTCATGACTGTAGCAGATTGCTCAAATGCAGACCAAGTTAACTATCACTACGGCTATGAAGCATTAAAAATGATGAAAAAAAATAGCTATACATCTTTGGCGACGAAATTCCAAGGTATTAAACGATGGGTTAGTAATTATGCCAAGCTGGAAGAGGTGATGGATGCCAACGGGAATACTGCACTTGTACCACGCAGCCAAATTTTAAGAGAGTTTATGCTTTATATTATTCGAATGGCGGAGCATCAATTTAAATGTCACTTCAAGCATTTACATATTTCCAGTCCCGTTAAGCTGAAGACGCAATTTTTAGATATGTTTCGTGCGATTTTGCCTGAATACCAAATCGAAACAGAGCATGCCCTCGATGAAGGGATGTCCGTTCTTTATAATACGATCGCCAATCAAATCGAAAATGATAGTTTTCTCGATGGCAAGGAATACAAAGCGCTCGTGATCGATTGTGGGGGCGGAACAACAGACCTTTCTTCTTGTAAGTTTCGCATAGAGGACGGACATATTTCTTACAAAATTGATATTCATACTACCTATGAAAATGGAGATACGAATTTTGGTGGCAACAATATTACGTATCGCATTTTCCAATTTATGAAAATCGTCTTTGCCAACTATTATAGTCGAGGGAAAAATGATTATGATATCGATGCATTAATCGATATTCCAGGGAAGGATATTTATCGATATGTAGACGATCATGGCGTTGACGCAGTGTACGAGCAATTCGAAAAAGCCTTTTTAGATGCCGAAACTATTATCCCTACACGATTTAAGGAATATGAAAATCGAACACGTGATGAGTACCTACGTGTTCGCAATAATTATTATTTCTTATGGGAAATGGCAGAAGAGATGAAGAAGGAATTTTTCCGCAAAACAGGCATATTAAGAAGTCGTTTTTATGCGGATAACGAAATGCAGCACGATAGCGATCTAAATGTGACAGCAGTAGATCGCTGGTGCCT
Source organism: Lysinibacillus sp. (assembly GCA_032053185.1). GTDB lineage: Bacteria > Bacillota > Bacilli > Bacillales_A > Planococcaceae > Lysinibacillus. The sequence continues at coordinate 139,943 of DAMBVB010000001.1, forward strand.
ATCGTTGCTAGAAAACAATCAATTTAAGGAAGTCTATGACTATCCAAACGTCTTTTTCAACATTAAAGAAATCAATCATCTCATAAAGGCGGATATTTATGATATCGTGCGAGAGTTTTTAGAGGAATTTTATGAGAGTGGCATTCTGAGTGACTATTCCATCATTAAATTGACGGGACAGTCCTGTAAAATAGACGCATTTCGCGAGGCTTTAAAGGAATTTGTACCAGGGCGCAGCATTGAATTTAGACAAAAAGCTGAAAATGTCGGGAAAGTGCCAGAGTTAAAGCTTGCTTGTTTAAGAGGAGCACTTCGTTATTTAAATGCCAAGAAAATTGGCATGATTGAAACAGAAGTGACGAATCATGCGCCAGTTGTTCCTTATGCTGTCAGTGCCTTTACGCACAATCGCCAGGAAAAATTACTGATTAGTAGCTTAGAAAGATTGAATCAAATTCACGGTACGATTTCTCGCCCATGGGGTGTAAAAGAGGTGGAGTTTTTCCTCACTGGCAGCGACAATCACTCAGCGTATAAATACACTTACTTAAATCGTCAGGAGGATTATGCACCTGTTCTTTATGACAATATTGCCATGCACTATCAAGCTAAAATTCCGCAGGACGAGACGGATTCCATCATGAATGGAGAAGTGAAGTTCTTTGTCTTTGCAGGCGAAGATCATTGGGGCTTCCATGTAGTTCCAGTAGCGAGAAAAGACGAACAGTTGTTTATCGGAAGCAAGGAATTCTTTGCCTTTGAAACCGATTTGTCTGAGCTGGATTTCTTTGATGGATTAAAGTAACACCTACGACGGATAGAAAGGGTTTATTAAGTGATCGGGTAAGCCCCGAAAGTGATCATGTATCCCTGAGAAGTGATCGGGTAAGGCCCGAAAGTGATCGGGTATCCCTGAGAAGTGATCGGGTAAGCCTCGAAAGTGATCAGGTATCCTTGTAAAGTGATCGGGTAAGCCCTGGAAGTGATCAGGTTTCCAGAGGATGTTTGCCTAAATATACGATAACGGCTAGCTCTGTATCGGTAAACACGCCATGTCTTGTGGCATTACTGAAATGACCGACATCGTGTCGGCCCTCATGCAGGCCTAAGGACAAAGGCGATTTCGGACGCATTGTTTATCTGTAGCGACAGCGGCAAATGTTTTCTGCGCGAAAGCGAAGCGACAGCGGCAAATGTTTTCTGCGCGAAAGCGAAGCGACAGCGGCAATTACGCCAAGGCATAATGAAACAGTGAAAAACAAGAAAAGAGGTGGGTGACAGCTTGTTTGCCAATCAATATCCACATTTTCAAAAAGGCCGCATTTTAAAGCGAGACATGCTGGAAAATTTGCGGGATTACCCAAGAGAATTTTTAGATTTATATTTTCAAGATTATTCAAATGGCATTATTGCTGGTGCCAATATTATCGTAGCGGATACAAGCCTCATCATTACAAAAGGCATTCTCAAGCATAATGGCAAGCTCTATATGCTGCATAGTAGCTATGAGCTTCCTTATACCGCAACAGGAAGCGAAACGATTTTAAAAGTACGATTTGCTGAAGAAGTAAATGAATTAGATTTTAGCAACCTGACAACAGAGATAGTCCTAGATGATTCGCTAGAGCTAGTACATAATGAGCTAGAGTTAGCGCGTTTTAAATTAAAATCGGGTGCCAAACTTCGTTCAAAGCATAATGATTTTCTCGATTTTGCTACTGAATACAATACGGTCAATTATCTTCACTGTCAGTATGCTGGTTTTCAAAAAAGCACCTATCATCCAATCATTTTGCACTATTTTGCACGAGAGCTGTTAAAAAATCGGCCCGCGAATCCGTATGATATAGCTTTTGCTTTAGAGTGCTTAAATCAGGAGCGCGTACAACGAGATGCGATCGATTTCTATATTTGTAATCGACTAGAGCTTGATTACCAAACATTTTCTAATAGTCAGATTCATAAATACTTGAACCGTATTTTAGTGGAATCAAAGCGCGGTGGTCGTATGACAGGACACAGTCAAGGGCGACCAAAGCGCATGATTGTTGACTAGCTGATGGTTTGCTGATGAAAAACGTTCAAGAAACGGAAGGTGAATGGGTTGAAATATTTAGATGAACAAATTATCGCCCTTAGAAATGAAATGCGAGAGCAGGAACATTATGAATTAGCGCAAAAGGAAGCAGCTTTAAAAGCGGAGCAAACACCGCCTGAGGAGCCTATACAGGAGGAACAGTCTGAGCTAGCAGCAATTGACCTTTACAAGGACTTTGTCCAAATAGATGAGCAGGAAGTGCCGGTCATTGATCAGCGTGTCATGGATGGAAAAATTTCGTTCCGAATGCCGAAGCTATTTTCAATCATGCCAGCCCAGTTAGCCTCATTAAAATATCCGTCAGAACGAAGACCGAACATTATTTATACAGATGAATCATCTACTATCAATTTTGCCTTCAACAAGACATCACATTCGTTACCTGATGAGGGTGTAGCTGAGTTTCAGGAAAATATGATTGACGTTCTTGAGCAAGCTCAGCCTGCAGCACAATGGTTTGATACCGATGTGATCAAAATAAATGACAAAACAGTTGGCTTTATCGAGGTCATGACACCTGCTATTGATGGCGAGATTTTTAATTTAATGTTCTTCATCTCGATTGATGGGCAAGCGCTTATCGGTACGTTCAATTGTACGGAGGAGGATACTGAGACTTGGCGTCCTATCGCAAGGGCGATGATGAAAACAATGCAATTTGCACCTAACAAAAGGATAGGAGGGGGAATACGATGAGTGGATTAGTAACTGCCTATCATAATCTACAAGTACTGCCATTTAAGCTAGTGAGCATTCAAGAGCTTACACTCACAAAAAAAATGAATGAGCACGCGACATTACACTTCACGGGCATTGTACCTGAGGAAGTTCGAGATCAGTACGTGGAAATGACAGAGGTCCATTCAGCCATTGAAGTGAATCAGCTCGATCATTTAGGTGCACCTACCCCGTTATTTAAGGGGGTCATATTAGGCGTCAAAGTCAGTGCTATTCGAGATATTTATTATATCGAAGTAGAAGCGGCGTCCAATACATATCAACTCGATATTAAGAAGAAAAATTGCTCCTATCAGGATAAAGAGATGACCTATTCTTCTCTATTCAAACAATTGAGTCCCTTTTACCCTGGTCTCGATGTGATTGATGAGGCTACAAAGGGAGGAAAATTAGGCAAGTTTACGCTACAGTACCGAGAAACCGATTGGGAGTTTTTAAAACGCCTTGCCTCCCGCTATAACACTGGACTAGTTCCGGCTGCTACCTTTGATAAGCCAAAGTTCCATTTTGGTGTCCCTACTGGCCATGCAAAAGGAAAGCTAGAAGACTATCACTATACGACAAGAAAAAAACTAGCAGACTATCTCCTCTATACAGAGAACGGCAATGGTGGTATGGGAGAACATGACTTTTTGTACTATGAAGTAGAAACCGATAAGGTACTTGCCATAGGCGACCACGTAACCTTCCAGAAGTATACACTCTATGTTTGTGAAGCCTATACGTCGATGAAGGATGGCTTACTCAAGCATCGTTATACACTTTCAACGAAGAATGGCATGAACAAAAGTGAACTATTTAACGATGAAATTTCTGGTGTCTCTATTGAAGGTAAAGTGTTGGAGGTTGCCAAGGATCATATTAAGGTCCATCTAACTATTGATGAAAAACAGGATAAAGGGAAGGCGCATTGGTTCCTTTATGCAACACCTTATACAGCTGAAGGGCATAGTGGCTGGTATTGTATGCCTGAAATGAACGACTTTGTTCATGTATATTTTCCTACTTATCGTGAAGAAGAGGGAATTGCCAGCAGTTCTATTCGAAAAAATTCAGACAGCAGCGCAACCAATAAGCTAGATGATCCTTCGACGAAATATTACAGAACAGCATTTGGCAAAGAAATTAAGATGAGCCCTACGGAAATTGTCATTACAGCACAGGATAACGATATTTTTATCCGTTTAAATGAAGCGAGCGGTATCGAAATTTTTAGTAAAAAGGAAATTAAGCTTATTTCCGAGGCAGATATTTCAGTCAATTCTAGTAAGAAAATTCTTTTGACTGCGGAAGATGAAATTTCATTAAAATGCAAGGAAAGTAAAATAACGATGGATGGCAGTGTGCAAATTTTCGGGAAAGAAGTAAAGGCCAATTAGAAAGAAGGAGACCCCATATGCAAGCACAAGGAGTTTTACAGCATTTTTATGACACGGAAGTAGAGAAAAGACGGTTGAAACATCTTTTGGCGTTAGAGGATTTTTTCCAAGCCTCAAAGGATGAACTTGCTGAGGAATTTAGAAAATCCTTTCAAACCATTTGTCGTCAGCTACAGCAGCAACAAGCTCTTCAACAGAAAGGGCCAATTGGACATATCACGTTTTCCATGCTGCGTACAGAGCTACTGGAGGGGCGTCATCACTATCTAGTAGAAGGGACAGATGAGGAATGGTTCTTTGACCTTCGACCTATTGTAACGACCTATGATGCAAGCTGGGCTCTAAGCTTTTTAGAGCAATTCATTGAGGAACTATATTTATACAGCAAAACATTCATGGGAGCCATTACCCAAGCGGATATTGAGCACATCAAGCTTAAGGAAGTAACTCATTTTCATCAATATGTTATTAGCCTTGCTCGATATGCATTGCCAGACATTATTAGATGTCCCGAATATTTAGCACTTGATCGTGATGCTGCTGTAGAAATTCGTATAGGTGAATTTCTGGATGTCAATGAAGTTGTCTATAGCGAGGATTTCTCCTCGAAGGATATCGAAGAAATGAAGGCTTGGCTAGCTCAAAAATTAGAGGATGAATATGCGTATGAAGTATTTAGCAACTTAAATCTATCTGGTGGCAACTATGAAGACTTAGATATTCAATATGCCTTTTTCCAGAAAACAAATTTAGCACAGAGCCAAATGCGTAATTGCTTACTTATTGGCGCCAATCTTAGGAATAGTCAGCTAATGGACGTTGATTTAAGCTTCAGTTCGATCCATGAGGCAGATTTTAGTAATAGTCAATTGCAAGGTGCTAACTTTCAACAAGCTCAGGGTGCAAGCGGACTAACTGATCGGCAGAAGTGGGAAATGCCAGGCTATCTCCCAGTGCGCTTTACTGATGCTAATTTAGAGGGCGCTGATTTTGAGCTAGCTAATTTACGAGGTGCTTGCTTTATCGGCGCTAACGTCAAGAATGCCCGTTTTGAAGGCGCCAATTTAGAAAAAGCTGTGTTCTCGAAGGAAGCACGAGAACATCTGAAGCTAGATCCATTCCAAATAGCGAGTGTCATTTGGAAATAGATGTCGTGAAAAAGGAGATTAAAAGATGAACTATTTTATTCTATCTCAGGATGAGCGTATCTCGAATGCTGTAGAACCAGTTGGACTATCAAAAATTATTAAAAAAGAACTATTAACAGTGGAAAGAATGGAGGAGCTAGATGACCTCGAGCGCCAATTTCCTGTTTTAGATAAAAGTGAAAATGTCTATATCGATTTTATCGAAAAGCCCATTGCTCTTTTAGCTGATCCAGTAAAGCAGCTAGTGGAAAAATATGAGCCGCGCTTACCATTTAAAGCCGTTGTTCTCGTAGATATGCCGAAATTAAAACAGACGTTATATTGGCTCTCCATTCCGCCAAAAGTGGCCTGTCTTTCAGCACAAACCGAATTCCATCTAGACAAAACGCTGAAAAAGCTCGTTATTGATGAGACTTTAGCCGCACCATACACCTTCTTTCAAATTGAAGGTATTAAAGAGGATTACATCATTGTCAATATTGAGCTAGCAGAAAGTATATTGCGCCGAGCATTTCGAGGTATTCGATTACGCAAAGTGCAAACGGAAGGCAAATGGAACGAAATCCTAAATTCATAGATAACTAGCGATAGTAAGAACAACATAAAGAGTTGTTTGTAGAAGGCAAAGATAAAACAGACGAAAGCATTATTATCTAAGTGATTAGTTTTAAAGCGATGTGAATGCACATTTCTGATAGAAAGGGTGGTTTTCGAGAAATGCAGACAAAAGGGGATGAGCAGCACAGTTATGTAGTTGCTGGTGCTAAATTATCGTGCTCCCAGGGCGATCAAACAAGCATTTTAAAAATGCCTGTAAGCCATGGCGTTTATACAAAAGACAAGGCAAAGATGAACACGATGGATTATAAGCCCTATGTCAATATTCAGCCATTTGGTTTATGTCAATCATTATCTAATCCTACGGTTGCAGCGGCAACAGCGGCTAATAATGGTGTTTTGAAACCGATGCCGTGTACACCAGTGGTCACAATGCCATGGATTAACGGAAAGTCCGATCAGTTGATTGAGCATTGTCCCGCGCTTATCAATCAATCTACTAATATGTGCCTATATTGCGGGACGATAAAGGTAGAAGATGATGGCCAAGAATAACCATCATCTCCCTGAGGAAAGAAGGGTATTTATGTGAACACGTATGAGGAAGTGATTGGATACGGAGAGCTTGAGCTCGTATCCCCCTATGAGGTCCAGACGTTGCATGATCTCAGCTTGACCCAAACTGTGAACGACCATGCAAGGTTAACAATAACGGGATTCATCCCAGAGGAGAAGCAAGATCGCTGTATGCAAATGGCTAGCAGTTCAGATCGAATAGAGCTCTATCAAAAACGCAATGGACAGCGTGTGCGAGCGCTTTTTAAGGGGCAAGTATCCGAAGTGGCTGTTCGTATGGTGAGAGGCGTGTACCAAATTGAGCTAGAAGCGGTGTCATCTACATTTACCTTGGATTGTAAACGCAATGCTCGCTCTTTCCAGCATGACAAGATGACGTATCATGCCATGCTCAAGCAAGTACTTGCTAATTATCCAGGTGCAGATGTTATTGACACCGCGTCGAAGGCTACTCCTCTAAAGCAATTTATATTACAATACAGGGAGACGGACTGGCAATTTCTAAAGCGCATGGCCTCACATTTTCGAACAGTGCTTGTGCCAGCAGTAGATGCCGATAAACCTAAGCTATGGTTCGGTCTCCCAGAAGGTCGATTAGAAAAACTGTCCGCTACTAGCTATACAATCACCAAAGATCGCTCCAAGTATTTACATACGCGAGTGAATGACAGTGAGCGACCAATGGAGGAGCGGGATACAGTATCCTATGTCATCGAGTCCAAAAAAACAGTAGCACTCGGTGACCGTATCCAACTCCAAAACAAGAATCTAGTTGTGGCCAAATCCATAGCCCGCATGCAACAAGGTGTCCTTACATATGAGTATCATTTACTGTCCGAGGCAGGCATTCGTCAAGAAAGACTAAATATTCCATCCCTGCAAGGCACAGCGATTGAGGGCAAGGTATTAGAGGTCAAAAAAGATCAAGTACGCCTGCACCTATCCATTGATGAGGTACAAAAAAAGGAAGAAGCCACATGGTTCTCACTTGCTACGCCTTATACAGCAGAAGGACATAGCGGCTTTTACAGCCCGCCAGAGGAAGGGGATAGCGTTCATCTAGCCTTCCCGACACATCAGGAGGAAGCAGCTATTGTTCGCCACAGTGTACGAAAGGGCGGCGACTCGAACCCAAAAACAGCCGATCCGAAAACGTCCTACTGGGGTACGCCAAAAGGCAAGGACATCAAGCTAGACCCACAATCGGTGGCGTTTACCGCACAGGAAGGAGCCGTTTTCCTAAAGCTGGATCAGGGAAGCGGAGTAGAAGTACATAGTAAGCACCCGCTTACACTAACAGCCAATGATACGATCACCTTTGCAGGGAAAAGCATTTCGATGAGCGCTACAGAGTCCATGCGCTTAACATGTGGCTCCAGCAGTATCGTTTTTGATGGAATCACCGATATTCAGGGACAGGTTGTGACAATGGAAGGCTCGAACAAAGCACCAGTGACCGTGTCTAATAGATCGGGAGAAGGCGCTGACCTGGAATCCGCACTAGACGTCATGGGCATGATCCCTATTGGTGGGGGTGATGCCTAATGGCGAAAAAGGGGAAAGGCTTCTTCGGAGCATTAGGTAGTGCATTAAGCAGTATTCCCGTTGTAGGGAAAGTTAAAAAAGCGGCTAAAAAGAAAATCAAAAAGGCCAAAAAGAAACTAAAGAAAGCCTTAAAAAAAGCGAAGAAAAAGCTCAAGAAAAAGTTAGGCAAGGTCTTAACAAAAGCCAGGAAGCTAAAAAATAATTTATCCAAGAGCAAATTGGTCAAGAAGTTTAAAAAGGCTGTGAAAAAAGCAGTTAAAAAGGCCAAGAAGTATGTAAAAACAGTTGCAAAGGCAGTTAAAAAGGCAGCGAAAACAGCTGTGAAGGCAGTTAAAATAGCAGCAAAAACAACTGTTAATGTGGCTAAAAGTGCGACAAAGAAAGCAACAATAGCTGTTAAATCTGTAAGCATCAGTCAAGCAATATCAACCGCAGCTGATTTCATTCCAGTCGTTGGTAATGTCAAAGCCGTTTTTGAAACGGCCTTTGGATTTGATCCGTTTACACTGGAAAAATTGAGTGCGGTGGATCGAGGGATAGCAGCGGTAGGTATCATAGGTGGTGGATATGCCAAAGTAGTTGGAAAAGGTGGAAAAACCGCATTAAATTTCCTCTCCAGTAGCAAAAATGCGACGAATGCAACCGAAGCAGCTGCTAAATCATCTAAAAATTCGGCATCAGCTAAAGGTGATGTCCCTAAGGGTACGGATAAACTTATTAAATTCAAAGGTGATGAAGCTATAATACATTATGAAAAGCATAGTAAAGAGATAATGGATGCAATGGGTAAAAACCAATACAATTTAAAGACTTATCTTGAAGATGCTAATCACGTTATTCAGACAGGACAATATGTACCAGAAATGAATGGATATGTGAAACTTGTAGGTGGAAAAGGAAGTGCAAAATACGGATTTGTTGGGCTAGATAGAAATACAGGAAATATAACCACGTTCCATATAAAGTCGGTTAAAGAACTTTCTAAAAAAGCACCAAGTTTAGGTATAGAAACAAAGAAGTAAGGAAAGGGTGGATATATTGAAAATAAAAAAAATAAATTGGATTTCACAAGAAGCTTTAGAAGCTGAAGTAGTTGTAACAGATGGAGAACTTGAAATAATGTGTTTTGCACAACCATTAAATTACTTGGAAGAAAGTGAATTAATAGAGCCAATTTATTGTTTAAATGTCTCAAATCTTGTGAAAGCTGAAAAGTCAGAGTATAGTATTGAAAAATTAGATGATTATTTTGCCTATAGATTAATAGGGAAATTAATTGATAAGCGATATGAAAAAGTGAAATTAGGTGAACTATTATTAGAATTGGATAACAATTTGTTACCAGGAGATATAAATGAAGGTGATTTTATAAGTTTTTGTTGTCAAAGGTTAGATATCTATTAAAATAAGGTAAAGTTTTCAATGAAACCTTGAAAGGCTATACCTTTCAAGGTTTTTTCTTAACTCAAAGAAGTTTGTGGTTAAAAAATAATCTGACATTTGATTCAAGAGCTCATAAAGGCTGGGCCATCAAGGAGTACTATGTAAACATTGGCTAGAAAGAAAAGTGTGAGAATTAGGCGAGATGACATTTTACATGCAGGAGGTAGTTTTGTATGGAATAGTGACTAAATAAACGATAATGACATGGAAGGTCATCGAACAGAGAAAGGAAAACGATTTACAAAAGTACAAGTGAAGCGCATTTTAGACCGTGAAAGCTTTTATCGGGGGATTTATACATATGGACAAATACAAGCAAATGGGCAACACCAAGCAATAATTTGAAGGGCTACTTAAAAAAGGTGCTCATTTACTTATATATCTTCATATAACGGTGAAAATGGATAGGCTTTCGTACCAATGCGCACCAGTTGGTGAATGCTCGAACTAAGGTTGCCGGCATTTTCATTCCATTGAATAGGAGGATGAGTTAATGCACGAACGACAGAAACATTTCTATGTGGGGGTAGATTTACATAAGCAACACCATGTGCGGTTATTGTTAATTGTTGGCAAGAGAAACTAGATGAAATAAAGTTTGAAAATAAACCGTCTGCTTTTTCAACTTTTTTACTGGATATTTATAAACATATGGACGATGGTTTGACACCTATTTTTGGTTTAGAAGATGTTGGGGGCTACGGGAGAGCGTTAGCTAAATATTTAGCAGACCATGAACAAATTGTAAAAGAAGTAAATCCAGCTCTTTCATATGCTGAACGCAAAAGTTATATGACCACACAAAAAAGTGATAGCTGGGATGCAGAATGTGTAGCCAGAATTTTAGTTAACAAACTAGACCAGTTACCAGACGCTAAACCACATGATTTATATTGGTCAATACAACAACTGGTCACTAGAAGAAATGCATTAGTCAAGGCACAAGGTGCTTTAAAGAACCAACTGCATATTCAATTAAGTCACCACTATCCAAGCTATAAAAAGTTTTTTTCAGAGGTAGATGGAAAAACAGCATTGGCATTTTGGGAACGATATCCGTCTCCCCCGTGTTTAGAAGGGGTAAGTGTTAAGCAATTGACCATATTTTTATTAGAAGCCAGTAGCAATACATGTTCGGTGAAAAAAGCGAGTGAAATTTTAAAGTTGGTGAAAGAGGATGGAAACACAGTAAGAGAACACCAAGAAACACGAGACTTTCTAGTAAAGAGCATCGTCCGAGACATTTCATTTAAGAAGCAGGAAATGCGCTATGTGGAGCGAGAATTAAAAGGGTTAATGAGTTTACTAGACTTTCAACTAGAAACGATGCCTGGCATAGATCTCGTTACAGCTTCGGCTTTAATTGCAGAAATAGGCGATGTACGCCGTTTTCCGAATGCCAACAAATTAGCACGATTTGCTGGCATTGCGCCTGTTTACTTTGGTTCTGGTGGGAAAGGAAGGGAACAAAAAAGCAAGCAGGGAAATCGGGCGCTACACGCTTTATTTTACAACTTAGCTGTACAGCAAGTACAAGTGGCAAAAGGAAGTAAGCTGCCAAGGAATCCAGTATTCCATGCATACTACCAACGGAAACTAAAAGAAGGCAAAACAAAAGGACAAGCATTGGTTTGTATAATGAGACGGCTTGTAAACATTATATACGGCATGATGAAACACAAACAGCCTATGAATTGCCGATAATAAAAGAGAAAGAAGTAGTTTAATAAGGTTTTTAGATAGGATGTTTTTTATTAGTAGATTTTAAGATTACAACATAGGGTACGGGTGAAATTGGTTGGAGTTTGCCAAAAGGCGGAGGAGAAATAAATGGAAGAAATTATTCTAAGCATGCTTTGGAAAGAATGGCACCTGACACTTCTGAAGTAAGAGCTACTTTGACTAGTAGAGCAATTGAAAAAGCTAAAGAATTAGGATATAAACCACAAACAAGAGAATTTAGTGACTATATCAAAAAATATGTTGATCCAAGAAATATTCCACCTTCAGTTATTGAAGACGCTATAAAGAATTCAAAAAAGATACCTGGTAATAGAAGCGGAACGTTTGTTCATGAAACACAGGATGTAAAAGTAGTTATAAATGAAGCAGGCGATGTTATTACAGTTATACCGAAATAATTAATAAAGGATGAATAAGGATGTTTATAAAGTATGATGAATATGATCTATTAGAACTTTTTCAAAGTGAGCCAATGAGTATAACAGGCAATATAGATGATGGAGAATTAATTTATACTTACAAAGATGACCAAAATTTCAAGGTGATTTTAACTTTAGATGTTTATAAACAAACAAGTAGTCTAAGTATTACATTTAATGATTCTATAGTATTTACAGGTGATTTTAATAATGTAACAAGTATAAAAAAAGATGACAAAGTTATGGTAATAAATGTGGGGGAAGAAGAGAAATTAAAAGTTAAATTTTATAAACAAGTTGGAGTGGAGTTACTTTAAAATAGCCTTAATGTATTAGAAAGAGTATAAAACCAATTATGATATTCTCACCGATAATCAGTAGGTGAAGTAGTTGATACTTAATTTTATGTGATTGTTATCATACCTTGATTGGCTAAATACCTTTCAAGGTTTTTTACTTTAATTAGTATTAAATCAACTGATATTTGAGTGAGACATTAAGAAAAAGATTTGTTTGAGAATCGAGAGCTCATGAAGGCTGGACCATCAAGGAGTACCATGTAAACAGTGTCTAGGAAGAAAAGTGTGAGAATTAGGCGAGATGACATTTTACATGCAGGAGGTAGTTTTGTATGGAATAGTGACTAAATAAACGATAATGACAAAGCCCGTGGCGATAAACAACGGGAAATTTAAAAAGGTATTTCGGCTCTGCCTTAGCCTAAATGAGACGGTACTACAAGTAACCGTAAAACGGAAGTTTGAACTGACAGTATAATAGCTTTATTCATGTAGAAAAAGTCGCTCTTTGAAAATAGAAGAAGCGACTTTTACTTGTTTTCAATTTCTATAAAATCAACTATTTCTCTAATGTCATCTAGCTCTAAAGTTTCTGCAATTTTTTCAAGATGATTAAAATTAATATTTTGCCGTTTTTGATTAGCTAATTCACTTAGAGCTGCATGACGTATATCCGTTAATCGAGACAATCAATAATAGCAGCATCGGAAGGTATAGCGAATATAGCTATCCACCTAGTTCAAACAATTACTGCAATTATAGATGGAAAGCGAGTTGGAAGTTGGAAAAAGGTTGATGAAGTAAAACCAGTTTGGGGAAGAGACGAAAAAGGGAAACCTTTTACCAAATAACAGGTAGTAATAATGGCAAAAAAGGTGTTTTTGAATGGATTGTTGAGCCAAATGGTGACGTGAGCCATAGGAGATTTATTGAAAATGGTGTTATAACGGGTAAGCCGAATCAAATTCCAAAAAAGTAGGAGGTGGATAATATGGACTTAAAAGATTTAAAAAATAGACATATTAAGAAACTGAAATTTTTTTTGCTGAAATGCATGTGATGTGACAAAGTATTGTGAAAATTGGCGCATTTTGTGAAAATGCTACATAATCTATTGTTTTTTAGCAATTAATAGAAAATATTGTTGATTAAATGTAAAATAATAGTATAATATGGTTGTAGTTGCATTTATGGCTATTAATTCCTGGTGAAATAATTGGTGGGTTGTGATTGAAACTCGATTGAGAGTATTCCAGAAAGTGTAACTATAAAAAAACTAATGAAATGAGGAGATTTTATGATTAACATGATTCAATATTTAGAGCAAAATCCGTCTTTGATAACTTTGTTAAAAGAAAAGAAAGCTTCTCTAGTTGGTGTTACAGAACTTGAATTAAATGCGATCATCACATCTTTTGATGAAGAGTTGCGTTTAGAAAGTACTGGCTTTTGGTTCTAAAAACTTTAAAAAAAAACTGGCTTTGGCTTGCTATAAGTACTTATCTCATAATGGGGTGCTATTTACTTTATGTTACTTACAGCACGCCTTTTTTAGGAATTAAGTTAAAAGAAGAGAATGGACAATGGTTAGTCATTGAACCATATTCTAAGGGATGGGCAAATGCGCAAGGAATTTCAACAGGAGATATTATAGTAGAAATTGATGGCGAAAATATTGATGAAAATATAAAATATGATCCTATTATTAGGGTCGCTAAAGAGTTAACATTGGTAAAGCAAGATAGGCAGTTACTTCATGTACAAATAGACCCATTGGACATTCCTGAACAACTTTTATATATATTGATCCTACCGGCATGTTTTTTCTTTTTAAGTCTAATTATTTCTATCTTCTTATATTATAAACAAAAGAATTCCGATTTGATAAATTTACTTATTTTATTTATTCTTACAGTATCTTTGGCTTATGTTAGTATTGGTGCATCTGGAAGGTTAGATAGTGTTGGAACTGTCGTGAATCGAAGTAGCATGATTTTTTGCCTTATTCTATTGATTCACTTTTTAAGAAATTATTTTTTATTTTTACATTTAAAATGGCTATTAATTTACAATATGAAAATAATATATGTAATACCTTTAGTGATTGCTCTTCTTAGCTTTTTTAGTATTGTCTATCCGTCCATGAATTCTTTATTCTCTAATTTTACTCTGTGGTTATTTTTTATTTTATTAATAATAATTTTTGGTGTTTTAGGGATAGGCTATTTAAAATATAAAACCCCCCAATTGAAAGTGTTTTTATTAAGCATTATTATCCCATTCTTACCATTTCTTTTTTTGTTTGCTATACCGGAAATTATTTTCCAAATGCATATACTTTCGGGTGAGGTATGCTCTTTATTCTTAATTCTTATCCCATACAGTTTTATATTTACACAGCTTACTGAACGTATATTTGATATGGAATACTTTATTACCCGATTACGCCATTATTTTAATTTTTCATTTGTTTTTACAATTTGGCTGTTAATGGGTCTTTATTGGCTTACTGATTTATCTATTTCAAGAATGACGGAAATCTTCTTCTTTACGTTCTTTTCTTTAATAGCACTTTTCTACATGAAAGAGAAAATAGATTATCATAAGCGAAAAATTCTTTTTTCAACAAAAGGGGATTATATCCATCGATTGTATACGACAGTTGATAGTATTGGAAGGGTTGTGAAGATTGAAGACTTGCTGGAGAAATTTGTTCAAGAAATCGCTTTGCACCTTGAGATTAAACATGTTTACATAGTAACCTATGATTTGCAAACACATCAGGTTACCTCAACTAGCACATCAAAAGAATATGTACAACATCAAATTAACGAAATATTACTTGAGAACCTCCGCTTGGGAGATATAAAGAAAACGGAGCATTTTTATATAGCTTTTATCCACCAAGATGTAGATTATAAAAGAATACTTGTCGTAGACCATAATAAATCGATTTATCTAAAGGATGAGGAGTTATTATGGCTTGAATTATTGCTTTTATATGTAAATAATTTTATCGAAAATACGAAAATGGTGGAAGATCTATTAGAACAGTTAAAGCATATGAAAGAGGCTGATAAAAGTCAGCTACCATGGCTCAATAAACTTCTTTGGCTACGATTTGAACAAGAAAAATATCAATTAGCTCAAGAGCTTCATGATACGGTGTTACAAGAGCAGCTCCATATTGCTAGGGAGATGGATGTATTTATCCATGCGAAGAAAAAGACGGATATTCAATCGGGTCTTACTAAGATTCATGAACACATGCTAACATCTTTAAAGGATTTAAGAGGCTACTGTGAAAACTTAAAGCCACCATTGTTAGATACACTAGGCTTAAATGCTGCGCTTGAGAAGCTTATTCAAAAAGTTCATAAGCGCGCTGATTTTGTTTTAATTTACACAATTGATCGTCTTTATTTAGAGGATGAACGTTTGAACTTGATGATATTTCGGCTTTTTCAAGAGTTGTTAAACAATGCATTAAAACATTCATATGCCAACACTGTCGAAATTCATTTGTTAGAAACAGAGGATGGCTTTGAAATTATTTATTCAGACGATGGTGTGGGATGTAAAATGGAGGAAATTCTTTTTTCTGATTCAATGGGGATCAGGGGAATGCAAGAGAGGGTACAAGCCTTTAATGGTCAGTTTACTATCAATACCGATGTAGGAAAAGGAATGTCTATACGAATTAAGGTAAATGAAGGGAATCATACTCATTCCTATAGTACGATACTCTTAGTAGAGGATAATATATGACTAGAAAGAAAGATATGAACTATTTTCACACCTCCTAATCTTTTCGTAATGTGCAAAAATTCACAGTACGAGTGGGATTGGGAGGTTTTGCTTTGACGTATAAATTATATAGAGGTGAGTCGATAAATAGAAGGAAATAATATTTCATGTTATGCGGATTTAGCAACTGGAGAACACATCAATATAAAATCATACTAGTAAGGAGAAACTCACATGCTAGTAGAAGAATTGTTCCCAATGTGCCAACAACCATAGGGTCACTCACGAAAGCATAGCGATGGCTGTATGTCAATGACTTGAAAAGCAAAAATGATGACGGGAAAATATCTCCATGATAATCCGAGTGGTCAACAAATAACAATATATGCCGCTCATTCCCAACCGTCCAGCCGGAACGAAATTCAGCTATTTACATAGTAGACGTTTTAACAAAAGTCATCCACAACTTTTAGTGATGAACCTTGAAACCGGTAACATTTCCTTTGGATGGGTTATAAAGTAATGGTCATTCAAGTTGTTTTATGTAAATCAATTAAATAAATAGCGAAAACAATAGAGTAATATCAAAATGTTATTATTTTATACATTGGAATAGGGAGAAAATACACTTTTTAGAATTTATCAATAAAATGAAGAGAATTATTAAAAATGTTGCCGATATAATTCAATAGATGAAACAGGAGGTATGAAAATTTGAATAAAAAATTACTTTTTACAGCAGCAGCTATTCCAGCAGCTCTTATTATACCAGCAGTTGCAGGAGCGGCAGGTGACAATACAGTTTCAGTCACAGGACAAAATACAGTAAATGAAACTTTAAAAGCTTCTATTGAAAACTTACCAGCAAATTCGATTGTCAATGGTTATCAGTGGTACTATGTGGCTGATTCGAACGATTCAACGAATAAACCAATCTCCGGTGCTACATCAGCGTCATTTACTATACCAGTAGAAGCAGCAGGCAAAGCCGTTTTCGTGGAAGCGACTACTGCAACAGGCGAAGTGTATAAGAGTGAACCCCGTTCGATTAATGAACTACATCTTTCCATAACTGCACCAAGAATTGATAGTAGTTCAAATTATGCAGTACCTGGTGAATTGGTACAAGTAGGAGGGGCAATTGTAACAGATGATGCAGGAGCAAAGTTGCAAAGCAGTCAAATCACATATAGCTATCAATGGTTTTATAAAGTTGGTGAATCCTTCACAATAATTGATGGAGCTACTGACGACACATACAGAATTCCTAAAGATGCTTTAGAAAAAGGTATGAAAGATATCATTGTTAAAGTACAGGCAAAGGTAGGATCTGCTTTCGTAGAATCTGATGTTTCTGATGTGGTAACGATATCTAATGAACCTTCTGATTCGATGATTGAAGAAATTAAAACTTTACTAATAACTGACAACAAATATAATGTAACAAGTCTAGAATCTTTTAAGGCAGAAGTTACGGCATTAGAAAGTAAATATGAGGCATTATCAACGGCAGCAAAGGCGAATGTGACGAATTATGATGTATTAAAGAGAGCAGTTGGGGATGTAGAATTAGTAAGCAAGTTAAATGAGAAAGTTGATAAGGTGAATGAAGTTAATGAAAAAGATCTGTCAAAATATTTAAAAGAAATTGAAGAGGCCTATGATAAGTTTGATTTATTACAACGTAGCTTAGATCTAAATGATGCCCTTTACAATAGCATTAAAAACATTTTAAAAGATCCGACAGATATCGAAGAATTTAAAGAAGTTAGAAGACTAAATCATGCAATTGTAGAATTATTAGCATATGAAAATTCCTTTGCGAAGTATGTAGCTACTAGCAAAGAAGCTTTACAAACAGCAGTTGAAACAATTGAAAAGGATATAGCGAAATTATCTCAAAATTACCGAGCAACTGTTCAAAACCAAGCAATTTTAAGTGATGCTAAGTCGGATATTAAAAAGGTTGAACAATTTATTAAACTTTTCGATAAGCTGTCAGAAAAAGATTCACCTAGCAAACAGGTGACTACAGCAAAATCAATACGTACATCTTATGAAAAGTTAACTTATAAACAACTTCAACTTGTACCAGAAAAATATATGACTACATTACTTCAAGCAGAAAACGCAGAAAACAGTCAAATTGACAGATTAAATATCGAGATTGACAGTTATATAGGCGATGCGGATGATAGTTACCCAATTGATCCGTCAGGAACTACTTGGCAAAGTCATGTTAGTAATGTAAACCGTATTATAAATGAATATAAGGGCTTAACGAAAAATTCAGCGGCTAAAATTGTCGGATATGATAGCATGGTAACTTTACAAAAGGATTTTAAAGCAGCTGAAAAAATTATTAAGGACATGGACGCCTATCAAAAGCTTTCAGAAACGCCGGGAGTGGCTGAGAGTAAGTTAAAAACTAACTACACAAATGTATTGAAAGCTTATAATAAGTTAACTAGTCTACAACAATCACTTGTTTATAATGCAAATGACTTTTTATTAAATACACCGACTATTACAGTTGATTTAAATGGTAAGGAACCTGCAGATAAAGCCGCTGCATTGGCTTTAAATGCTGATGTTGACAAGCTTGCTAATGTAACGAAATATACATTTGCACAATTTGAATCTGCTGTAAATGCAGCAACAACAAAATATAAAAATCTATCTTCCGCTGGACGAAAGTATGTAACAAACTATTATTTATTAACAGCTGCTAGTAAAGACCTATCTGGTGTGAAGTCATTCCATAAAAAAGTGCAAACTGCAAGAGAAGAAACAGATGCTACGAAACAAGCAAAAAAAATTGAAACAGTACAAACTGCTTATGCAAAGCTACCTGCAAATCAACAGTATTTAGCAAAACAGCAATATGAAGATTTGCTCAATAATCGTTTAGAAGATGGAAGTACACCAGATATCACAAAATTAAATAATGAAATTGCAACCATTGTCTCAATTGATACTTATACGGTTCCAAAGGAGAAAATCATGGAGCTTTCAACTCAATATAATAAGCTGAGCTCTAGTGATAAAAAACGAATTACGAATGCTTCCATCTTAACAACAGCAGTTTCTGATGTGAAAAAAGTAGAATCATTTATGAAGACGTATGAAAAATCATTTAATAGTAACCCATCAACTGTCATCAAAGCTTTTGCTAAGCTTACATCAAAACAAATGAGTTTAGTAAGTCCAGAAATACGACAGGCTATTATTGATAAAGATCAAGACCAACAACAGTCTAACGAAGTTGCGTTAAAATTAATTGAATCAATTAATGCACTGCTTGTAAATGGTGAATATATTGATGACTTGGAGACGAAAGTAAAAGAAATCCGTACAGCATATGATGGTCTTAGTTCTTCTGAAAAGAGCGTCGTGAAAAATTATTCTAAGCTAACTCAGGCTGAGAGTGATTTGAAAAAGGTAGCAGAGGTGCATGCTCTTTACGTACCAGCTACGGACGATAATGAAGCAGATCGTAAAGCTTGGCAAACTGCCTGCGGTAAGCTCTCGAAAAAATTAGAAATTTTATATAAGCAAATGCATGCAAACGATTTATAAAATTGTTTAAACGAAAACCCCGGATAAAGAAATTTATTCGGGGTTTCATACTATTAAAAAGTTATTGTGTCAATGACATTAAGATGTCCTATTAAATGATTCTTTTATCAAATGAAGGGTTGATTTCCGTTTCGACTGGGTATTTTCCTGGGGGCGTCTGATGAGCCGCTTAGGGCAGCGAAAGCGAAGCGACAGCAACAAATGTTTTTTGTGCGAAAGCGAAGCGACAGCAACAACAGGATTGGTCACGAAGGCATTATCACAGGACGTGATGCTTTTAGCCTGCTACCTCTATATGCTCGCTCCAGTGTTTCATCTGTGACGTCCCCACTCTAATCAACATTTCATAGCATGTCTCTTCTGACAGATTACTCTAATTTATAGGGATGAAACAAAAATCCAGTAATGTTTTATCTGTTGCGAAAGCAAAGCGGCAGTACACCAAATTGTTTTTTTGTGAAAGCGTTTAGCCTGGAATGCGAAACCCCTATAAAGAGCTATAGCATCGATAAAGATTTCCTTGACAATTTTTGTTTTTCAGTAGAAGAAAGTCAATTGGTTAAATTTATCTTTTTCATTTGTGTAGCATATCATTTCTTCGATATACTATTTATAGTTAATCTGTATAATAATTGTGCATTTTTGATAACAAGAGAAGTTTGACATAGAAGGTAGGAACTTAAATGTATAAAATAGGTGTAATTGGCCCAGAAAAATCCGTAGAAAAAATTATCGAGTTAGCGCATGAAATTGAACAGGATATGGAATTTATTCCGTATATTTATGCGATTGCTACAGAAACAAAACAGCTTGTGGAGACACATAATCAAGAGGTTGATTTTTGGTTATTTTCGGGATACATACCTTATAAAATTGCTAGTCACACAAGCGTCTCACACGAGAAGTTGGCCTATATATTCTTTTCTGAAGCGGCCATCTATAAGGGCCTTTTTGAGCAGTCCTATAAAATGAAAAAAATAATTGAGAGTGTCAGCATTGACATTCTCCCATTACCTACGCAGTTGGCATCAGAAGGCTTGACGGAGATAGAGAAAAATGTCAGGAAAATGTATGTAAAGGAATTTGATGTGGCTATTGACCCAAAAGAATTATTTGATTTCCATTACGATTTGTGGCTGAAAGGGAAAATCGATTTTGCGATAACATGTTATCCGTCAGTCGCTGAGGAACTAAAAATGATGGGGGTCCCCTCCTATTGGTTATCGCCTACAAAAACAGAAATTTACCATACTGTTCAACTATTTACCGAAAAAATTAAAACGTCGTATTATAAAGAGACGCAAATTGGTGCTGTCATGCTCGAAATAAAAGATTTCGATTCATTGAAGGAAAGAATGAAGCAAGGATATCGTATTCAATATCTAGAATTACGCATGAAGGAAAACTTACTGCAAGTATGTGAACAGATTGATGGTTCCTTAATCGAGGAAGGAAATGGACGATATACAATTTTCAGTACGAGAGGAGCAATCGAAGGGCAAATTCAATTCATCAAGGAAAAAATGTATCAGCTGTCTATTAAAATGGAGGCAAAGGTTACAGCAGGAATAGGTTTTGCGCAAACAGTATTTAATGCCGAATTAAATGCGCATAGAGCTTTACGACAAACGAAAGAAAATGAATTGAATGATATTGTCATGATTCAAGATGATGGTACAATTATTGAATCTGTCGGTAATACCGAAGAGCTAACATATTCCTATAGAGCTGAAGATCCTTCTATCCTTGAAAAATTAAAAAAAGGCAGTGTTAGCATTAAAAACTATACAAGAATACAAGCGCTAGTTCAAAAAATGAGCTGGAAGCATTTTACGACGAAGGATTTAGCTACACAGCTTCAAATGAGTGAACGAAATGCGCAGCGCATTGTGGCTGATTTATGTAGTGTAGGCTTGGCGGAAATTTGTGGAGAAGAATTACAGCATACACGTGGTAGACCAATAAAAATGTATCAGCTTGTGTTGTAGGTTAATTTCATAAAATATCAATGTCCCGAACCAATTAATGGTTTTGGGGCATTTTTTTGGTTCATCACCAAAAGTTGTGGTGGAAAGCTTATGTAAGTAGAACAATACAGAAAATTTTTAGTAATTTTGCGCTTTTGGTGAATATTAAAAATGTAGATAAATCAACGGTTTCCCAGTTTTATGACTTATTTTAGACGTCAATTATATATGATTATCTATTGGAAATTTTCAAAAAAATCTTGTCAATTTATAAAAAGTCGATTATTATACGAATATATAACGAAAATGTCGCTATATGGAGGGGAGATTAATCGATAGGGAGACATGAAAAATATTGTATAGATTTTGCAGAAGAATCAAAATGGAAACAATAAAGGTATAGGATGTTAGCCTAAAACCATCGCATCCATGCGATAACAACTAACGGACCTGCATCACGCAGGCCTAAGCACAAAGCCGATGCCGGACGAATTATGCCGGGGCATAATTGATACAGGGGAGGGATTTTAATGACAACAAATGAAGTAACAAAAAAATCCAGAAATTTAATACTTGCACTCTTATTTTTAGGGTGGTCATTAGGAAATCTAGATCGATACATTATGAACTATGCAGTAGTATCGATTACTGGTGATTTAAATTTAGATGCTTCTTCTACGGGGATTATTTTAAGCGCGTTCTTTTTAGGTTATGCGATTATGCAAATGCCAGGTGGATGGCTTGCTGATAAATTTGGTGCCAAAAAAATCTTACTATTTTCAGTAATTATGTGGTCCATTTTCACAGGTTTAACAGCTCTAGCTTGGTCTTTAGTTGCAATGATTATCATTCGATTTTTATTTGGTATTGGGGAAGGTGGGTTCCAACCATCTAGCTCTAAAATTATTGCGACGATTTATCCAAAGGAAGAAAGAGGGCGAGCAATGTCAATCATGCTTTCCTCTGGAGGTATCGTTTCGTTAGTCGTACCGTTACTCGCAGCTTATTCGTTAGGAACAATTGGTTGGCGCGCGATGTTTGTTGCAATTGGTGCTATCGGTGCTATTATTGCATTTTTATATTGGAAATTTATCAAACTTCCACAAGATGAAGCAGTGGAAAATAGTAAAGAAAACGCTTCTAAAGTAAACTTTAAGGAACTATTGAAGACACCACTTATTTGGAATTTAATTATTGCGTATTTCTGCATATATGCAGTGAACTGGGGACTCGTTTCATGGATTCCAACGTACCTTCAAAAAAATCGTGGTCTCGATTTAATGTCGATTGGTTGGGCACAAACAATTCCAGCTATCGCTACTATTATTGGCATTTATGGTAGTGGTTATATCATTGATAAGTTACCACGAGGAATGGACAAGATTTTAGGCGCAATTTCATGTGGATTTATTGGTATTTTATTGTACTTCATGTTTACAGCGAAGTCTGTGACGATGTTTATTGGTTATCAAACGGTCGTTACTTTATTTATTGCATTTGTTGTTACATTACTACCGGCCATTGTGTTAAAGAAATTACCTTCTTCCATTACAGGTTCAGCAATGGGGATGGCTAATACAGGTGGTCAATTAGCTGGATTTGTAACGCCGATGGCAATTGGTTTTATGGTAGATGCTTTTAACGGTTCCTTTGATGCAGCCTTTTGGATGTTAATTGGTTTTGCGGTTCTTTGTATTATTTCACTCTTAACGTTAAATGATCAAAAAGGGAGTCTTTTGAATTCGTAATAGGAACACATTTCTTAGGAGGTAAAAATATGAGTTTACATGAAAAAATTTCTTCATTAGTCGAGTCAAAAAGAGATGCTAGTATTCAATTAAGTGATACCATTTGGGCAGTACCTGAACTTCACTTTCAAGAAAAGAAATCTGTTCAATATATGAAGGCAGCTTTAGAAAAAGAGGGTTTTGCCACAGAGCTTGGCATTGCAGGCCTTGATACAGCACTAGTAGGAACATATGGTTCTGGAAAGCCAGTTATTGCTTTTCTCGGTGAATATGATGCACTTCCTGGTTTGAGTCAAAAAGGAGGAGCTACTCATCATGAGCCATTAGAGGACGGAGGAAGTGGTCATGGTTGTGGTCATAACTTATTGGGAACAGGAGCGTTTGCAGCAGCTGTTGCGGTGAAAGATTATTTAGAACAAAATAATCAATCAGCCACAATTCGCTTCTACGGTTGTCCTGCAGAGGAAAATGGTTCAGGTAAAGCTTATATGGCGAAAGCTGGTATCTTTGATGATGTCGATATCGCAATATCTTGGCATCCTGGGACTTTTACAACTGTTATGACTTGCAGTTCTCTAGCAAACTATGCAGCCACTTTTAAGTTTACGGGGAAAAGTGCACATGCAGCAGCAGCACCTCATCTAGGAAGAAGTGCATTAGATGCAGTTGAACTCATGAATGTTGGGGTAAACTATTTACGTGAGCATATCATTCCAGAAGCGCGCGTGCATTATGCGATTACAAATACAGGAGGATCGTCTCCAAATGTCGTTCAACCATATGCAGAGGTGACATACTTAGTGAGAGCGCCTAAAAAGCATCAAGTACAAGAGATTTATCAACGTGTTAAAAATATTGCTAAAGGCGCAACGTTCATGACTGAAACATCGTTAGAAATCGCCTTTGAGGGAGCTGCGTCAAATCTTATTCCAAATAAAACACTTTATGATGCGATGCAAGAAAAAATAGTTGATTTAGGAATGCCAACTTATACAATAGAAGATGTGCAGCATGCCCAAGCTATTTATAATACATTTTCTCCTGAAATTCAGGCAACATCGTTAATTGGTCTACAAAAAGAAGATGCCGCGCAGTTACAAGGTAAAGTTATTGCTAACCACATCCCAAAAGTCCTTCCTGAGTCTATAATGGGTGGATCAACGGACGTTGGAGATGTAAGCTGGAATGTCCCAACTGTTCAATGTACAACGGTATGTATGGCACTTGGTACACCACTTCATACTTGGCAAGTTGTATCACAGGGTGTTATGCCAATAGCACATAAAGGGATGCTACAGGCTGCAAAAATTATGGCTTGCACTGCTGTTGAATTAATTGATAATCCAGCACTTATTGAAGAAGCTAAAAAAGAATGGAAGGACCGTCTGGAAGGGGAGAATTATGTTTCGTTAATTCCAGAAGGTACTATCCCTCCAATATTGTAAAAAGTTATTCCATATAGAGTCTTCATAGGGTAAACTATGGAGGCTCTGTTTTTGCCTATTATTAAGTTTTTTCTTAGTAAAGTGTACTTACTTGAGTAGTTATGGTGTAAAATGCCGTTTTTTGAAAGGAGACCACAAAATGCCGACAGATCATATCGATCATAATCATCACCTTGTGGCAGAATGGGTGAAACAGTTTCGCCCTTATGCTAAAAAGGGACAATGCGCAAGCTATATTCCCGCTTTAGCGGAAAAAGATCCAAATCAATTAGCGATTTCGATTATCGGTACTAATAATGAGGAAATGAAAGCCGGAGAGACAACAGAACTATTTACGCTGCAAAGTGTTTCAAAAGTCGTTACATTTATTTTAGCGTGTATGGAACGAGGATTACCTTATGTTTTAGAACGAGTAGATGTTGAACCTACAGGTGACACCTTCAATTCGATCATTCGTCTAGAAAGCCATCAGCCTGGAAAGCCCTTTAATCCAATGATTAATGCAGGAGCAATTACAGTATCCTCGATGCTTGACGGAAATTCTCCACAAGAGAAGGTTTCAAAAATCCTTCAATTTTTAGAACGAATCGTTGGCAAGGAATTAAAAGTTAATGAAGAGGTTTATCAATCTGAGTGGCAAACTGCCAATCGAAACCGTTCATTAGCCTATTATTTAATGGATTCTGGTTTTTTAGTCTGTCCTGTAGAGGAGGCATTGGAGGTTTATTTGAAACAATGTGCTATTGAAGTAAATGTTTCTGATTTAGCAATGATTGGTTTAGTAATCGCCAATGATGGATATCATCCTATATTAAAAACACAACTTTTTCCAAAGCAAGTAGCAAAATTAGCGAAGGCATTGATGGTTACTTGCGGTATGTATAATGCTTCTGGTAAATTTGCTGCCTTTATCGGGTTACCCGCTAAAAGCGGTGTCTCTGGAGCTATTTTAGCGGCTGTGCCAAGTCACGCAGGCTTGGATTCTCCTTTTCCTGCTGGCTGCGGTATAGGCATTTATGGGCCAGCAATTGATGACATCGGGAACAGTGTAGCCGGAGTGAATTTACTTAAGCATATTACTACCGAGTGGAATATGAATATTTTTTAATCAAGTAAAGAAAGATGACTTCAGTAATGGACGGAGTCATCTTTTTTGTGAATTTATTTTGCTGCCGCCTCGCTTTCGCACATAAAATAAAGCCCTGAATAGGATCACTTCCTTTAAAAGTGTCACTATCCAGGACAATTCATGTTAGCGTAATAGTTTCTTTCTTTCTTTTCTTTCTATAAATAATCATTAGTATAATAAACCAAATTGGTGTTAACAGTAATGCGGTACGTGTTGCCTCTGATATGAACATCACTACTAATAGAAATGCAAAGAAGGCGAGTACTACATAGTTCACAAACGGAGTAAAAGGTGCCTTGAAAATCGATGCTTCATGAAGTGCACGGTTTTTACGTTTATAAATGATATGAGAGATTAAAATAATACTCCACACCCATATAAAGCAAATAGCACTTATCGTCGTAACAACACTAAAGGCGTTTTCAGGCATTAATTTACTTAGTAATGCACCTGCGGAAACTACCATTGTAGAGACGACGAGTGCGTTACTTGGTACACTGTTTTTATTGAGCTTTGCAAACGTTGGTGAAGCCTGCTTGTTGTTTCCAAGATTAAAAAGCATGCGGCTTGTAGAAAATAAACCACTATTACCGGCCGATGCAGCAGATGTTAGTACGACAAAATTAATGATACCTGCAGCAATTGGAATACCAGCTAGTGTAAATACTTGTACAAATGGGCTACTTGAGGCAGACATTTCATACCAAGGATTAATGCATAAAATAACAAATAACGCCCCTACGTAGAATAATAAAATGCGTAATGGAATTTTGTTAATGGCAGAAGGAATATTTTTTTTAGGATTGGCCGTTTCTGCAGCAGATACCCCTACTAGTTCGACACCAACAAAAGCAAAAACAACCATTTGGAATGCCATTAGGAATCCATATAGGCCGTTCGGGAATATCCCACCATGTGCCCAAAGATTTTCAACCGAAACTGTGCCAGAGCTTGTTTGAAAGCCTGTAAATAACATAATTAGTCCAATGACAATGAGCGCAACGATTGTGATGACTTTTATAAGTGCAAACCAAAATTCTAGTTCACCAAACAGTTTTACAGTTAGTAAATTCAAACCTAATAACAGTACTAAACAGCTAACTGCAGGCACCCATTGAGGTATATCAAACCAATATTGTGTATAAACGCCGACAGCAATAATATCTGCCATAGCGGTCATGATCCAGCAGAACCAGTATGTCCAGCCAGTGATGTAACCTGCCCATGGTCCTATGTATTCAGATGCAAAATCAGTAAATGATGTATAGCCAGCATTCGATAATAAAAGTTCACCTAATGCCCGCATAACAAAAAATAAGGTGGTTCCGACAATGAGATAGGCAAAGATGATGGAAGGTCCTGCTAAAGCAATGGCTTTACCTGATCCTAAAAATAAACCAGTACCTATTGTTCCGCCAATCGCAATGAGCTGCACATGGCGATTTTTTAAATCACGTTTTAATTGTTGTTGTTCCATGTTGATCCCCCTCAAAGGTACGTAAAAACTATGACTGGAAAATAAAAAAGAGACTAGTAGTGACACTAGTCTCGTAAACGACAGAATAACAAATACCGATTGCGGATGTTGTAGGTAAAAAAAGAAAACATTCGTGTGGTATAGCTTTCGTGTTGAAAGCTGATATTACTCCTCTGTCCTTTTGCCTGAGATAGTGAACCCTTCGGCGACGCAAAATGCGCTCTCTCCAGAATTGCTCCTGCTATAGTGTTATCCATAGCATTCATAGCTTGTATTGTATGTCTTCATGACATTATTTTAAGATATTATACATCCTAACAGTACCTACTACATTATTCAAGGATAAATTTCAGACATTTTCTAGAAAAAAGAAGAATGGAGTTCATCTCGGTAAATACTTTACGAAAAATAGTATTTTTAGACATATGTCAATATGAGGATAATGTTTAATTTGTGGTATATGGTGTTAAAAGAGGTGAACTATTGGAACTAGCATAGGAAGTGTCTTGCATTATCGCAAGGGAAATGTGATGACAGAAGTATATTACTCACATTGCTTGATCTTCCTCGAACGAACTTGTCAGACGTAAGCACTATATATAACATAGTAGAAACTCAGAATGTTTTGCAAAAAGCAAACCATCTCGTAGTTATTTGAGATGGCTTCCTTTTGTTTAAAGCAAAATGAGATAGGTAAATATAAATAAATTTAGTTAGTTTCCAGGAGTAGATTTATTTATATTCGTTACATCGATTTTTTAAAGTTGTTTTTTGGACTTTATTTTACCTGTCCAAGTACGGAAGCCGCCTTGCAGTTGGTAAATTTGGTTGTAGCCACGTTTTTTAAGAAACAGCGCAGCACGTGAGCTACGGCCTGTATTTTGACAGTATAAATATACTGGTAAATCTGGGCGAATTTCTTTGTAACGTTGACGTAAAGTAGTTGAAGGGACATTTCGTGCACCAAGGATGTGACCAGCATCAAATTCTTTTTGTTCACGTACGTCGATCAGCTGTGCTTTACGATAGCCTTCAATAAATTGTTCCTGTGTTAGGTTTGTTACGGCTTTTTTTAGTCGTAGGGCATTGATGCCGATATAGGCAATGACAACTACTAAAATAACACCGATTGTGATAAGTATGTTCAACAAAATTTCTTACCCCTTTCTATCTTCTTTATTATTATAAAAGATGCGCTAGCGATAGTCCAATGAGTTTGATAAAATTAATTAGATTGTGGCTAGAATGAATATATCCTTTGTATATGAATGTTTTAGGGAAGGGCCACAGAATCATTTCGCCACATTCTTAGACTCGGGTGGATGATTACTTCAATAAAGAAATAAAAGTAAACGCAGCGTGTCAAAATTTTGAGAAACATTATTTTGGTTCATCACCAGGAGTAGGATGGCATTTGCTAAAATAAATGCCATATATAGGTTGAGTGGAGTGAAGGCTGGACGCCCCCAGGAAGCTTTGCTCTGTGCGAAAGCGTAATGCTAACGTAGCGGCAGCAACAAATGTTTTTTGTAGCGAAAGCGAAGCGACAGCAACAAATGTTTTCTGTAGCGACAGCTACAAAGCGCCCAGCCGTAACGGAAATCAACCCCACGCTATGCGATTGGCTTTATTTTGTACACGTTCGCAATAATGTAATTTAATATTTGTAGGAGATGAAAATATGACAACTTGGTATTTTCTTAATTCAGGGAAATGTAGCCCATCTTTCAATATGGCATTAGACGAAGCATTGCTTGATTGGCATAGTGAAGGTTTAATTCCACCAGTCATTCGTTTTTATGAGTGGGAGCCAGCAACACTTTCAATTGGCTACTTTCAGCAGGCGAAAAGAGATATTAATTTCGATGCAGTACGACAACAAGGACTAGGCTTTGTTCGTCGTCCAACAGGTGGTAGAGCTGTTTTACATGAACATGAATTAACATATAGTATCATTGTTTCAGAAAGCTATCCAAATATGCCTGAATCAGTGACAGAGGCCTATAGAGTGTTAAGTGAAGGTATATTGCAAGGTTTTCATAATCTAGGTATGGATGCTTATTTTAGTGTACCAGATACAGAAGAACAAAGAGCAGACTTAAAGAAACCAAAAAGTGCAGTTTGCTTTGATGCGCCAAGCTGGTATGAGCTTGTTGTAGAAGGTAAAAAAGTAGCTGGTAGTGCACAAACTCGTCAAAAAGGTGTTATCTTACAGCACGGTGCTATTTTACTTGATTTAGATCAAGAAAAATTATTGTCTGTCTTCCATTTTTCAAGTGAAGAGGCGAAGGACCGTATGCGTAGAAAAATGCCAGAGAAGGCGGTTGCTATCAATAACCTCGTGAAAGAACCAGTGACGATTGAACAATGTGTGACAGCTTTTCGTGATGGTTTTGCAAAATCGTTGCAAATTGATTTAAAACCATTTACACTTTCTGAGGAGCAATTAGAATATGTACATGCACTAGAAGAAAAAAAATATGCATGTGATGATTGGAACTTCAAAAAATAAAAAAGGGTATAAAAAATATTTTTTTATCGTTCAACCCTTGTGATAACAAGCAGTTCGGATTCTATTCGAAATTGCAAGAGTTGCATTAAAAAACTATATATAGTATCTTTTTTGAAGAAATATACACAATATGTAGTGTTTTGCGACACATGATATTGTGTATTTATATTTGTAAGGCAGAAAATAAGGGAGGCAAAACGATGGTACTCACAAATCATCAACCCGAAGTAAACAAATTTGAACAGTTAAACAAAGATATTGAACAATTTCCACAGGTTCATCCTGTAACCCCTGATATGCACATCACGCATAAAGGTGTATCAAGGCTTGTAATGATCGATCGCTACTCGTTTAAGGATACGGAGAAGAAAACGTTAAAAGCCGGTGATTTTGTCGTCTTAACAGTCAAGGCAGATCCAAAATTCCCTGCACGTGGTTTAGGGACAATCCAAAAGCTTGATATGTCTACAAAAACAGCAGAAATTTTGATTGAGGAAGATTATCGTAGTGCATTAGATGATCCAAAAGAGCAAGAAACGGGTGTGATTAAGCGTTCAATTGACGTGCTAGAAAAGCCTCTTGAAATTTTTTATGAACAAATCGCAAAACGAAATGCAACAGGGCTTGCTGCTGTTGAAAAAACACCAGAGAAACGCCAAGAATGGTTTGAGAAGTTTTATGAGCAGTTAGTATCATTAAAATTCATTCCGGCTGGACGAGTTATTTATGGAGCTGGCTCTGAAACAGATGTAACGTTTTTCAACTGTTACGTAATGCCATTTGTAGCAGATTCACGTGAAGGAATCAGTGATCACCGTAAGCAAGTGATGGAAATTATGAGCCGCGGTGGTGGTGTAGGGACAAATGGTTCGACATTGCGTCCACGTAACACTTTAGCACGTGGAGTAAATGGTAAATCATCTGGCTCTGTATCGTGGTTAGACGATATTGCGAAGCTGACTCATCTTGTCGAACAAGGTGGATCCCGTTAACCGAAAACGGCGGGATTAAAATCTCGTGAATTGCTGGAACACCCTGAGAGCTTTTCTTGCTACAACGTAAACTGTGAAGTTAGGCGTGAATGCTTGAAAAAAGAAAAGATTGGGCAATCAGCAGCGAAGCATCTATGGAAACGTAGTTGAACGTTCAACGACTATTGAACCTTCCTAAACTTTGAACCACATCGGAGGCGGAAGCATGGAAGAAGTAAATCGTAACGTACGGAGACGTCCTTACGAGGCGCGAGACAAAGAACGATTGATTAAAAGAATTATTGAGTTGCATGAAAATGGTATGAGCCAAGTTGATATTGCAAAAACACTTAACATTGGAAGAGGAACAATCTTTAGGTGGAATAAAGAGCTAGATCTTTTTAAAGCGAGAAAGCCTGGTCAAGCAGGAAAGCTAAAAAATAAGAAGTATCTTTATGATGAACACTACTTTAAAAATATTGATACTGCAAATAAGGCTTATTTAGTAGGTTATATTACAGGTGATGGTACTATAAATGATCGTGGTAAATCGAAGCGTATTATTTTATCACTTGCTGAACAGGACCGGCAACTACTTGAAGATATCGCAAAAGAATTATCTATGCAAGAAGCGATTAAATTCCGTCAACGCTATGCACCAAATGAACAAAACAAATACTCTTTAACAATTAATTCAACAGAAATGTGCAATGATTTAATGAGGTTGGGTATTACACCTCGAAAAACAGGTTTTGAAAGTTGGATTGATTTTAAAAATGAGGATTTGCAATGGGCTTATTTAAGAGGGTTTTTTGATGCAGATGGCCATTTTTCCAAGCGTGGGAGAATAGGGTTTACAGGTAATTGTCAAATGCTTTTATCATTACTCCAATTTTTGCATAATCAACAACTAGCTTTAACCATCCATAAAGTTTACCCAAAACAAGGATGCGTTGACTTATTCATTTATCGAAAAGCTGATGTGTTAAAGATTGTTCGAAAGTTATACGGTCATGGTTCCTTACAACTCAATAGAAAATATGAAAAATCAAATCCTTCTTTGATGATATAGTCTGATCTTATGTGAAAGCATAAGAATGTGGCAGAAATGACCACATCGGAAAAGTATTTTAAAATATTTTTTTGTAACAAAAAGCGTGGGGCACAAATGATTATGCTGGCAGATTGGCATCCTGATATCGTGGAATTTATTATTTCGAAAATGCAAAATCCACGTATTCTACGATACCTAATTGAAAATACAACGGATGAAACGATCATTCGTCTAGCAAATGAAAAATTAAACTTTAAGCCTCTTACATCTCAAGAGGAAGCGATGTATCAAGGTATTGTTAACTATAAAGGTATCGAAGGCTTCGGTGGTTTTGATACGGCGATTATTCGTGAAGCGGAAAACAAACTGCGCGATGGCGGTACTTATACGGTTCACAATCCAGAGTTTTTAACTGGTGCAAATATTTCTGTAACATTAACAAAAGAATTTATGCAAGCAGTTGAAAATGACGCTGACTTCGAGCTTCGTTTCCCAGCTGTTGAAGATTATACAAAAGAAGAGATGGCTATTTACAACAGTGAATGGCATCAAGTTGGCGATGTGCGCGAATGGGAGAAAATGGGCTATAAAGTACGCACTTACCGCACGATTAAAGCGCAGGAATTATGGAATTTAATCAACGTTTGTGCAACGTACTCTGCAGAGCCAGGTATTTTCTTCATCGACAACGCTAATGACATGACAAACGCAAAAGCTTATGGTCAAAGCGTTGTAGCGACTAACCCATGTGGGGAACAACCACTTGCACCATATTCTGTGTGTAACTTAGCAGCTGTGAACTTAGCACAGTTTGCGAATAAAGAAGATCAAACAATTGATTACGAAGCACTGCGTGAAACAGTTCGTGTTGGTGTTCGTATGCAGGATAATGTAATTGATGCTACACCATACTTCTTAGAAGAAAACCGTGTACAAGCTCTTGGTGAGCGTCGTGTTGGCTTGGGCGTAATGGGCTTAGCGGACTTACTCATTTATTGTGAGAAAGAATACGGTTCAGAAGCAGGTAATGAGCTCGTTGATGAAATCTTTAAAACGATTGCTGAGACTGCTTATGAGGCGTCAACAGAGCTAGCAAAAGAACGTGGTAGCTTCCCATTCCTTGTAGGAGCAACAGAGGAAGAGACAGTACGTTTACGTAAAGCATTTACAAAAACAGGCTTTATGCAAAAAATGCCTGCACACATCAAAGAGCAAATTTTAGCAACAGGTATTCGCAACTCGCATTTACTGACAGTAGCTCCAACTGGTTCTACTGGTACGATGGTTGGCGTGGCAACTGGTCTTGAGCCATACTTCTCGTTCACATATTACCGTTCAGGCCGTCTAGGTAAATTCATCGAGGTAAAAGCAGAGATTGTACAAGAGTATTTAGAACGTCATCCAGAAGCAAAAGAGAATGAACTTCCTGAATGGTTCGTTACAGCGATGGAATTAAAACCAGAGGCGCATGCTGATGTACAATGTATCATCCAAAAATGGATTGATTCATCTATTTCAAAAACGGTAAACGCACCAAAAGGTTATACAGTACAACAAGTTGAAAAAGTGTACGAGCGCTTATATAAAGGTGGCGCTAAAGGTGGTACGGTTTATGTTGATGGTAGCCGTGATTCACAAGTACTGACACTAAAAGCTGAAGAAAATGATATGGATCAACTATCATTTGAGGAAGAATTAGTAGAAGTACCAACAAAGCGTCCAGTTGTATTAGTAGATACGATTCAAGCATTAGAATCGACAACAGTTATTGGTTCGGATGTAGGGAATACTTGCCCTGTATGCCGCAAAGGAACTGTAGAGGAAATCGGTGGCTGTAATACATGTACAAACTGTGCTGCACAGTTAAAATGTGGTCTATAAAATAGTGAAAAAGTGTCGATTGTAAGATTGAAATAAAGTAATACTATTTTGCCCCTTTAGATTTTATTAGTCTAAAGGGGTGTTTTTGTGTCTAAAAGAGCTAGAATGGTGACTAAAGAAGGTCGGGGTTCCGGAGGAGAGGAGGTGCAGACTATAAGCCTTACCTAAAAGATTTCAAGATGTTTCCTCAATTTAGTAAATGTAATCTTGATGTTGTTTTATTCTGCGATGAGGGGAGCTTCAGGGAAATGCGGATTTACAACGGTAAGGAAATTTTAATATAAAAAGGCCAATTCCTCGGCATTAAAATCGAGAAATTGGCCTCTTTTCGCTACTACATAAAAGGGTCTTGTTGTTGAGGGGCAATACTTGAATCGTTTTGTCTTGTGCGATGGCTTTTTGATAACCCTCTGTTGTAACACAAAATCCTTCTGGTACTTGTAGTCCTTCAATTTTTGATAATTCCCCTAAATTTAACCCTTTTCCACCAACGAGCGAAAGCTGTTTTTTATTCATTTCCTGAAAACCAAGTACCAAAGAACTCATTCTGCATCTCTCCTAACCATAATATTGAGAAAAAATATTTGACAAGAGTATACCGGTATGATAATATTAAAATATAAAATGGGTTAATTTTGCGAACTCGACCGATATCAATTGTAATATAATTATATCTTCATGTCTGTTCTTGTGCAATATTAAAGAACTTGGTTAAATTACCCAGTTTTTTCTCGATTTCCCACTACCTCTAATCACATCAAAAGCCTGATTTAAGCCGACTCCTTCGCTGCATAGTTAATTCCGACATGCTTATGGTGACTCTTCCGTGGTATTTCCCTTCCTTTTTCAATCAATTCTTTCGCTTTGACGCACATATTCCACCCATGACCTTCGTTAATAAAAGGTATTATCTTTTAATGGGTCTAACCATTTGATTTAATGTAATCTACTAATTCAAATAGATCTATTGTGCAAAGAGTGATTCGAGTAAGGTCCGAAACAAAAATGTTGTCCCTTTGTTGAAGGGGTGCTATCATTTTTTGCAACTCTGGTCGATCTTGCGTCACTCCAGACAGTTTCTCTTCAAAGATAATGTCCTAGAATCTTGTCTTTATAAACAATCAGAGAATGGCTACTGACAATCCTGAATTATGTTAAATAGACACAAAAAGAAATAGGATGAATTTGTTCCGTTAATACATATTTTTGCCATTTGTCCATGCTGTTCATAGATGTTTTCGTTCCACTCGCTATCGTTTTAGGGTATACGCTCTTTATTTTTATGATCGCTACCCTGGTATTTCTACAGAAGATGCGAGGTCAGAATTAAAATTTGAATTTATTTAGTAGGATTTTTACGAAATCTCTCGAAATGTTATAAGTATAAAGGGGGAGGATGTATGTCTAGTTTACCAATTATAGTGGCTCCAATGTTTTTAGTTTCTACTCCTAAGATGGTTATTGAGGCTAGTAGAGCAGGGGCTATCGGATCTTTTCCACTATTAAATGCGAGACCCGCTTCAGCTTGTGCTGAGTGGCTTGAAGAAATAAAAAAGGCGTTACCTACAGAGCAATGGGCAGTTAACTTTATTTGTCATCCTGTAGCGAATACACGTTTTGAAGAAGATTTGCAGTTAATTGAACAATTTCAGCCACCAATTGTCATAACTTCACTTGGTAATCCAAAGAGAGTGATAGACATTGTGCACGGCTATGGAGGAAAGGTTTATGCAGATGTTGCGAACGTCAAGCATGCCGAAAAGTCTGCTGCAACGGGTGTAGATGGTCTAATTCTTGTATGTGCAGGTGCTGGCGGTCATGGTGGGCAACTGAATCCATTTGGCTTTGTATCTGCCGTAAAGAAATTCTTTACGGGGACAATCATATTATCAGGCTCCATCTCTAGCGGTGCTGACGTACTAGCTGCTCAAATAATCGGAGCGGACTATGCTTATATGGGTACACGTTTTTTAGCTTGTGATGAAGGAAATGCACCAGAGTCGTATAAACATATGGTAATTGAAAGTGATACCTCTGATATTTTATACACCGATGCTTTTAGTGGTGTCCATGTGAATGTGTTAATTCCATCCTTATTAAAGGAAGGCATTGATCCAGCAACATTGAAGCCAAGAGAGGATATTGATTTAACCCATCTTGTTAATGTCAAGGCATGGCGAGATATTTGGTCTGCCGGACATGGCATCACCAATATTGTCAAACGAGAGTCCGTTCGAGAAATATCCATCACATTAGAAGAGGAATACGAGCAAGCGAAGCAGCAAATAACTTCTGTACAGCCATTGTAAAAACGATAAAAAAGGCAAGTCCAACCAAAATGCAGTTGGGCTTGCCTTTTCACTTCTTTTCGATTGTGGACTCAATGATGCCGAGACATCATACGATTTTTAATCATGATTCAACGTAGCTGCGATTTCTGGTTGTTGCTCAACTTGCAGCAGCATATTGAAAGACGCGATGGCTACTTCTACTTGGTCATCCTTAGGCTCACGAGTAGTCAGTAATTGTAGCCATAAGCCTGGATAGCCGAGGAAGCGTAATACTGGAATATTACGGACCGCATTTGTCGCTTGAAGTACTTCAAATGATATCCCAAGAACAACTGGAATTAATAGAATACGGTCCAAAATACGTAACCAAAGCGGATCAGTTGGCACGAAGAAATATAAAAACATGCCGACAAACACGGTGAACAGCATAAAACTACTACCGCAACGATAGTGTAAGCGTGATTGTGCTTGCACATTTTCAACGGTTATTTCCATACCAGCTTCATAGCAATTGATCACTTTATGTTCTGCACCATGATATTGGAATACGCGTTTAATAAGCGGTGTTAAAGAGATAAAATATAAATAAGTAAGTAGTAAAAGTAGCTTAATGCCACTTTCAAGTAAAATTTGGCCAGTTTTGCCTTCAACCCATTTAGAGAAAAAATCTGCAATAAATACTGGAATTAATGTAAAGGCAAACTTACCAAATAAAAAGGAAAGGATACCTACAACTGCAACACCTAAAATCATTTGCAGTCTCGAGCCCTCCTCTTTATGTTCTTCTTCTTCGCCAGGTGTAACGTCGTAACGGTCCCCTGAAAATTGCATATGGCGAGAGCCTAAACCAGCTGATTCAATCAGCGCTACTACGCCTCGTACCAATGGGATTTTTTTAAGCTTTTGTAAAACAGGGTTTTGAACTTTTTTAAAATGATAATAATCGATGGAATCATCGTTACGGCGAATGGCTGTAATCGTATGTTCCTTTCCTCCGAACATTACACCCTCTAATTGTGCTTGTCCCCCGTAAACAGGTGAATTGCTCAAGGCTAACACCACTCTCTTTATATATTTCAACTGTACCATTGTACTAAATTTAGTGAAAAACCTCTACAGTTACGCATAGTAAAATTTCTATATGGTTACACTAATCGTACAGTTTAGGAAATGATTAACGTTAGAAAATAAATTCATGGTATATAGGAGGATTTTGCTTGAAAGTAGCTAGTATAACATCGCTCGTCAGTGCACTTATTTTAGCATTATGTTTAAAGGGACTTCATTACTTTCATCTCATTAAATGGAATCCAATTGGTTTTTATAAGAAGTGGGATTTATTCGAAGGTAGTTCAAAACTATTTCACTGGAGCTTTCTCATCTTCGTCTTCTTTTTTATTGGATTTTTATTATATATTACGTTGAGATATGTCTATATGATCCCAGCTGTGCTATCTTCTTTTTTGCTCGGCCTTTTTTTGTCCATCACATTAGAATGGATTGTTCTGGATTTACCTTTACAATCTTCTTCCTTTCAAAAACTATCGATCCCTTTCATCGTCATTGTTATTTGTCTATTACGTTTCTTGCTTGAAACGGCGAATTTTCATCAAAAGGAGCATACAGCACAAAAAGGAAATTAGTTGCTGTATGCGCCTTCTATGATAAAATAATGGCAAGTACTATAGAAAGAGGCGAATATGCGTGAAGTTATTATGTTTGAATGGACCTAACTTAAATCGACTAGGTAAACGAGAGCCACATATTTATGGTGATGAGACATTAGAGGATGTGAAAAAAAATGTTCAGAATCTTGCAACGTCTTTAGGTGCCACTGTCGAGTTTCGTCAATCTAATCATGAAGGAGTACTTGTTGATTGGGTGCATGAAGCAGAGGACGAAAAATATGATGGTATAATTTTTAATCCCGGTGCATATACCCATACAAGCATAGCGTTACATGATGCAATTGCAGGGATTTCTGTGCCGGTTATCGAAGTACATATTTCAAATATCCATAAACGTGAGGCTTTCCGTCATCATTCTTATCTCGCTCCGGCATGCCTTGGTCAGATCTGTGGGCTAGGTACGAAAGGCTATGAACTGGCACTACGCACATTTATCGAGAGGGAGAATTGATTATGTTGAAATTACAAAAGCTTCGTAAGGCACTTCAGGAACAAAGTATCGATGGCATTTTAATTACGAACGAGTTTAACCGTCGTTATATGACTGGTTTTACAGGGACAGCGGGCGTAGCAATCGTGTCTCAAAATGATGCTGTGTTTATCACGGATTTTCGCTATACAGAGCAAGCAGCTGCGCAAGTACAGGACTTCAGAATTGTCAAGCATGAGGCGACAATCATTGAAGAAATGGCAACGCAAGTAAACAACATGGGTATCAAATTATTGGGATTTGAGAGAGATACTGTTAGCTACGGCACATATGAGCTGTATAAAAATAACATTCAAGCTGATTTAGTACCGATTTCTGGGCTAATTGAAAAAATTCGCTTGATTAAGACGCAACAAGAGATTAATATTATTAAGGTTGCGTGTGAAATTGCTGATCACGCATTTACACATATCTTAAACTTCATCAAGCCAGGTAAAACAGAGCTTGAGGTTTCGAATGAATTAGAATTTTTCATGCGTAAACAAGGAGCAACTCAGTCCTCGTTTGATACAATAGTTGCGTCTGGTCTTCGTTCAGCTTTACCACATGGTGTTGCAACGAATAAAGTGATTGACAAAGGCGACTTTGTTACTTTAGATTATGGCGCGCTGTACAATGGCTATATCTCGGATATTACACGTACTGTGGCAGTTGGCGAGCCATCCGAAAAATTAGTGGATATGTACAACGCAGTCCTCGCTTCCCAACTGTTAGCGCTTGAAAAGGTTGGCCCTGGCTTAACAGGGATTCAAGCAGATGCGATTGCACGTAACTACTTAACAGAAAAGGGCTATGGCGCGGCATTTGGTCATTCATTAGGACACGGGATTGGTCTTGAAGTACATGAAGGCCCTGGCTTATCAATACGTTCAGAAGCGGTGCTCGAGCCAGGTATGGCCGTAACGATTGAACCAGGAGTTTATTTACCGGGAATCGGTGGTGTTCGTATCGAGGACGATATTTTAATCACAGAGACAGGGAATGAACTGCTTACTCATTCGTCAAAAGAACTTATTATTTTATAAACTATGGAGGAACACACATGATTTCAGTAAACGATTTCCGTACAGGTCTAACAATTATTGTAGATGGCCAATTATATCGCGTGTTAGATTTCCAACACGTTAAACCAGGTAAAGGTGCTGCGTTCGTGCGCTCTAAATTACGTAACTTGCGTAATGGTTCAGTAAATGAAAAAACTTTCCGTGCTGGTGAGAAAGTTGAAAAAGCACAAATCGATAACCGTAAAATGCAATACCTTTATGCGCAAGGTGACGAGCATGTTTTCATGGACTTAGAATCATATGAGCAAACTGAACTTTCTTCAGCTGCCATTGAATATGAGTTAAAATTCCTAAAAGAAAACATGGAAGTGCATATTCAATCATACCAAAGTGAAATGCTAGGTGTTGAATTACCAAACACTGTTGAGCTAGAAGTAACAGAAACAGAGCCTGGTATTAAAGGTGATACAGCTTCTGGTGGTACAAAACCAGCAACTCTTGAAACAGGTCTTATTGTACAAGTGCCATTCTTCGTAAACCAAGGTGACAAGTTAATCATCAATACAGAAGAAGCCTCTTACGTTTCTCGTGCGTAATGAATAAAAATATGGAGCCTACTCTTATCTAACAAAAGGGTAGGTTTTTTATTTAACGGCTTTCAGCAAGTGTGTTGGTAGCGAAAGCAAAGCGACAGGTACAGAAGTCTCCCACCTCTATAGATGGAGGGATGATGTCGTTTTAAGTCATTTTTCAGCGGGTGAATATCGCTGAAATCGAGGAACTCAGGCTAAGAACTTCACATCCTGTGACAACGCCTGAGTGACCAACATCATGTTGTTGCTGACGCTACGCTTTCGCACAGACAAAGCATGTTGCTGACGCTACGCTTTCGCACAGACAAAGCATGTTGCTGACGCTACGCTTTCGCACAAAAAAACATCTGCAGGCCTAAGCACAAAACCGATTCCGGACGCAATTATGCGGAGGTATAATTAATACATATAAAGCTAAAGTAATCGAACTTTGTGACAATAGATAGAGAAATAGCAGCCTTTTTTACTAGTATAAAAATTGTTTTCTATCATTTGGTATATGGTCATATTTGGAAAAGTTATTTACAATAATAGTAAGGAGTGAGTACTATGTTACAAACGATTTTTAAGACAACATCTCCAATCATACAGGCACCAATGGCTGGTGTAACTACGCCAAAATTTGTGGCTGCCTGTGCACAGGAAGGTATTTTAGGCTCGATTGGAGCGGGCTATTTAGATGGGGAGCAAACAAGAAGCTTTATCCGGGAAGTTAAAAAGCTAACGAAAAAGCCATTTGCTGTTAATTTATTTGTACAGGAAGCGCCACGTATTGATATCGATGTCCTTCAAAAAGCTCGAATGGCTTTACAACCGTTTTATGATGAGCTTGGACTTTCACCTGTACAAAGTGTCACGTCCAAGGAAGTATTTGAAGAACAAGTACAAGCTGTTCTTGATGAAAATGTAGCCATTTGTTTCTTTACGTTTGGCATTCCTTCAGCAGATGTTATTCATCGTTTAAAGGACAACAATGTCTATGTTATTGGGACAGCTACTACATTAGAGGAAGCAAAGCGTGTAGAACAAGCTGGGATGCAAGCTGTTGTCCTTCAGGGTGGTGAAGCTGGTGGTCATCGTGGGTCTTTCACTGAACCTATGCCATTAATTGATTTGCATGATTTACTGCAGCAAGTGGGAGGACAAATTTCCATACCGATTATTGCTGCGGGAGGCATTGTCACAAAGGAAGATGTAAGCGAAGCACTAGCAAGGGGTGCTCAAGCGGTTCAAATCGGTACAGCCTTATTAGTAGCGGATGAATGTGAAATTTCACCTCTTTATAAAAATGCCTTGCTTGAATCGAAAGCGCAGCAGACTACTATTACTCGCGCTTTTTCTGGTAAACCAGCAAGAGGCTTAGCCAATGCTTTTACGGAACGTATGAAGGATGCTGTTGTAGCACCTTATCCATTGCAAAATGATTTAACTACTACTATTCGTAAAGAAAGTGCAAAACAGGGCAAAGCCGACTATTTATCGATGTGGATGGGTGAAAAGAGCTATTTAGTGAAACAACCAGGTACAGTGAAAAGCATTATTGCCAAGCTGCTATAACTTCTTTCCGATTCTGGTGAAGTGATGCTGAGGCATCATTAATTTCATAAAAATACTAAGATCTCTATACGTATGTATGGAGGTCTTTTTTTGAGGGTAGCAACATATATTGCTGTACACGAGGGGGCGTATGAAATGGAATTACAAGACGTATTAAGAGTCGCGGGAGTGGGACTAGTAGTTGCGCTTCTTCATGTCTTCTTTGATCAAACTGGAAAAAAAGAATTTTCATTTTTCCTATTTTTCATTGCCTACTTATATATGACAGCGGAATTACTGCGATTTTTACGTCTGTTTTTTAATGAAATTCTTACATTCTTTCAATGGCTGACCTCATCTGGGTAGTGTAAATGGAAATTGTCATTATCGCTGTTGTCATGCTGCTTTTATTATTGCTTATAAAAGAAGTCATAAAGCCACTCCATGCGCTAATTAGTGTAATGTTTTCGTTTTTGCTGTTCGGTATGTTGTTCTCGACACTCCTATTGCCATTCATCAAGCAATTGCTTGAGACATTAGCTTTTTTGCCTTATGCAAAAGCAATTGTCGTAAGTGCTAGCTTTTTTTATATAGGGCAATGGGTGTCTTTTTTACTTGTAGAGCAAAGCTATAAAGTACTCGGGCATATTGTCTATGATGGAGTTAAGATTGTTATTTTGTTGTACTGGTTTAAGGAATTTTTAGCTGTTTTACAGGAGGTGTCGGCCATTTTACAACGGCTAAACTAAGGGGCGAAGACATTGCTGGAGCAAATATTTTCGTTTTTAACGGATCCATTCTTTCTATTGCTGAAGATGACGCTTATTTTGTGTGGCTATGTCATTATTATTTTGATTGTTACTATGATTTTACCAGAATTTGAAAAAGGGATAAGGATACTCTTTTTTCTTATCGTACTGGCAACTATAGGACCAGTTGTTGTGAATGCATTTAAATTAATAGACGAAATCGCACAGGGGCTTGCGCATATATTTACTGCATTTTATCCGATTCTTACTTCAAGCTTTCTTTTATCTAGCAGTATTACAGCGATTGCTTCATGGCAGCCTTTTTTACTTTTTTTTGTACAAGTCTTAACGATTATTAGTAGTAAATGGCTTATCCCGGGAGTGCTTTTCGCCATTGTTTTTGATGTTTGCAGTGTCGTAGTTAAAGAAATTTCATTTACGAGAATTGCTGAATTGATTCGTTTTACGATTATGAGTATCGTCTCGGCATCTGTTATTTGTTACATTATTTTAATGTCGGCGAGTGGTGTTGCTGCATTTAGTGTTAACGCGGCTGTTGCAGAGCCTGTGAAGAAATTAATAGAGGAAAATATTCCAGTTGTTGGTTCCTTTATAGTAGATAGTTTTTCGATGTTCCAGCATATGACGCAATTTTCCTCTTCTATTAGTAGTATTTCTGCTTTTATAGCGGTTATAACCGTGTCGTTCATTCCAAC
Source organism: Lysinibacillus sp. (assembly GCA_032053185.1). Classification (GTDB taxonomy): domain Bacteria; phylum Bacillota; class Bacilli; order Bacillales_A; family Planococcaceae; genus Lysinibacillus. Next base: position 182,466 of record DAMBVB010000001.1, read on the forward strand.
AGTGCAGCTTGTTGTCAGTGCGTATTCGTTGAAAATGTTAGCTGCTATTTTAGAACCAATTGCTTTTGATGATATTTGTAAACTACTTGATCATGTTAGTAAATCTCTATTTACCTTATGTGCTGTATCGTTTCTAATTGCTTTTTCATTTATGTTTTCTTGTTTATTCCTCATCGTTTTTGTGCAAGTTATGGCTGGGGGGAGATAGATTGATTCTTTTATTAGCAATGCTCTTTATCTGTCAAATATTTGTGTTTCTAACAGAAGATAAAGAAATAATTTCACTTACAAAGCTTGTTATTACGTTAGTATTTTTGCAAATGCTATTAAAGATTCCATTTATCAATTCATAGGAGGAAACAAGCGTACATACACTTGAAAAAGAGAAGATGAAAGGAGGCAATATACAAGTGATGTGGAAAAGAAACGAAAAAAAACAACGTCATTTATAGTCCTAATGCTTATTGCTGCCTCCGTGGGGATTTTCATCATTTTACCAATGTATCAAACGAGTTCAACGAATGGGCAAGAAACATCGATGACCAATGAAGGAAAACTTGAGCAGACACTGAAGGCTATGAAAGGTGTTGGGGAGGTTAAAGTCTATTTTTATTACGGAGATATGGCAGATGAGAAGGATGACAATAAGCTTTTCAGTCAATATTTTCGAGGAACTGAACAAGGCACGAAAGAAGTAACAGGGATGCTAATTGTTTCAGAAGGAGCATCCGATATCTTTGTGAAAAATGAAATTCGTGCTGTTGTTAGTCAAGTAATGCAATTGCCGATTCATCGAATTATTATCGTTCCAATGGAGAATAAGGAGGAAAAGTAAATGCGCGTACGTAGAAGAACAGTTTGGTTTATGACATTATTAAGTCTAGTAGCCGTTATTTCAGTGTATTATTTGGTTGATCCAGCGAAACAATTTAATGGACTTACTATTTTCACAGATGACGCATTACAGCAAACTGCGGTAACGGGTGTGACTGATCTAGAAGCAATGAAAGAGGGAGAGACGAAGGAAGTATCTTCTCCAAGTCATTTATTTGAAGAAATGCGCATGCAAGTTAGTGATGAAAGAAGCAAGCTTCGTTTGCAATTAGAGCAGAAGATCGGTTCAAAAGATTACACAGCAGAACAAAAAAGTGAGGCTTATAATGAAATGGATAGCCTTATAAAACAAGAATCCTCTGAAGCAATGTTAGAAATGCTTATTAAATCTTCAGGTTACTCTGATGCGTTTGTAAAAGCAGACGGAGATAAAGTACAGGTAACCGTTATGGCGGAGGAGCTATCAAAAGCTCAAGCAAATGAAATTATTTATTTGGTAAGAACAGAGATGGAAGGCGCAAATGACGTCCAAGTAAAATTCAGTGCGAATACCTATTAAAAATAGAAAGATAAATAGGGATTTTTATTCAATACCTATTGTTATATATCAGTATAATGAAAAGGCTTTCGTTTAGTAAAGGAAAGCCTTTTATTTTGTTTATATTTACTTAATTTGCATTAAATTATTTCAAATTGTTCGAAAAAAATATAAAATAGTGTTATAGTAGATATTATTTCATAAGGAGAGTTAGAAATGTTCAAAATTCAAGAAATTCGCGAAATTATTAAATTAGTAGATGCTTCTTCAATTGACGAGTTCGTTTACGAAGTAGATGGCGCAAAAGTTAAATTAAAAAAGAATGGTGTTGTTGTTACTGAAACTGTAGCACCTAAAAAAGAAGTAGTTGCACCTGTTGTACAACAGGCTGCGCCTACAGTAGCTCCTGTAGCATCAGCAAAAGCTGGAGAAGCACCTGCTGCAGCTCCAGCAAATAACGACCCATCGTTACATAAAATTGTATCACCGATGGTTGGAACTTTTTATCAATCTCCAAATCCAGATTCACCGGCTTACGTTAAAGTGGGGGACAAAGTTGGTAATGAAACAATCGTATGTATCGTAGAAGCGATGAAACTATTCAACGAAATTGAAGCAGAAATTCAAGGGGAAATCGTTGAAGTACTTGTTAAAGACGGTGAATTAGTAGAATACGGTCAACCATTATTCCTTGTAAAAGCTGAGTAAGGAGTGCACAACCATGAAAAAAGTTTTAATTGCAAACCGCGGCGAAATCGCTGTGCGTATTATTCGTGCTTGTAAAGAGTTAGGCATTCAATCTGTTGCCGTATACTCAGAAGCAGACGCTGACGCATTACATGTGAAATTAGCAGACGAAGCATATTGTATCGGGCCAAAGCTATCAAAAGATTCATATCTTAGCTTCCCAGCTTTACTGAGCGTAGCAGAAAAAACTGGCGCAGACGGTATCCACCCAGGTTACGGTTTTGTATCTGAAAACGCTGACTTCGCTGAGGCTTGTGAAAACGCAGGCATTAAGTTCATTGGACCTTCATCTGATTCTATTAAAATTATGGGTATTAAAGACGTTGCACGTACAACAATGGAAGCAGCAGGTGTTCCACTTGTTCCGGGTACTGGTATTGTTCCAGATATCGAAACAGGTAAAGAATGGGCCGCTAAAATTGGTTACCCTGTCATCATCAAAGCAACTGCTGGTGGTGGCGGTAAAGGTATCCGTGTAGCTCGCACAGAAGAAGACCTTGTAAAAGGCATTGAAATTACGCAAAAAGAGGCTGCTGCAGCATTCGGTAACCCAGGCGTCTATTTAGAAAAATTCATCGAGTACTTCCGTCACTGTGAAATCCAAGTATTAGCGGATGGCTATGGTAACGTTGTACATTTAGGTGAACGTGACTGTACCGTTCAACGCCGTATGCAGAAATTAGTAGAGGAAGCTCCATCTCCAGCGCTATCTTCGGAGCGTCGTGCTGAAATGGGTGCCGCTGCCGTTAAAGCTGCGCAAGCTTGTAACTATGAAGGTGCCGGAACAATCGAGTTTATTTATGACTATCAAGAAGATAAATTCTACTTCATGGAAATGAATACTCGTATCCAAGTAGAACACCCAGTAACTGAAATGATTTCTGGTGTCGATCTTGTACAGCAACAATTAAAAATTGCATCTGGTGAAAAACTTCCTTTCACTCAAGATGATATTCAATTAAATGGATGGGCAATTGAATGCCGTATTAACGCAGAAAATGCGTATAAAAACTTCATGCCATCAGCTGGTACTGTAGATACTTATGTAACTCCAGGTGGCTACGGTGTACGTATTGACTCTGCTGTATATGCTGGCTATACAATCCCTCCATACTATGACTCTATGGTTGCCAAACTAATTGTTCATGCCAATACACGTGAAGAAGCGATTGCGAAGATGAATCGCGCGCTTAGCGAATTTGAAGTAGCGGGTCCTGGTATCAATACAACCATTCCATTCCACCAAGCATTGATGAACAATGATGTGTTCAAATCAGCACAATTCAATACGAAGTTCCTTGAAGAGAATGATGTTTTGGGTGTTGCGGAAAAAGTGAAGTAAGCGTATTTCTCTTGGGGAATAGAATGCATTCCAAATATCGTAATAAAATTACCTTCTAACATTCGATTGTTAGGAGGTTTTTTATTTGGCTAGAAAAGGTCAGCGTACAGGGATTTTTGATTTAGAGGGTGTGACAGAAGCTAAATTGAGTTGACTGCTTCAATGAAGCTTCATGTGAGCCATGCTGACCACTCGTTTGAGCGTTTGTGAAGTTAAATTATGACATTGAACGCAAAATACATTCCAACTAGGATAGCTAGGGCAATAAAAGGTTTGAAAACCCACTGTGGGGCTTTAATAACTTTCAAAACCAATCCAATAGCAACACCTGCTACAAGCATGATTATTAGGATAAGTGCTAATTGAATTGCCATGTTGTTTATAACTGAATTACCTATAAAAAAATCCATTCTCTTTTTCCTTCTTCTTTACTTGTAATTGTAAATGAATCAGTAAATGATAGCATTAATATATTTTTGATATAAGTAGAATTGAGCAATTCAAAAGTTTGAGCGTTACTCACAGCTACATTACAAGGTCTAAGCAGAGTTAGTTTACAACAACAATCTTAACAAGCTCCGAAGTCTTTAACGAGCCTGTGAGCGTTGATAGTGAAGTAAGGGAATCATTTACACAGGTTGTTTGATTGTGTTACAGAGCCGTGTGTGGAGCTACAGGAGCACTTGTGGAAGCGTAACAAAAGAACTTGTGCGTAATGAGTTGTCAACATACGCACAAGTCCTATCATGATGCCAAAGTTTTGTTATTGTTTTAGTTAACGAATCCTTGATAATCCAAAGCAAATTAATCTCTATTATCAAGAGAATTTTTACATTCTTTTTCGCTATATTTTGTCTCCCCATTAAATATATCAGTAACACCATTTGAAAGGCTGTCTTTTTCACAAAATTGCTGAACTTGTTTTCCCTTTTTAGTTATTCCATAATAATAGGTTGTATTAGGTTCATCTTTAAAAATCACCATATAATGTCCGTGATAAAAATCTTTATTTATTAAGTGCTTGGGTTCAACAAAATGTGATTCTTCAATTTCTTCGTCTGTATATCCCTTCTCTTCTAAATATTTTGGAACATACTTATTAGCAATGTATTTTGTATATGGATTACCGTTGTTTAGAACATAAATAAAACCCATTGGCAGAGCAAAGACAATAACAGCGATTAGGGAACTAATTATAATTAACATCTTTTTTTTATTCATCTTACATCCCCCTAAAATTGTTTTTTCTTTAACAGAATAATCATTTTTTACGCACAAGTCCTTGATTGATGTGTGATAGGCTTTGTTTCGCTTATTGAAAAATGAAAATACCCCCTATTATTCCGAGTGAAATTGAAGCTACAAAACCATTTACTCAATAATGCATCTTTTTTAGTGTAATTTTACACTATTTTGGTATTTAGTCAATTGGTAATTATAATTTTAACAGCCTATAGGGGTTGATAGTGGAGTAGAAGAGTCATTTACATAGGTAGTTTAGTTGGTGCTACAAAGCCACATGTGTTGGGCTGTAGAGCGATTGTGGAGCATTACAAAATGACTTGTGGGTAGTACACAAGCTCCTAAACTGATGTGTGATGGGGTGCTGTTTCTATTGAAGAAAAAGGGTGATACGAAAGGTGTTAAATGGCTTCAACTTTGAGTTAGCTTACAACAATAATCGTAGCAAGTTCCTAGAAGCAATTAACGAGCCTGTGAGCTTTGATAGTGAAGCAGGGAATCATTTTACACAGGTTGTTTTGGCGTTGATCAATGCTGCCCTTGCACAAGGGAAGAATAGAACGGGGTTAAATTGGTTTTTACTTTCGCTTGTGTTAGGTCCATTGGCAACACTAATTTTATTATTTGTTGAAAAGAGACAGTAACACTACATATTCACAATAATTTATATAAGTTAATAAAGTGAGAAGCGAAGTATATTCTCACGTATTCAACAATTGGGGTGTTTATTAAGTCGATTATTGACCTTTATGATGTGATTAAGGAAGAAGCAATGTTTTGTACTACTCAAGAAGCAGAAAATAAAGGGTAAATTGACTATGGAAATGAACTTAACGATGATAATGGCGCAAGAAAACAAGGGATTATCAAAGCCCTTCATTATTATGGCGGTTTTTATTTTACTCAATAATGATTTTATTTGGCAATTCCTTCTCTAAATCCCTTTTCATTAGGAACAGCAGAAACTTCAGAAGACCATACAGATACTGTTAATCCAACACGTACAGTATAAATTTCATCCGTAGTAAACCATACTTTTTGTATATCTGATCTTCCTTTATCAACTACTAAAAATCTGTCACCTTCTATTTGTACAACTTCTCCTTTAATAGTTGGGCCAATATCGTTACTATCTGTGGAACATCCAACTAAAAAAAGGTGAAAATAAATAACATAATTAAAGCTTTATAAGTTTTCATCAAACTCCCCTTCCTTTCATAAATTATTTTTCATAAATTGGACACTTTAATTTATGTTCCTTCTTAATTTTGGAAACCCCCGAGCTAGTAGGAGGATTCACTCTAGTTATATTTGATTAAGCTAAGAGGGAGGGTGAAAAATATATTTATGAGGTAGCGGCTGTTTTCACTTTTCGTTTTTATCGAGACGTTATTGGATTTATCAATAGTAACCTGTCCTAAATAAATTAAATCGGCTTTACGAAGCCAAACTTTCCTTTTTATAGTATAATAAGCGTAAGTACAGCATTTGTTTGTGATGTGTAAGGGAAAGGATGATATTTGTATGGCAGAGAAAGTAGGACAATCTTTCGTACAACCAACGCCTTCTGGAAAAGAAGAACTTGGGAAAATTGAAGTTGCAGCGGAAGTAATCGAGGTTGTTGCTGGAATAGCAGTGAACGAGGTAGAAGGAGTCGCGGCAACTCGTGGTAATATTGCTACTGGCGTAGTAGAACGCTTCGGTAAAAAAGTTCACAATAAAGGCATTAAATCGGGTGTTACTGAAACTGGTGAAATTGCCATTGATGTATTTTGCTCTGTAAAATACGGCTATACAATTCCAAAAGTGGCGAAGGAAGTACAAACTCAAATTCGCCAGGCGATTTATAATATGACAGCACTTGAAACAGCAGAAGTGAATGTCCACATTACAGGTATTCACTTTGAAAAAGAAGAAGTAGCCGTACAAGAATAAAAAGAAGGGTTGCCTATAGGGCAATCCTTCTTTTTACGTTGTTAACGGAAATTGATTAGCAGTGATTAGTATCGCTACTTTATTATATTTCAACTTGCTTCGGCTTTCTCCAGAACAAAGCAAGTATGACGCCGATTGTTAAAACAATTGTCGCAAAGTAATAGGGGTAGTTTAAATTTATATCGAACAATATCCCACCTAAAATTGGACCAAAGATATTCCCGAGACTTGTAAACATGGAGTTCATTCCACCGACGAATCCTTGTTCATTACCAGCGATTTTCGATAAATACGAGGTAACGGCAGGACGTATTAAATCGAAGCCGACGAAAATAAAGAATGTGACAAATAATATTGCGAAATAGTGGCTAACAATGGTCATAGCAAATGTTAAAATAGCAGATAGGATGAGTGAATAACGGATAAGATTAATTTCGCCCATTTTCTTTGTTAGCCAATCGAATAATACTAGCTGAGCAAGGGCCCCGACTACTCCACTTCCCGTAATAATAATCGCGATATCTGAAGGCGTAAATGCGAATTTATGATCCACAAATAGGCTAAATAACGATTCAAATGCAGCTAAACCAAATGAAAGTACGAAAATAAGTACGAATGGAATAAGGTATAGTGGGCTGAAAATACGCTTCATACTGCCAAAAATGGATCGTGCAGACTGTTCATCATCAGCAGCACGTGTCGGTTCTTTTAGTAAAATGAATGACAAGAGCGCTGCTAAAAATCCGAGTATACCAGCAGCATAAAACGGTATGCGCGTTCCGAATTCGGCCAAAAATCCACCGATACCAGGTCCAATGATAAAGCCGGTACTAATGGCAGCACTCATGTAACCCAATGCCTTTGGACGTTGTGACAAGGTTGTAATATCAGCGATATATGCAGTTACCGCAGGCATGATGAAAGCAGCACTGATACCACCTAACATACGTGAGATAAAGAGTATTTCAACTGTGCGTCCAAGCCCGAATAAAAGTTCTGAAAAACCGAAAATAAAAAGACCTGCAACGATCATAATTTTTCGGCCAATAGTATCCACCATTTTACCAGAAATCGGTGAGACGATAAGTTGCGTAATAGCAAATGCTGCTACCATATAACCAACGACAGAGCCTGAAATTTTGAGCTCATTCATGATTGTTGGTAGCACAGGAATAACTAAACCAATACCTAAAAAGGCAATGAATAAATTTGATAATAAAATACTTAAGGTTAAAATTTGTTGCTTATTCATTTTGTTCTCCTTCAATCTTTCAAGTTACATGAATCTAAATCTACTAAAATATTTCCATGTAATACAATAAACCCTATAGTAACTATAGAGTCAAAAGGTTTGTTTTATTTTTTCAGTTTTGGAAGTATTCGAGTGTTGCTTCTACTAGTAATTGTAAAGAAATTCCCCTTATGGCATCAAAACGAAATTTATTGGCAAACCTCGCATTAAAATAAGTGGGGTTTACGTTCTTTGTATTACTTATATTGTTCCTCACCCTCATAGACGCCTCTAGCCTGAACGGAAATCAACCACACGTTTTGGTGGTGATCCAACATACTTGTTATTTCAATATTTTAATTAGTAAAATTTATTGAAGTGGATAAAATAAGTAAAAACTTGCTTGAATTCGTGTTTCTCGTACAAATTTATGCTATTATAAACCTTAATGCCACTTAAGAAGGAGAGCTTTACATGAAACGACATGAGGCACGCGAAAAAGCGTTGCAAGTTTTGTTTCAGCTAGACAATACTGAACTAACAGTAGAAGAAGCAATGGGCCATATTAAAGGACAACCAACAAATGTCTTCTACGAAAAGATTGTTACTGGAACAGTTGAACATTTACAGGAAATCGATGCTACTTTAGAACAGCATCTTGAAAAGTGGTCACTTGCCCGTTTACCCAAGATCGAAAGAACGGTTTTACGTCTAGCTGTATACGAGATTTTATACATGCCAGAAACACCAAAAAGAGTAGTGCTTAATGAAGCAATCGAGTTATGCAAAACATTTGGCGACGAAGGTTCGTCGAAATTTGTTAATGGCGTACTTTCTAAATTTACAGAACAATAAAATGTATTGAATTGGAAGGAGTAACTAAGGTCTATGTCAAGTGCAATTATTAATGGTAAAGAAATTGGTCAGGAAATTCGTAATTCAGTAGCAGAGCGAGTAACGCGTTTAAAAGGGCAAGGATTAACACCGGGCTTAGCGGTTGTTTTAGTAGGAGACAACCAAGCCTCAGCTACATATGTGAGAAATAAGCAAAAATCCTGTGAAGCCATTGGTATGTTTTCTGAGCTAATTAAACTGCCTGAGGAAACTACACAGGATGCATTATTAGCACAAATTGAATTATTAAATAATCGTGAAGATATTCATGGTATTTTAGTACAATTACCACTTCCAAAGCATATTGATGAGGATACAGTTATTGCCACAATTGCTGTTGAAAAAGACGTAGATGGCTTCTCACCTGTCAGTGTTGGGAAAATGATGCTTGGCCAAGAAACATTTTTACCTTGTACACCGTTTGGCGTAATGAAGCTTCTTGAATATTCAGGAATTGAAATAGCAGGAAAGCATGCGGTCATCTTGGGTCGTAGTCATATCGTTGGGAAACCAATGGGACAACTTCTACTGCAAAAAGATGCAACCGTTACATACACGCATTCCAAAACACCAAATTTACCTGCATTCACGAAACAAGCAGATATATTAATTGCGGCAGTTGGACGTGCAAACTTTATTACGAAGGAGCATGTTAAAGAAGGCGCAGTTGTTATAGATGTTGGCATTAATCGTGATGGAAACAACAAGCTTTGCGGTGACGTAAACTTCAGTGAGGTCGATGGTATTGCTTCTCACATTACACCCGTACCAGGCGGTGTAGGACCAATGACAATTACGATGTTACTATTCAACACAGTTCAAGCAGCAGAAAATAAGCTTGCACTTTAAGTTATAATTTTGAATGACTCTTTAGTTTGCAAAAAGCTATCAAAATATTTTTTTTTATTAAAAGTCAAGTTATAATTTAATGTCACACATATGTATAGAAATTAAAAGGATAGAAGAGCTTAAACAAATTCGCTCTATCTATCCTCTTTTTTACCAAAGATGACCCTATTTACTACAACAATTTCATTTTGCATGGTAACTAATTTGCTTTATCGCGTCCAGAAAATAGTATATTACTTGATAAGTTTGGCTCTTCACCAAAACATATGCTTGACTAAGAGCCGTATTCAAACCATTCTGCATTGCACTCGAGTAAAATCGTTTCCTTAATACTTTAATAATTTTTAATAAGTATACTAAAGGTATTCCTGGTCTACTCTTCACAGAAATTGATGGTAATTTCTTATTTTTGGGAAATGGATGGTAACCCTTGTATAGTTTCCTTCTTTTGATTGAATAGAAATCTCATGCCCCAATTTCAAAACCATTTGTTTTGCAAGATACAGTCCCATACCAGTAGATTTTGTATGGGTTGTTCTTCCAGTAGAACCTGTGAATCCTCGTTCGAATACACGATGTATATCTTCTTGCTTTATCCCAATGCCTGTATCTTGAATCAATAATCGTTTTTCTTTACTATCCTCCTCAAAGCGGAAAAAGATTTCTCCACCTTCATTTACATATTTTAAAGCATTTGCTGTAATTTGATCTATGATAAATGCAAGCCATTTACTATCGCTTTGTACGAATTTCTGTACTTCCTCCATATGAAAGTGAATCCGTTTCGTGATAAAAATTTTGGCATATTTCTTTACACTTTGTTTAATGATTTGATTCAACTGTACGTCTGTAATAAGATAGTCCTTAGAAAACGAGTCAATCCGTGAATAGTACAGGGCCTGTTCCACATAGTTATCAATTTTGTTCAGCTCGTCTTCAAACTTATCTACAAGAAAGTCTACTGTTTTTCCCGTACTGTTCTCAATAAGCAAACCACTTGCGGCAATCGGAAGCTTTACCTCATGAACCCAGGACATAATAAAATCTTGGTGATCCAATTTCTCATGAATCAATTTTTGAAGTTGCTTAGAATGATTGTCCTGTACTATTTTTATCATTTTGACATATAAAGCTTGTTCATAATTTTGTGGTTCAAGCATTTCTATAGGAAAGTCTTGCTTGTGATTCTTTATTAAATCATTTAGTTCTAGGTAGAAGGATCTCCGGTAATAATATCCAATGGTAATATACAGACTTACGGAGAGGAAACAAATAACATGAGTATAAAGCAGATTTTGAATAACGAGATTCCGGTTATCGTTTACAACCATAATTAATGAAACAAACAACATTAATATGAAGTATAGTATGAAAAAGAATCGTTTATCTTTTATATATTGAAAAAAACTCATGAAATGATATACCCATATCCTTTCTTAGTGGTAATGAAACCTTCTTTACCAAGGTTTGTAATTTTTTTGCGTATACGTGCAATATTAACCGTTAAGGTGTTTTCGTCCACGAACCTTTCATCATTCCAAAGACTGCGCATTATCTTTGATCGCTTTACTACTGTTCCTTTATTTTGCATGAGAAGTTTTAAAATAATAAATTCATTTTTAGTTAGCGTAATTACTTCATTCATATAAGTCACATTGTAGGTTTTAAGGTTGAGCACAATTCCTTCATGCTCAATAACATTTAACTCTATGTCTTCTATATACGTATACGTCCTACGCAGGAGCGCATTAACCTTTGCCATTAAAACATCTGTGTGGAATGGTTTGTTAATAAAATCATCCCCACCCATATTCATCGCCATCACCATATCCATCGGTGTATTCCGAGATGAAAGGAAGATAATCGGCGCTTTTGAAGTTTCTCTAATTTTATTACACCAGTAAAATCCATCAAATGATGGCAAATTAATATCCATTAGCACAAGATGAGGACTCTCTTTTAAAAATACTGATAATACTTGGTCAAAATCCTCTACTTTTACTGTAGCGAATCCCCATTTTTCTATTGTCTCTCCCACCATATCTCTAATCGTTTTTTCGTCTTCTACAATCATAATTTTCATGGTTATTCCCCCAAGATCTTATATTAAACATAATTTGTGTTATATGTAACGTGCCCATACTGCAGCAGGAAAGTACAATGGCATAATCGTCATTATCACATTATAGTGGAAAAATAAAGAAAGAAGGGACATTTATTGTATGGTGACAAAACTGTTAGGTTAACCTAAACAACTGTAAGGTTATCGAAGGGTTACATCCTATAGAATAAAACTTGTAAGAAAAAATAACTTCTTTATTGGAGGAATTATATAATGAAATCAATAGTAGACGCAAAACAAATCAAAAAAACATATGGAGCAAAAGGAAATATATTTACTGCATTATATGATATTGATCTAACTGTTCGCGAAGGTGAGTTTGTTGGAATTATGGGACCTTCAGGTGCCGGAAAATCCACACTTTTAAATATTCTGGCGACCATAGATCAGCCGACGTCCGGCGAGATTTTGATTGATGGGACAAGCATACTAAACATGAAAGAAGAACAGTTATCCGCATTCAGGCGGGATAAACTCGGTTTTATTTTTCAAGATTACAATTTATTAGATACGTTAACAGTGAAAGATAATATTTTGCTGCCACTTGCACTCGCAAAAATGAATGTACAGGAGATAGAAAACAGAGTCAATGAAATTTCAGAGCGTTTTGGTATTCGTTCCATTTTAGATAAATATCCGTATCAAATTTCAGGTGGGCAGAAACAGCGCACAGCTGCTTCGCGCGCGATGGTATCGAAACCGAGCTTAATATTAGCAGACGAGCCGACTGGCGCACTCGATTCAAAATCGGCAGCAGACTTATTGGAGAGCTTGCAAAATTTAAGCCTAGAAGATAAAGCAACCATCCTCATGGTAACACATGATGCATTTGCAGCTAGCTATTGTAAACGCGTGTTATTTATTAAAGATGGTACGCTGTTTACCGAACTCGTAAAGGGGAATTCTTCCGGCAAAGATTTTTTCAAAAAAATATTAGATGTATTGTCCATTCTTGGAGGTGGTACAAGTGACGTTATTTAGTTTAGCGAAAAAAAATATTAAAGGGAATTTAAATAACTATCTTCTCTACTTTTTCTCCATGGTGGTGAGCGTAGTAATTTGTTACACTTTCAACTCATTAGTGTATACACCAGAGATTAAAAACGCCGTTAATAATATGGAAGATATGATGTCAGGCACCTTTTTCGTTTTAATAGGATTCATAGCGGTTTTCATCGGATATTCTAATGCATTTTTCACGAAAAAGCGTAAAAAAGAAGTAGGTCTGTACTCCCTACTTGGCGTGAGAAAAAAAATCATCGCAAGAATGCTGTTTTTTGAAAATGTAATTATTGGGGCTATCACCTTAATATGTGGGCTAACATTAGGGATTATATTATCCAGATTGTTTATCATGTTACTTCTTAAACTCGTAGGTGCTCCGGTCGATGTAAGTTTTAGTATTCCTATGGAAGCAATTATGACTACCACTATTACATTTACTGTCATTACAATTTTTACATCTCTTCAATCCTATCTTTTAATTTATCGCTTTAAATTAATTGAATTATTCCAAGCAGAGAAAAAAGGTGAGAAGGTACCAAAAGCATCTATCATTTCTACCGTAGTTTCGGTCATTTTACTCGTAAGTAGTTATTGGCTTATGTTTAACGAGATGGCAATGCTTTCTATGCCTCTTGTTGTAATTGGAACGTATTTATTATTCCGTTCTTTAACTGTGTATTTGCTAAAACGTGCACAAAAAAATAAACAGAACTACTATAAAGGGATAAACATTATTGGAACATCTCACTTGTTGTATCGTATAAAAGGAAATGCCCTTATGCTTACAGTTATCGCATTACTAATTTCTATAGCACTGCCATATCTTCAAGCGGGTTTCTCTGAATATTTGATTACTGAAAAAGAGGCTCATGAAATAGCTCCTTTTAGCTATATTCACCTTTCAAAAGACGAAACATCTGATAATCAAATAAAACGTGTGATTGCAAAAGACAAAGATCATCCAATTACAGCGCAATTAGATATCCCAATTATTCAAGTGAAAGGGAAGACCTCAGCACCATTCCCAGATAAAGATGATCTTTCCATTAACTTGATCTCAGAAAATAGATTTCATAAAATGAACAAAGTTCTAAAATTAGGGGATATACCAAAACTAGCTAGTGAGCAAGCGATCGCATTTAAACAATACATTAATCACCCCGTCTCTAATTTTACGGGACACCAAGTGAGTATACTGCTGCCTGAGGGAAAATATACTTTTAAACTCGAGAAACTCGAAAAAAAATCGATACGACTAACCTCTGGACCGGAGCTTTTATATATTGTCGTTGACGATGCGATGTTTAATCGTGTTGCAAAACAAGTCAGTCCAATCACATATAAAGCTTATAAAGTGGAAGATGAGAAAACAACAGAAGAAACATCTAAGATAGTAATGAAATTAGCTGGGCAGGATACGCATATGCGTACGTTCTATGAAGAGTATAAAAAACTAAAGGCATTTACAGGAATGAAAATCTTTTTAATTAGCTCTTTAGCGTTAGTTTTATTAGTGGCAACAGGAAGTGTTATTTACTTCAAACAGCTAACAGAAGCACATTCAGATAAAAATCGTTATGAAATTTTACGAAAAATCGGTGTAAATAGAAAAGAAGTCCGCACTACGATAGCAAAACAAACGTTATTTATATTTCTTCTTCCGTTAATTGTTGGAATACTGAATGCAGGCATGTCAACAATGTCTCTAACCCTACAATATAGCATGAACATACAGCAAGATATCATTTCATTTATGTACGCTATGACAACATATGGTGTAATCTACCTTGTTTATTACGTGTTAACCATTAATTCCTATAACAGAATTGTGAATAAATAAATATGAACCACCTCTTGAATATCGGGTATTCACAATGTTCGTTGAAATACCTTACAATTTGTCGAAATCTATATAATTGAGTTCATTTCATAATTTTAACGCCTTTAGTCTCAAGGGTTCTGAAACAAAAAAACGGGCACCTCCCCAAATTCGGTATAATGGTAGCGACGAAACTAAACCATACTGAATGAGGTGAATGACCTATGACTATTGTAAAACAAATGAGCCTATTTGACCTCCAAGAATTATTAGAAATGGAAAGTTCTCGTCGTTTTGATGCGAGTTTTGCCACTTTCGACGTACAACCTATTTTTCAGTGATTTTCAAAAAAGGACTTTACGTGGTGCACCACGTGAACTAAACTATGGTGCGGTGATTCAATCACTGGTTATTCGCATTGCAACGATTAAGGATTTAATTAAACGTTTAGTCAACGATCCTTTATTTCGCTTAGATTGCGGTTTTCTCATTTCAGACGTGGTTCCATCTGAAGCGTCCTATTCGCGTATGTTCGACGTCATTAGTCAATCAGATGTACTCGATCACATGCAAAATATATTGATTCAAACGCCTTTATAGAAGGTTTCATTTGTGATGAGCATCTCGCCATAGATGCCACACATTTTGAATCACGCGATGTAGCCAAACCCTCTGAGAAAAAAGAGCTGGCGCCATCCAAAAAACGTGGACGAAAATTAAAAGAAGAGTGTGAGTCTTGGCTTACGGAACAAGCGTAAATCGAAGCCAACCAATCGACTTACGAAAAAGAAATCAAGCATCAACTCGGCACACCACTGGAGACACTGTGGCAAGATGCGCCCATCGAATCGAATTGGGGCATCAAAAAGAACAGTGACGGCAAAAATACGTTTTGGTTTGGCTTTAAAGGGCATCTCGCGGTAACAACAAAGGGGCAATATATCGCCTCTCGTCTCATGACATTTGGCAATTTGTCAGATAGTAAAGCCGCGATTCCTCTTTTAAAGAAAGTAGAAGACCAATTTCCGGGGCATTTCAAAACCGCTATATTCGATGCAGGGTATGATTATGAACCCATTTACCGTCAATTACATGCGTATCAAATACGTGCGGTCATTCCCTATAATGTCCGCAATGAAGGCGAATATCTTTGATTTGATGAGCATTTTAGACCGACATGTGTACGTGAACATAGCTACTGTTACGATAGCTTCGATGAAAAATATCGAACACTAAAGTTCACAAGACCAAAGGAATGTGCAGCCTGTCCATTACGTGATGATTCACTCAGTCAAAAGGTTTTTAAAATCAAATGTGACACGGATATACGAAAATTCACGTATCCAGCACGTGGCTCTGAACTTTGGAAACAACTTTATAAGGAACGTACCGCCGTAGAACGTGTGAATGCCTATTTAAAACAATATTTTCAGTTAAACAACGTCCGTCATAGAACAGGAAGAAAAGCCAAACTTCATTTCAACCTGGTGACGTTTATTGATAATGCCTGCAGGTTGGCAGTGGATCGGTTAAATGCTTTATTACAATTAGAAACGCAAGCAGCATAATTACGCCAACGAAACGCTGATTGTTCAATACGTTTAATCCCGATTGTCTCTTGCACGTCGAAAGTGGCAAAAATCGCATCAAAACGACTAAAACTTTCCATTTCCGATAATTCTTGGATGTAAAATAGGCTCATTTGTTTTACAATAGTCATAGGGCATTCACCTCATTCAGTATGGTTTTAGTTTCGGCGCTACCATTATACCGAATTTGGAGAGGCGCCCGTTTTTTATTATTTTAAAACCCTTGATACTAAAGGCGTTAGAATTATGAAATTAACTCAAGTTTAAAACTTATACTTTTTGACATTAATATGCGACATGTTACCTGTTGAATTTCGATTTATATAATACAAAATTTTCCAAAGCACTTTACTATTTTACTATTTTCCAATTGTTTATTGCTTGTATTTGGAAAACGTGTGTATAATTTATGTGTAATGTTATTCTGAAATATGATGATAGTTCATAGTTTAGGAAATAAATATTATTATACAACAATTCAAAAGAATATAAGGGAAGGTGATTTTATGAAGCATTTTTCTATAGCTTTATTAACTTTATTTTTGAGTTTAATTGTTTTTTTCATTCTAGGAGCATTTGGTTTAGCAGATTATGTTGATGGCTTAGTCATGTCTATAGGCTTAATTATAGTTATTTTACTATCTGTAGTTATTAGTATATTAGTAAAAATTGACCAAAATATAAAAAAATGTCGAAATAAGCTAAAAATATATTATCATGACCAAAAGGGGGGTTTTACCATGAAAAAAAATTAGGTTTTATAGTTGTACTATGTTCGTCGTTTTTATTTTTTAGTCCTCTTGTAAAGGCTGCTGATATTCAAGAGTTAACAGCAGATGAACTAGATTATCTTTACAATGAATTACAGAAACCATCTCTTAGCTGCTTAATCTCTTTTTTTAGTTTGTCCTTGACTTGGGTACCACATTAATACATCCCTCTTTTTCTCGTTTTATATTCTTAGTGCTCGATACATAAACACCGTAAATCGTACAAATTCTCCATCCATTTTTAAGGATATTCATAGGCCAAGAGATTATTTATTTTCATAGAAAAAAGCCGAGGAATAAATCCTCGACTTTTTCAGGTGCCTAGCGACGTCCTACTCTCACAGGGGGAAGCCCCCAACTACCATCGGCGCTAAAGAGCTTAACTTCCGTGTTCGGTATGGGAACGGGTGTGACCTCTTTGCCATCATCACTAGACTATTAACGGCTTTCAATATACATCGTATTTCTTCGTCAGCTTCAGTCGTTCAGTCAGTCACGTACTTTAGTACGCTCCTTCTCTCTCTCCATCGCTTCCTCGAACTACTCGTATCTTGAAACCCTAAAATGAAAGGTTTTGTTCTTTCAAAACTGGATAAACGGTGCATTGAATGTTTCAAACATTTTGGTTAAGTCCTCGATCGATTAGTATTCGTCAGCTCCATGTGTCACCACACT
>DAMBVB010000002.1:0-63910 GCA_032053185.1 Lysinibacillus sp.
CTGTACTTTGCAGGCGGCAGCTTTTTCAAATGCCATTGCCCTCGATAGTGATTGTCATATATATTTCTCGTGTAACTTCTTAAAAGGTTTCACATTCCTAGCCCCATTTTCTTCACAAGTTTGTTAAATTTTGGATTGACATAATGGAATTCTTGATCCGAATAAATAAATGCATCTTCTGTTAAATGGCGATGTCCACACTTCTCACACAATACAAATTGATGCAAAGCCAACGAGTCACCTTAATAGAACAGCTAACCGAACTAGCAAAAGTAATGACGGACTATGAATACTTAAATTCTGTCCCAGGCATTAGCGATTGCTGTTGCTTCGCTATGTTTGCGCTGCGCTTTCGCACAAAAAATATCTGCAGGCCTAAGCATAAAGCCGATTCCGAACGCAATTATGCCGAGGTATAATTGATTATTTAAATAAGAAAAATCCCGAATATTGAACGTTATTCGGGATTTTGTCTAACTTTTTGTTATTAATTTTTCCTAAAACTGTTTGTATCATTATAATGTGAATTTTTTTAGCTCTACAGACAATGTATTCGTCATTTCTTGAAGTTCTGATACCTTTTCACTAATTTTTTGGAATGATCCTAACTGTTCTTGGGTAGAAGCGGAAATTTCTTCTGTTCCTGCTGCGGTTTCTTCCGTAATAGCTGAAATGTGTTCAATGGCACTGTTCATTTGCTGGCTCATTTTGCTTGTTTGCTGCATATCCTTTGTAAGGTGCTGTAACTGATCATTAATGTCCAATACATGAGTTGCAATCGCCTCAAATGACTTTTCTGTATCAGTCATCGATTGTAATTGTTCTTTTGAAAGCTGATGTCCATGCTCGGCAGTAGAAAGAATGAGCGTCAGACCATCCTGTATATGAGTCACCGTCGAAGCGATGAAAGTAGTTGCTTTTTCTGTTTCATGAGATAGTTTTTTGACTTCTTTTGCTACAATGGCAAATCCTTTTCCGGCTTCGCCAGCACGTGCCGCTTCGATTGCAGCATTTAATGCTAAAAGATTTGTTTGATCCGCAATCGCGTGAACTGCATTAGCTGCACCTTCAATTTCTGTTGTGAATTGAGAGAATTGAGTAACAGCCTCTTTGATATTAATCGAAGTGGATGAAATATCCTTCGCAATAGCGGATTGTTTCTCTAAAGAACTACGACCAAGTTGAACAGCAGTAAGTGCTTTGTTACCGTTCACTGCTGATTGCTCACTTGTCTCCTGAACAGTAGTAAATTGATCTGCCATCGTCTTCATAAGGATAGCGGTTGACTGGATATCTTCTGAAATAGTTAGGCTTCCCTTTGCCAATTCATCCGTAGATGTAGCAATCTGATTATTACCTTCGTTAACGGTTCCAATATAGCTTGTGACATCTTTGGTAAATAGGCCAACATTTTTGCCTACATGATCAATGGATTGTACGGTGCTTTTTAAGCTAACAATCATTTTGGAAAAGTTCTCAGTCAGTTGATCAACTTCATTTCGACTGCCTTTCTTATAGGGGAGGGAAGAGGTGTCAATTGTCAAATCCCCTGCAGCCACCAATTGTGCACAATCCACGATTCGGTTAATCGGATTAGTAATTCTTTTCGTTGCGACATATGAAAAAATGATTGTCGCAATAATTAGAAGGAGACTTCCAATTATTGTTGTTGTTGTAATGAAAGATATTTTTTGTTTTGTCAAATCATTCATTTCTTTATGCCATTCATTTGTTTCTTTCTTTAGTAGATACATATCGTTCAATATACCGGATATTCTGATTGCTTGTTTTTTTATCTCAGGATGATTGTGAGCAAGAAATCCCGCTTCTGAAGCTTTTGCTAATTCTTCGTATTTGACTTCAATTTTTTTGATGATTGCCTTATGCGCAGCTATTTTTGCAATCGTTGAGAGTTTTTCTAAATTGACTTTCGTTTCTTTTAAAGTAGAAAGAGCTTCATTTTTATTGGCTTCACTATCTAAAAAAGTGTAGTTGTTTAATGAGTGGCTCGCAACAATTAAACTTTGCTCAAGTTCTTTCACTGCCAGTAATAATTCTGTATCATCTTGTGCAGTTGTTTGTATATCAAATGTTTGAACGATAATAAAACCAATCATAGCCATTGCAAGGACAATGGGTGTAAGTATGTTCATAAATAATTTTTTTCGTAGTGTCACTGGCTGTTCCCCTTTTCTGCAGTAACTTTTATTTTACCCGAAACAATATCTTCTTTTGCTTTTTCAATAGCAGCCTGTTGCTCAGGTGTAAGTTTAATAATACGTATTTCCGCTAGGCCCACTCCATGATCAGCTAAACCGAATGAAAGCGATTTTTCGGAAATTTTCCCTTCCTCAACTAATGTTTTAGCAATTTTAAAGACAGCTTGGTCGACATTTTTTAACATCGATGTTACGACAGTTTTTTCTGCAATGTAAAATTGATCAATATCAACTCCGGCTGCATATATGCCCCATTCTTCTGCTTTCTTTATGGCACCAAAGCCTGTGAATCCCGCTGCGTGATAAATAAAATCTACATCGTTCTTAATGTATCGTTCTGCGATCGTGGCACCTGCATCGGTATCGTCAAATGTGCCAGCATATTCACTAATAATTTCGATATTTGGATTAAAATAATGAGCGCCCTCAATAAAGCCGTTTTCAAAGTGATGGATAAGCGGAACATTTGCGCCACCAATAAATCCTATTTTTCCAGTTTTACTCGTCATTGCGGCAACCATTCCAAGTAAAAAGCTACCTTCCTGCTCTTTAAAGGTTATGGAAGTGATATTTGCAACATCTGATTGACCATCTATAAGGATAAATTGCTGATCAGGATATTTCTCCGCAGTCTTTTCCAATGCCTCCTGTACAGGGAAGCCTAGACCAATAATGACGGTATACTTTTCTGCGACAAGTTCCCCCAGCTTCTGCTCGTAATTGCCATCAGGCGCCTCTTTATAATCAAACAAAATACCTAGTTCATCTCGTGCTTTCTCAAGCCCTTTAAAAGCTGAGTCATTATACGATTCATCACCGAGCCCTGTACCTGGGAGCAAGATTCCTATTTTATAGTCATTTTTCGCTTTTTCTGGCGTAGCTGTTGAACAGCCCGTTATTAACAAAGCTATTAAACACAAGCCTATCATCAATTTTTTCAATATGAAAGCCTCCAATTGTATGTATAATGTTAAAAGTCGTTCTAAGTCAGACGACAGATGATATATTTATTTTACCATTAAATACTATCAGATTCTTTACAATTTACTACAGGGAAATGGGTTTAAATCATTCTCAATATTTTCTAATCATTAAGTATTTAGTTTGTTATACAATGGATTTTCTCGATGTATATAGTGAAAAAAGGTGGGTTTATGTCGCTCATCAGCCCTCATTAAAGCCCTACACCGTCGTCACTTTTTCACCCCGAAACCAAGCAACACTATAAGGAATCGATTTTACTCGAGTGCAATGCAGAATGGATTGAATACGGCTCTTAGTCAAGCACATGTTTTGGTGAAGAGTCGAATGGTCCGAAGAAAAGTTTAAAAGGGTATTTTGAAGTATGGTATCAAAACACACTTTCCCAAGCTTTTGCATATAGTTCTGCAAAAGCTACAATACATAAAGGAAGTTTTGCAGGAAATGCAGTGGATATTGAATCAAGGGGACATTATGGTAGAGGCATCAACAAAAGAGGATGTTGCATTAATTACGCGTTTTTAGAGATAGAGCGAATTTTTCTTTTTGCTGTGAAGTAAAATTGAAGGTAAATAAAACAAAGAAAAATATGTTCTAACTTTTCCATTTTAGCTTACACTTACTATATAGGACGAACTTAGTGTTGAACAAGGGAGGAAATGACATAGCGAAAAAAATGGGAATTGTCGCGCTACTTTTATTCGGTGTTTATGTGCTGTGTATGTATTGGTATATATTCCACAGCGGTGGTGGTACAATACCACGAGCGATGCAGGGGACAGCTGCAGATCCAGTGATGTTTATGTCTGAAAAAGAACTATACTTAAGCGGTGAATATTCTAAAATACGGAACTTCCTATTCTTTGTTGCTACACCTTTGGAATGGTTAATCTATTTTATGATTTTAATGATGGGCGTATCACGTTATTTCGAAAAGGTAGCGACGTCACAAACAAAATGGAAGCTGTTACAAAATGCAGGCTACTTATTCTTATTATCGTTTTTACTCTATGTTGTACTATTCCCACTCGATTATTATCGTTACAATTTAAGCAAAACTTATGGAATTAGTACACAAGGGTTTTCGTCATGGATGCGAGATGGCATTATTGATTTTTGGGTTAACTTTGGCATGAGTTTAATTATCGTGTCAGTCCTTTACTGGCTCATCCAAAAAAGTGCCAAAAGATGGTGGCTATATGCATGGTTTCTAACGATTCCATTTACAATATTTGTGATGTTCATTCAACCTGTAGTCATCGATCCTTTATATAATGATTTTTATCCGTTAAAAAATAAGGAGCTAGAAGGGAAAATTTTGTCTATTGCTGCACAGGCAAATATACCAGCAGAGCATGTTTATGAAGTCGATATGGCAGAAAAAACAAATGCCTTGAATGCCTATGTAACCGGTATTGGCAGTAATTCGAGAATTGTGCTATGGGATACAACCTTAAATCGTTTAACAGATAATGAAATATTATTTATCATGGCACATGAAATGGGGCACTATGTTGAGAAGCATATTTATTTTGGCATTGCTGGGTACCTTCTGTTGACATTGCTAGGCTTATGGCTGACGGCGAAATGTTTGAGGTGGTTCATTGGACGTTACGGACAGGTATTAAAAATTAAAAAAATCGGTGATATAGGTTCATATCCATTATTTTTACTGCTAACATCTGTTTTATTATTTGCTGCAAGCCCACTGTCGAATTATATTTCGAGGTATCAGGAAAATAGAGCTGATCAATATGCGATTTCACTAACGGGTGATCGAGAGTCCGCAATAACAGCATTCCAGAAGCTAACGATATCTGGTTTAAGTGAGGTAAATCCACAGTTACTCGTAAAGTGGTTCCGTTATACACATCCGCCAATGCTTGAACGTATTTATAAGGTAGCTGAAAAGGCTGAAGAGAATAAAGAGGAGCCATTAAAAGAAGTGCCGTTAAAAGAGGAACAGAAAAAAGAACATCAGAAGAAATAAAGGTCGTTGTTTTAACTTCAATAGTGCCATACTCCAGGTTTTTTGAGCGAATAAGTTGGGTATTCTAAGGGAAAGAAGTACAAAACTCGTTCGTTAATGATAGGGGATTTATTATGCGAAATATGGTCGTTATTACACTTTCATCGCTAGTAGTCGCCCTCGCTTACAATCTTTTGTTAATTCCACATGAGATTTTAAGCGGGGGATTAAGCGGGATTGCTATCATGCTTGGTATTATTACACCCGTGAATACGGGGATTTTAAATTTACTATTGAATTTGCCTTTGCTTATTATAGGGGTCTTGAAGCTAGGGAAAAGGTTTATTGGCCATACTATTCTTTCAGTAGTTGTCTTGTCGGTAAACTTGTATATTATTCCGATTTATAAAGTTACACAAGATCCAATTCTTGCCTCATTATTTGGTGGTGTTATTGTGGGCTTAGGACTGGGCATGATTTTTCGTGCAGCAGGTTCTTCAGGTGGTTTTGATATTATAGCGGTGCTGCTAAGTCGTAAACGAGATTTTCCACTTGGTACATTAATTTCTGCGATGAATGGTATCGTTGTAGCTATCTCCGGCTTCGTTTTTAGCTGGGATGCAGCATTACTGACGCTCGTATCAATTTATGCTACAGGGAAGGTTGTCGACACTATTCATACGAGTCATATTAAATTGACACTGATGATTATTACGAGCAAGGGCGAGGAAGTCACACAACAGCTATTGCAAAAGCTTCATAGAGGTGTAACTATTATGGATGCAAAGGGGGCTTATTCCGGCGAAGGGCGCAAAGTTTTAATTACCGTCATTACACGCTATCAGCTTGCCGAGGTTAAAGGTGTGATTAAGGAAGCGGATGCCAAAGCCTTTGTCAATGTATTGCAAACTACCGAGGTCATCGGTGTGTTTGATAGAGGCATAAAGTAAAAAGTGTTCTATAATAACACTTTAAAAATTAAATCGTATGGCTGACGATCTGCCCGAACAAAAATTACCGGAAACTGAAATTAATTTACAATAAAATAATTATTTCCTCTACACACGTTATTGATTATAATGAAAATAATCGAACGTGTGTTTTTTTAACTTCTTTCAGCAGGTCCTGCTGAAAGAAGTTAAAGCCTCCGGCGGATGTCACGGAATCGGAAAGGAGTTCTTTGTGCTTGCACAAAGCCGATTCCGGACGCAATTATGCCGAGGCATAATTGATTTTAGGAAGAAATGGGGTTAAATAATGAACAAAGAAACGATTCATACATATTGCCTAAAGCTTCGTGGAACAACGCATGATTACAAAGAAGAATGGCAGGCAGATCGTTATCATATTAGGGGAAAAATGTATGTGATGATGGGCGGAGATGGTGCTGGAAGATCAGTACTTACATTAAAGTGCGAACTGAATCGAGCTGAAGAGTTGAGAGAAGCCTATGAAGGTATTATTCCAGGTTACTATATGAATAAAACACATTGGAATTCAATCTATATGGATGCAGATGATGTATCTATTGATTTAGTTGAAAATTTAATCAAACATTCGTATGAGCTAGTTTTCGAAAAGCTAACAAAAAAAGCTCAGCGGGAAATTCAGAAATGAAGTGAGAGAACAAATAGGATGATCTCACGCGAAGAAGTGGGGACAGTCTAGCGAAGAAATAATCAGGTGTAAGAGAAAACTGCTCTGGTTAATCAAAGAACTGATCAGGTGCAAGAGAAAAGGGCTCGGGTCAGCCAAAGAACTGATCAGATCCAACTGATATTTACTCAATCAGCGAAAAGGAATACCCCGAAAGGAGTGAATCCCCACGCGAACAACACAATATATGAAACCAAAAAAGAATCTGCAAATTTCCCCAGCTTAATCTCGGAGAAGACAGATTCTTTTTTCATGCATACCTAGTTATATCCACGTTCACCAAATGGCTGAAGCTTATCGAGCCATTTTTGTTCCAGCTTTTCTAGCTCTTTTTTTGGATCGAAATAGCCTTCTTCTTTTTTCTTCAAATATTCTACAACTTCAATATCGAAAGCATCCTTGCCGAACGTGTTGTAATCGGCTTGTAGCTTTTTATTAGTATGTGTATTTGTTTTTAATGAAAATTGAAAGCCGTTTAAGCGTTTTAAATTATTGAAGCTGCCAACAAACACTTTACCATTTTGTTGATTGGTCATTGTAAAAACACCAGCTTCGATTTTTATTTCTTTATACATTTCCTTTAATTCTTTTTTATGGTCCATTGGAAACCCTGCTTTCTTATTTTTTTATCCAGTAAGCACTGCCATCCTCTTGTCGATCCATGAAGCCGTATTCGATTAAATAGCGACGTATTTGCACATAGTCCTCATACATCGGTTGAATCATTTCGTTTAATGCTCTTTCTGAATACTGTTTTGTTTCATCGAAAAGCTTTGTGATTGCACGGAGTATGACAATTTTATGTTTTTCACGTTTTGGGAAGCGGATAAGCTCTCTGCCAATACCGTTTGGAAAGTACTTTTCAAGTAATTGCTGTTCTTCAGTAATCGTAATATTATAACGATCGTCGACCATCGTAGCCATTTTGTGAATTGGGACAAAGCTGTCTTCCTTTTGATTCTGTTCTTTTAATAGCTCCATCATCGCAAGAAAGGTTTTCGCTTGACGTTCCTTTTCTTTAAGGGTAAAGCGATGATGACGTATCGTTGTTGTACTACCAATCTCCAATTCTTCTTTTATGTCTTGATCGGTTTTTCCTTCATAAAATAAGCGTAAAATATGACTTTGATGATCAGTTAGTCCGGTCATTTTTTTATGAAGGCCATTTAAATAATGAAATACGGATTGATGTACAGCAGTAATATGATGTAGCATAAATTTTTCTGCCTCGTAGAGAACGCCTTCATGTGGATAAATAATACCCTTTTCAATCTTTTCCCCGCAAAGCAAACAAGTGAAATGTGTTGCTTCATCGTTGTAGCCTTTTTTTATGTCATGGATTGAAGCTTGCCAAAACAATTCACTTACATCCATTTGATACCCTCCTATAAAACAAACATTTTTTTAATTTGTTTACTTATTTATTAACAAAATAACAAATTGTTTGAATAAAAACAAGAAAAAGCACATCACTTTATAAGCGATGTGCAAACGTGTTTATTGATTTTTCTTTTTAAAAATAATGATAGATAAGATTGCTAGCACAATAATTGTGACGATAATAATGATCATGCTTGTTGAGGTACTTAGTATATTTCCATGGAGATCATATAGAATACCATACATGATTTTATAATCTTCCACCCGTGAAGCAGGCGCACCTTCGAAAACCTTGGAAATGGAGCTCCCCATAAAGGCATTGCGTAATAGTAAAGTTGTATGGCTGATAGGGAAATACATAATAAGATTTTGAGCAAAGCTTGGAAGAGCACCAACAGGTACATAAACACCACATAAGAAACCAATGGCAGTACCGATGATTGTTCCTAGCGTCGAAAAGGAATTTTGTGTAGTGACAAATAACACAAGAAACAGATTAAAAACACTGGCAAGTAATACAGATAAAAACAAAACCCCGACGACGTTAACGAAATCCCAGAAGCTTAGAAGTTCACCGCCTGTTGCAACGATAAAGATTTCACAGCCAATAAGAGCGATAAAGGAAAAGATACAACCTACGATAAAAGCATGGAAGACGTAGCTAAATTGAATGGTTGCTCGTGAAATGGGGGCAGTTAAAAAATCAGCCTGTGCTTTTGATTCTAAATCCTTTACAGCAATGCCATACGCAGCAAGTGTAGTAGAAACAGCGATCATAGATAGTAAGCCAGCTACAAGCCATTCATTGACCATCGTTACTAATTCTGGCGTAGCTTCTGTCATTTGCTCAATGGCATCTACTTGCATTTTTTGAAGGAAGACGGCGTACAAAACAATGACGATAAAGATAGAAAGCAGGGAGAAGAAGACTTGTGTTTTATCACGTCTGAAAACCTTGTTATTTCGCTGTACTAAGCTAAATAAAGTCCCCATTAAGCTGCACCTCCCTCGGCCATAATATGAAGAAAGACATCGTCCATAGTCCCTTTGATTACTTCAAACGAAGCAATAAGGGGTTGTGCTTTTTTTAATAGCGTTAAAGCATGGAGTGTCGATTCGACTCGGATGGAGAAAATACCTAGCTTTTCTGTATAGGAGATAGCATTTTCCTCAAGCCACTGGATCCCTTCAGAACTATTATGAAAAACAATGGCCATTGAATCATAGGCGTATTTTGTTTTAAGTGCGTCTGGTGTGCCTTCAGCAACAATTTCTCCTTCTTTTAAGACGATGACTTGATGTGCGACTGCCGCTTCCTCCATATAATGAGTGGTTAAAAAAACAGTCATGTTTGCTTCTAGCTGAAGCTGCTTAATCGCTTGCCAAACGAATTGACGTGTTTGTGGATCAAGCCCAGTTGTCGGTTCATCTAAAAACAATATTTTTGGTCGATGGATAAGGGCTCGAGCGATATCAGCACGTCTTTTTTGTCCGCCTGATAAAGTTCCGTATTTGCATTTTTCTATATCTTCTAAATGTAAATATGTTGAAACGAATTGATAATTATCAATCAATTGTTTTTTCGATAAGCCATATGCTTTACCACGGTGTAGGATATTTTCCTGCACCGTTAATCGTTCATCTAGTAAACTTTGCTGGAATACGACACCAATTGATTTTCGAATTTCTGCATTGTCATTGCTTGCATCAAGTGTGTAACCATTCATTATTACTGTACCGTTTGATTTTTTTAATAATGTACAAAGTATTTCAATGGTCGTTGATTTCCCGGCACCATTTGCACCTAAAAAGGCGAAAAGGGAACCTTGCTCAACCGTAAATGAAATACCTTTTACTGCCTGATGATTCCCATATTGCTTACATAGATTTTCAACTTGTATCGCAAAGGTCATATTGTTTTATTCCTTTCTTTTTTGAATTGCATAATTTATTTTTTCAATATCATTTTTTTGAAGGATATAAAGGATGCACCAAACGATAAAGTAAATAATAGCTTCACTTATAAGAACATACTTAATGCCGGAATGTTCAAACCAACGCCCGAAATAACCTGCAATCATAACACACAGCGTAACGGCAATTAAATGTAGAATAAGTTGAGTAATAAAAGGTAAACGCTCCATATCAAAGATGGTGGACAGCAGACCGATAACGGCTCCAAGTATGGCGGCAATGATAATTTGTACAAGTAATTCCGACCCTGACATGACAGCGTTATTAGATAAGACACTTACTGTTACTAAGACGTAGGAAGAGCTAAGTGATATGAGTAGTCCAATCGTCATCATGCGAATAAATTTCATATTAGGAGTCCCTCCCAATCCCTAAGTGGTGTTTTAGTTCTTTTAAATATTTGCGACTAACATGGACGGACACATCGTTTTCTAAAATCAGTTCTGTTGTGCCAATTTTGCCCATTTGAATAGAGGCAATTTTATTAATGTTGACGAGCGTTGATTTACTAACTCGGGCAAAGTCCTTCGCTAATTGTGCTTCCAACTCATATAATTTCCGCTTCGTTTCGAATTCCTGTTCCTCCGTCTGCAAAAATACTTTTGCATCCTCTGCGTAAATGGAATAAATATCTGAAATTTTCAGCATATGAATTTCGTGCTGAAAATAGCCATCTAGCATTGTTGTTTGTGAAGTTTGAAGCTGCTTCATGAGGCGTTCGATTTGCTTGTTGTATTCCTTCGCATATATGTGAACCTCAGTTTCTTCTAGTTCACTATTGATTGTTACATGAATTTTCATGGGAGGCCTCCTTTACATATCCCCGCTATGGAGAAACACTGAATCAGGTAATAATAATGTAGCATAGAAAATTTTCGCTTGGAGAAAATCTTGGATAAGAGGTTAAATTTTTTAGATAACAGGTTCAATTTTAACGATATATAACATGGCAAAAAAAGTGATGAAGTAGAAAAATAGGCAGGTTCACGGCATAATAGAATGATACAGTCATGAGGGGTTGCTTCTATGTTTATTTTTGACAAGCACATGTTTATTACATTATGTATTGGTTTAGTAGGTGTGATGTTATGTCATGCATTCCATATTCCAATGCCGTGGTTACTTGGAGCTATAGCAGCGGTACTAATTGTGCAGTTATCGACGGAGGTACAATTGAAATGGCATAAATATTTTCGTAATGTTGGTTTAATCGTTGCGGGGTATTCCATTGGTTATGCGTTTACACCAGAAGCGGTGCAGGATATTAAACGATTTTTAGGGAGTATGATTGTTTTAAACGTATTATTTATTGTATTGTTTTTTGGTGTTAGTTATTTAGTTGCAAAACGTGCGGATTTAGATTTTGCGACCGCGTTAACATGCTGTGTACCTGGTGGCATGTCACAGGTCGTTGCCTTTGCCGAGGAGCAAGAGGATATGGATATGGTCGTCATTACGTTCTTCCAACTATTAAGGGTTCTTTTCATAGTTGGCTTTGTGCCATTAATGGTGTCAGACTTTGGGGGAACTGGTGCAGTTGTCAACGGAGCGTATACATGGAGCCTAACAGGATTACTTGCTGTGTGTGGGGTAGCGGGTTGGCTGGCGCAAAAGGCAAAAGTTCCGACAGGCTATATGCTTGGTCCAGTATTTTTATTGATGGGCATCAATATAGCAGGGATTGACGTACCGAAATTGCCATTGTCACTACTTCATATCGCGCAACTAATGCTTGGCATTTACATCGGACTTTTATTGAAAAAAGACAATCTACATTTATCGAAGAAGCATGTATTTTACGCATTTGTATCGGCGGGTATCTTTATAGGCGCAGCTTATGGCTTAACGTTTGTTGTGGGAATTTTTTACAGACTTGATTTTCGAACAGGCTTTTTAAGTATCGTACCAGGCGGACTTGATCAAATGGGGATTATTGCTGCCTCCGTGCATGCAAAGGTCACAATCGTCACGGCATTTCAGCTATTCCGAGTACTGGTCGTATCCGTTTTTCTCGTACCGTTTGTTAAAATGTTTGTGAAAAAAGTGAAAACATAGAGGCTGTTGTATCCCGTCAGCCGAAAATGGGACGATAGTTTCTTTTGGCACGTCCAAATATATTCATCTAGTAGGAGGTCCTTTGGTTTGGATAAAGAAAAAATGCTATCGTTAATATCGGACGAGCATAATTTGATAATGGCTAATCCATTTCCATATTTATGAAACCAAGAGCTTATTGTAACGTCTTTAACTTCAAAGGATGAAGGGAGAAGTACATTGTTTAAATATGTCATACAACTAATTCTTGGTTTCTTAACTTTATTAATGTCAACAGCTATTTCTTGGTATGAGGGAAGTAGTATCCTAGATAATACGCTAGAATGGAAGTATTCAACCCCGTTTTCTCAGATATTTAATATTGAGATAAACAATGGCCAGGATATTAGCCAGCTTGATTACTTGGTTTATGCGGCTAAATTTCAACCCTTTTTTCCAACTATTATGACAGTCAGTGTTCTTTATATTTGTATTGTACTTATTTTTTTCATTTTTCAAGTAAATCGTCAGTTAGCCATTATTTTGTCAGGGATTATAAGTTGTGTATTTATTGTTAGTAGCGGTATATTTTTTAATTCATCAACTGTTGGAGGAAACGTATTCTTTTGGATTACGGCTGTCGGTGCATTAATTTTTATAAGTATGGAGATAAGTTTATGGTACAAAAAAATTACAAGCATAATAGTTGATTAGTACACTATAAACGTGCGAGCTCTAGTATATAAGTATTTGTGCAAGAGTTCGCATTTTAAAAAAACATCTTGATTGGGGAATGAGTGGTGAATTTTAAGAAACATTGGCACTCAGTCGGAAGAGGAATCAACCTTCGTTATAGTACGGGGCTGAAAAAATTGAAAGAATGTCATTTCCCCTTTTCAAAAATTACTGAATTATGGTAATATAAATTTAATGACAATGAACGGAGGTGAAAAGGAATGAATAAAAACGCTACGAAAACATGTGTAAAGGTGGATACAGCTATGTATTTTGCACGTGTGATTACTTTCGATTTTGCGAGCAACGGGATAGGTCTGTCCATTTTTAAGCAAAATCAACTATCAAACGTAGCGAATTAACCATTCTTTTTCACAAATTTATGAGGAAAAGACTGCTTGTTAATCGAGCAGTCTTTTTTGTGTCTATAGATGTTTTTCGCACGTTTCATTGGAGGAAAAAACGATGCAAATTAAGGCTGAACAAATACAAAAAATTATTGGTGGAAATGTTTTATTTGAAGGACTTCAATTAGAAGTAAATACAGGGGAGCATGTTGCCATTGTTGGCGTGAATGGTAGTGGGAAAACGACTTTATTACAGTTATTAGCTGCTTTGGATACGCCAGATAAGGGACGAATCATAAAAAGTAAGGAAGCGTCGATTGGTTATTTACATCAAATTCCACAATATCCTTTGTTCTCAGTGAAGGAAGTGTTGGAGGAGGCATTTGCGGAAATTTATGCATTAAAGGCTAAAATGACAAAGCTTGAGCAGGAAATGCAGTTAGCTGTAACAGATAAGGTACTCCAGCAATATGGTCAAGTGCAGGAACAGTATATGCTGCAGGGTGGCTATGAAATTGATGCGCAATTAGCGATGATTGCAAATGGTCTAGGTATTACGCCATTGCTTGAGCAACCTTTTAGTAGCTTAAGTGGTGGGGAGAAAACGAAGGTAATGCTTGGGCAAATCCTTTTAAGTAATCCTGCTATTTTGTTATTAGATGAACCGACCAACCATTTAGATATGCAGGCAATCGAATGGCTAGAAAATTATGTCCGAAATTTTGCAGGAATTGTTATTGCAGTATCACATGATCGCCGTTTTATGAATCAAATGGCACAAAAAATAATTGAAATTGAAGATGGAGAGGCATTTACGTACATTGGCAATTACGATGCATTTGTTGAACAAAAGGAAACGAAGCTTGAACAGCAATTTGCTCAATACGAAGAACAGCAAAAGAAAATTAAAAAAATGCAGGAAACAATAAAGCGCTTAAAGCAATGGGCGAATGAAGCGAATCCGCCAAATGCTGGCTTGCACCGTCGTGCTAAAAGTATGGAGAAAGCACTAGCCCGTATAGAGCATGTGAAGAAGCCTTCAACGAAAAAGAAAATGAATTTAGCGTTAACAATGGCTGAACGTAGTGGTAAAGAGGTTGTACAAATGAAGGGCATTAGCCATGCATTGGAGAAACCGTTATTTAAGGAAAGTAATTTAGCGGTTTGCTTCGGAGAACGACTGGCGATTGTTGGAGGCAATGGCAGTGGGAAATCAACGTTATTAAAAATGATGTTAGGTGAGGTTGAACCTAATGAGGGTGTTTGTCATGTCGGCAGCAGTGTTAAAATTGGTTACCTTTCACAGCAATTTGAATATAAAAATCCGGCCATTCGCTTAATAGATGCCTTCCGTGAAAGTGTCTCAGTGTCAGAGGCTGAAGCGCGTCATATTCTTGCGCAGTTTTTATTTTATGGCTATGACGTTTTTAAAAAAGTGAAGGACTTAAGTGGCGGTGAAAAGATGCGCTTACGTCTAGCACAGTTAATGTATGAGGATATTAATTTATTGATGCTGGATGAACCGACCAACCATTTAGACATTGAAGCGAGAGAGGTATTGGAGGATACACTAGAATCCTTTGAAGGGACCATTATTGGTGTTTCGCATGACCGTTATTTTTTACAAAAGATTTTTACAAAAGTTGCATGGATTGAGCATGAAAAGATTCAAGTATTTGAAGGTGACTATGAATGGGCAAGACAAAAACGTTTAGAAATAGTAAAAGAACCAGTTATAAAAAAAGTACCTGAAAAATCCTATGCTGTTAAAAAAGAGATACCAATTGAAGAACAAATTGAAAAGCTCGAAATGAAATTAAAGGAGCCAACACTCGCTAAGGAGCAACGTCAAAAGCTTGAACAGCAGTTAGAGGATTTCTATGAAAGATGGATTGAGGGAGGAACAGAGCATGCAAAAAATTGAGCACATCATGCAGTTAGATATTGATTGAGCAAATGCGACAAGAGTCTTATTTAGGATGAACGATAAAAAATTTGGCCATTCTCCTGTGGGACAGCAATCGCCATAGGAGTAGTGCTTTTAGGGGTTTAATTTTGTTTATTTTAGTCGTAGAATATGTTCAAATCGCGTAAGTCAAAGCTTGTAAAGTGGCAAATCCTCTATTGAAAAATGTAGTAATCCTGCACAGTATCGACTACTCGGGATTTTTGAATTCATGTTTCGAAAGAAGAATTTTCAATCTTTAAAAGTTTTTTACTTGAAAAAATGGCGAATTCGATTTACTCTCTTTAGAGATACTTGTTTAATGGACTTGGAGGATATGGAATGCACGGAATTTATATACGCTATAATGTCTCAGAAGAAACCCCAGCAGCACAATGGCCAAAAAAAATGGATGCATTTGCGTATGTTCAACGAGGAAAGCCACAACAAGACAATGACAACTTGCTATCGATGGAAGAGTTAAAAAGCCATGCCATTCGCTATATTAAAAGCTTAAAAGACAATGCAGGTGATTATTTAGTAGAACAACGCAATGGTGAAATTGAGCACTTTGATCGACGCTATATGGAATCCTTAAAGCTAAAGGAAAGCATCGATTCACAGCTCATTAATCTAGAAGAAACTCGTTTGCTTTTACAGTTATTGAATGTATTGAATTTATCACATGGTTTTGGAGAAAATGCCGGAAAGCTGCTACGTCAAATTACCCCATATGCAAAAGAGGTAGAGCACCCAACATTTCAAACAACTCGTGTTGAGCGACATTTTTATTCAGAGTTAATTGAACAAATTGAAGCAGTATATGCACGAATTATGCGTCACCACAACCCATCAACGACTGAAATGCAGCAGTCAGAAAAGATATGGACAGCGGTTTGTGAGCAAGCAATTGAAAAGGTAGAATCGCGAATTGAACGCTTGTCTTCTATCAAGTTAAAGCATGAGAGAAATTTGCTAGTGTTTAGTCAATTAAAACAGCAAAATATCGAGGCAAAGGAACGTCTAGATATTGCTGTCAATGATCTTGATGCTATTTTAAATGTACTAGAATCATAAGAAAAGCATGTCTGCCGATTGGAGCTTCCAAATAAGGCCCTATCAGTGACATGCTTTTTGTTTTCGTAGATAGCAATCGACGGATAGGATAGTACTATAATGTGTGGTTGATTTTTTGTTCCGACTGGGCGCGTCGGGCCAACACGAGGTTGGTCACAAAGGGGTTATTACAGGGTGATGCTTTAAGCCTTCGTTCCCCTATCCGCTTCGCTCCAGTGCCCCATCTGTGGCCTGATTCCCAAGGAGTCGTCTCCACTCTAATCAACTAGTAGTATAGTATATGTTTTCGTAAATGGGATTCAACTTTTGGTTGAGCCTTATTGCTGCTTTATTTTTTCCTCAGATTGCTCGCTCTTTGATTGACGATAAATACGCAGTAAATCAAGCGAAAGTAACAGTACGATAATATAAAAAATAGGACTGTTAAAGGATAGGCCTATTTGTGACTCGCCGCCAAGTAATGTTAATACAATCCAAAGCCCGACTGTATAGACTGTTAAGCCAACATAGGCTTTTTTTGACAGCCTCTTATATCTACCTTTGTCTAAAGCAATTTGTATGATCACAAGAGCTACTAATATAAGAAGGATGATTTTTTTTGATAGAATCTCAACTGTTGTAGTTTGTGGAAAGAAATCATTGACGAATAGTAATGTGAAAAATACAAGAATACTAAAATTTAAAATCGTTGAAAGCCTCATGAAATATCTCCTTTGTTGCCAGTATTCTTTTTATTGTAACATGATTCTATTTTATACTTTAAGAGGATTAACTATAGACGTTAGAAAATTAAGAAAATGTAAAAAATTACGAAACCTTATATAGGCTGCATCCGTATAGTAGGTAAGACAATGAAAAGGGGTGAACAACTTGACGCTATTTGGCTATTCACTCGAGCACATCTTTTTAGTGGGGTTAATATTCGGGGGTCTTGCAACACTTTTATTTACGTTTTTTAGTGATGCTGTCGAGGGCATCGGAGAGGGACTACCGATTTTTAATCCAAGTGTTATGCTATCTTTCATTACGTTGATGTCAGCAACAGGATTTATTTTGGAAAAACTAGCCTTCTTCCCTAGCGTTTGGAACATTGTTGCTGCTTGTATCATCGGAGCTATTTTAAGTACCCTATTTTATTTATTTGTTCTTGTTCCGCTACGATCGGCTGATGTTTCGTTAGCGTATACAGAGGAATCGCTTGGTGGCCAGCTAGGCAAGGTCATTGTCCCAATCCCGACTGACGGTTTTGGAGAGGTAGTTATTGAAACGACTAGCGGTATGATTTCGAAGAGAGCAACAGGTTTTGACAATGAGGCTATCGACTATGATACGACGGTACTTGTTGTAGAAGTGAAGGAAGGAACGCTTTTTGTGAGATCATATGATAAGAAATTTTTATAAAGGAGCGATATTTATATGTCAATGGAGATTTTAATTGTTATAGGGATTGTAGCCTTTGTTTTAATCGCACTTGTTGCACTGTATGTGACAAAGTATCGTACAGCGGGTCCTGATGAAGCACTAATTGTGACAGGTAGCTATCTTGGCTCAAAAAATGTACATAAAGATGAGTCAGGAAATCGTATAAAAATTATCCGTGGTGGCGGTACATTCGTCTTCCCAATTTTCCAGCAAGCACAGCCATTAAGCTTATTGTCTAGTAAGCTTGATGTGACAACACCTGAAGTGTATACGGAACAGGGTGTACCGGTTATGGCCGATGGAACAGCTATCATTAAAATCGGTGGTTCCATTTCCGAAATCGCTACGGCAGCAGAGCAGTTTTTAGGAAAGCAAAAGGATGAGCGTGAAAATGAGGCGCGTGAAGTGTTAGAAGGTCATTTACGTTCAATCTTAGGTTCAATGACAGTTGAGGAAATTTATAAAAATCGTGATAAATTCTCTCAGGAAGTACAACGAGTTGCATCTCAGGACTTGGCGAAGATGGGTCTAACAATCGTTTCCTTTACGATTAAAGATGTGCGTGATAAAAATGGTTACTTAGAATCGCTTGGTAAGCCACGTATTGCACAGGTTAAACGTGATGCAGATATTGCTACTGCTGATGCTGAAAAGGAAACACGTATTAAGCGTGCTGAAGCATCAAAAGAGGCACAAAAGGCAGAGCTTGAACGTGCGACAGAAATTGCAGAAGCTGAAAAAGAAAATCAATTAAAGGTAGCAGAATTTCGTCGTGAGCAAGATATTGCTAAGGCACGTGCTGACCAAGCATACGAACTTGAAACGGCTCGTGCGAAGCAGGAAGTTACTGAACAAGAAATGCAGATTCGCATTATTGAACGTCAAAAGCAAATTGAGTTAGAAGAAAAAGAGATTTTACGTCGTGAGAAGCAATACGATTCAGAAGTTAAGAAAAAGGCTGATGCTGATCGTTATGCTGTCGAGCAAAATGCTGCTGCGGCTAAAATGCGTGAACTAGCGCAGGCAGATGCGGAGAAATACCGTATCGAATCATTAGCGCAAGCCGAAGCAGAGAAAATTCGTTTGGACGGTCTTGCAAAAGCGGATGCTGAGCGTGCAAAAGGGGAAACAGATGCGGATATTATTCGTCTTCGTGGTCTAGCAGAAGCTGAGGCGAAACGTAAAATTGCGGAAGCCTTCGAATACTATGGTCAAGCAGCTGTCCTTGATATGATTGTACGTATGATGCCCGAATATGCGAAAGAGCTTGCGAGTCCACTTGGCAATATCGATAAGATTACAGTTGTTGATACTGGTGGTGGGGAAGGAAGTGGTGGTGCCAATAAAGTAACTGCCTACGCAACGAATTTAATGTCAACATTACAGGAATCGTTAAAGGAGACTTCAGGGATTGACGTGAAGGAATTAATTGAAAGCTATGCAGGTAAGCATACACTGCGTCCTGAGCTAGAGCAAATAGCAGTAGGCTTAGGAAAGCAAGCAACAGCTACAACTGAAATGCAAGGTGAGATAAAAGAAACAGTTGAACAAAAATAAAAATGAGGCTGTGACATAATCATTTTCCATTATGAAAGCCAGGTAATTTAATTGTAAAACAACAACATTTGTAAGTTTTGGCATAACCAATGCAAACTTTTTTTGCATGATTATAAAGAAGCATAAGTACACTCTAAGTGTTACTATGCTTCTCTTTTAAATAAATCCCTTAATTATCTTTTTTTTCCATCATTTTATTTAACCATTCATCAATTTCTTCATCGTTTTCTATTCTTTCCTGTTGAGATAGGTGATTATTTGTATTTGGCTTCCGAATGTGTTGATTGTCTATTTTTTTATTTTGTCTTACTAATGAAATCGCAGAAACAAATATGAGTATTGAATAAACCAAGTATTGTCCACTACTGCTTAGATAAAATTGGACGATTTCATAATTGAAACGAATAGCTTCAAGTTGTCCCTGTTCAACAATTGTGTTTAAATATTTGGTATTTTCAAAAAAGCTCCAAATACTACATAGAAAAAACAACATAGCGATAATTAATAATGTAATCTTTAGAATGAAAATTTTATCTGTAATTTTTTTATTACTCATTTTCTCCGTCTCCCAAGTCGATTAAATGGCCATTCTTTATCAAACAAATGTTGTCCGCAATTTTTGTCACTTTCTGAGAATGGGTAACAATTATTACACATTTGTTTTCAGAATGGGCTAATTCAGTAAATATTTCTAAAATATCTTTTTCAGTATTTTTATCTAAGTTTCCTGTCGGTTCATCGGCAATTATAATATTGGGGTTATGTGCTAATGCTCTGGCAATGGCTACTCGTTGTTGTTCACCACCAGACAATTTCATTACTGCTCTTGTGGCTTTCTCCTCATTGATCCCAACTTTATTCAGTAACTCCAAAGCGTGTTTGTGCTTATCCTTCATTTTGGCCTTACTGATATACATTGAAAGCACTATATTTTCTAGCGCAGTTGAATTTGTCAACAAATTATATTGTTGGAAAATAACACCGACATCTTGAGAGCGATATTTGTCACGATTAATGTCATTTAGTGACTTGCCATGAATTAAAACTGTACCGTCTTGACATTTATCTAAGCCAGCTATGAGCGACAGTAAGGTAGATTTTCCTGCACCTGATTTACCTACAATAGTATATACTTTACCTTGATTAAATTTATAGTTAATATCTTCAAGAACACACTTGCCTTTAATATAGGCATATGAAATATCTTTTAATTCTAAACAACTCATTCTCTTTAATTCCTTTCCGTCAAAATTTTAATTGGTTCGTATTTAACAATTTTCACCATAGAGCTAACTACCGATATAGTTGTTAACAATAGTGCAATCATACTTATCTGAAGCAATGTAACTATATTAAGTACGACATCTACATGTGATAAAGGTTCTTCAACAACGGCATTTTTAATTCCACCTCCCATTATCATGCCTTGCATTTGTGTCTGTTGAGTGGTTGCTTGAATTGCTTCTATTTGTTGTTGTAGTAACATATCTGCTATGGGCTGTGCCAACATTGTTCCAGTACAAATACCAATGACCACACAAACCGCAGTAATTAGAAAAACTTCTAACCATAAACTAAATGATACCGTTGATTTTTTCATACCCATTGCTCTTAATACGCCGATTTCATATTTACGTTCACGAATAGCAATAGACGAAATTACAGCAATAGAAATTCCACCAAATATCAACACTATAATAAGAAATGTTAAAGATACACTACTTAACCCCTCCACGGGACCAACAATTTGATTATAACTATCCATGTCTGTTTTTACGTCGAAATACTCAGATAGTCCTTTTTCTCCTAGTTCTTCTGTAAATCCGTCAATGTCTTTAGGACTATTCAAATAATAAGTTGCTCCAACTTGAATTCCACTATAATTAACTTGCATTTTAGCGATAATTGTATCAAAGTTCGTTAGTATTTCATTTCTACGGTTTGCATATGCATTTTGTTGTTGATTGCTTCCATATTCTTCTGTTATATCATCATAAATACCTACTATTTTTAGTTCGTATGAAATTGGATAATTTCCATCGTCCGATTCTATATCATCTGGACGCAGCTCAGACTCCGCCTTCATGATATCTCCGATAATTAAGTTGTTTAATTCTGCAAAGTCACGAGAAATAATTGCTTCGTTTTCACCATTTGGCATTTCTCCATCAGCTAACTTTCTAATTCCATCATCAAATTCTGTGATATTTGGTGTGATCAATTTCGTGTAGTATTCTGGTATATCAGAAGTCATACCAGGACCACCTATCATCATTTGTCCAGTACCACCACCTAAACTTTCGTCAACACTTTCAAGTTCAGGTACTCTTAACCCTATAGAAGCGGAATAGTAACTTTTTTTAAGATATTCTGAATGGCCAAAAGCAATATATTGTTCAGCTGGAATAGTTGGAATTGTTATTCGTACTTTCCCGTCGGTACTATTGCTCATAGCTTCTGCACGCACTTTTTCCAAATTTGGAGATATGGTTACTTCCGAACCAAAGCGACCTTTGTAGTCATTAATAACCGAGCTTGACACCTGATTTATCATTAGTGCAGTAACTGACGCTGTGATTAAAACCAGCATTATGATTCCTAGTAATATATTTCGTCCCCTATTCCTCTTTATATTTTTTAGTGCATTACTGATAATATACATTGAAAATCCTCCTTGTTATATTGGTACTTCTTAGTACAAATATGATTATAAGAAACGTATCTAACTTATTTCTAAAGTACAAAAAAACAACTCAAAATTGAGTTGTTTCTTCTTGAATAGGATAATAGTGATTAAAATATAATAGTGACACATACGCCATTATCTATATTTTCTATCCGGAAATTAAATCCTTGTATATTTAAGGCTTTTTGAACAATAGTAAGACCCAATCCACTTTTCCCGAGACTGGAAGTTCGAACATTGTCTGTACTGAAAAATGGGTTTGCTATATCTTTTAGTATTTTATGTGGGATTTTTGTACCTGTGTTGATAATTTCTAGTTCAATAGAGCTGCCACGCATTTTTGAAAATACTTTGATTTCTTCACCGACTTTTGTGTTTTGAATGGCATTAAGCAATAAATTAGAGAAAATTTTTGACAGCAACTTTTTATCTGATTTTATAAACAAAGCATTATCAATGGAACAATCTGTTTTCAACATCTGTTCATCAATAAGAATCCTATAATTTTCCAAAATAATATCAAAGAAAGAAGCCAGATGTATAGATTCTTTTTGAACGATAAAATCAGGGTTATCCATATTTACAATCATCAGTAATTCATTAACTAAAGTTGCTTGATGTTGTTGTATGGATAAAAGATTATCTAATTGTTTCGAATAATCTTCTTTCTCTATAACGCCATCTAAAATTCCTTCAATCAAACTCATTGATGAAGCAATAGGCGTTTTTAGCTCATGCGATACAGCAGAAAAAAAATATCGCTGATTTTCTTCCATCTTTTTCACCAGTGCTATTTCTTTTTGTAAATCTTCTATTGTCTGTTTTAACCTTAAGTGCATAGAGTATATATCTTCGGACAATTCTCCGATTTCATCAACTCTTTTTGTAGGTGCTGCCACTTCCTCTAACAAAGCCATTTTTTTAGTATCACTTGCTATTTTTTTTATGGGAGAAGTGATTATTTTAGAAAAAAAGAATGAAGCTAGAAGACAAATCGCTAATAGCACAATAAATATCTTGCCCATAGTCGGAAGCATCGTCTTGATAACTTCTTGGGGTCGTAAAGTATTTGAAATTATGATATTTCCCTTGTTAGCTACCTTAAGCGTTAGTATAAGTGATTCTCTACTAACTGATTTAGAATTGTCACCTGTCCTTTCTATAAAACGGGTATTTATACCATATTTGATAATTGGAGTTTCATTAAATATATGAGGGATATTATCAATATCAAATTTAGAGGTTTTGAATAAAATATCCCCGTCATTAGAAATATAAGCAAAATCAAAAGACTGGTTTTCTTCCGAAAATTGCTTCGTCACTTCAAAAATTTTATTTTCATCTGTTTCGTGTTGAACGGTATCAATAAGAGAAGCAAAGAGCTTGGAAACTTGCTGACGCTGTGTGATTTCTACGGTATTTTTTAATTGGTTGTAAAAAAAGGAGAAGCAAATCACTAAAAGTATTAGCAGTAATCCTAAACTATACAGGAAAAACTTACCGGAAATTTTAAGTTGTCTATTCTTCATTCGCATCACCTAGTTTATATCCTACGCCTTTAATAGTTTTTATAAATTGTTGTGGTAGCTTTCCTCTTAATTTATTCATTGTGGCATGAATGATTCCCTCATTTCCCTTAAAATCATATCCCCATATTTTGGTTAGTATGCTCTCTTTTGGTATAATTTGATTTGGATTTTGAACAAAACTCATAAGTAATTCAAATTCCTTTTTATTTAGGAAATACCTATTGTCATCCCATAAAATCTCTTGTGTTTCTGGATAAATAATGATTCCATTCAATTCAATACTTTTTTTAAGGATTCCTGTTCGACGTAGGACATTTTCTATGTGAGCCAGCAATATCTTCATCGAAAACGGTTTAGTGAGATAGTCATCAGCTTCATTCTCTAGTGCATTTAAATGATTTTGTTCATCTGATAATGCAGTCATCATAATTATAGGCATTGAGTGTAATTGTCGAATTTCTTTTAAAAGTTCTTGCCCACTTATTTCTGGCAACATAATATCTAGCAAGCATAAATCATAAGCGTTGGAATAAATTTTTTCTAACGCTTCTTGTCCACAAGGTACCCACTCTGTTTGATAACCTAATTTTATTAAATATTTTTCAATCATTTCACCCAAAAACGGGTCATCTTCTACAATTAATACTTTTATCTTCATGCTACATACACCTCTACAATATTATAACAACCTTTTCTAAACCAAATCTAAAATAAATTGTTTTTGTCCTTTGCTTATTTATTAGGTAGGGACGGTTTAAATATCTATTCAATTAGAGAGTGCGATATAAAGTTGTTTGTTTTGCTGTTATGTATAATGCTTAAACCAATTAATATTGATATTGCACTAGGAAAGTCCAAAATCTCTCAAAGAAATATATTACGCCAATAGAGATAGTTTAAGCGTAGTGGAATCCAGTCATTAAATAATTTCCTTAGCATAAAGGGAGAAGTACTTAACAGGCAAATGTAAAGGATTAACGGCGCTAATAGGGGGATTTGTTTTTTTATTACCTCCTTATGATAACTTATTCATAAGGAGGAAAGGGGGGGGTGTTTACATACAAAGTACACGATTCGTTTTGTTTTTCTGAATCATAATTAGTAGATACGCGTATATTTCTAGGATTGTTTATTACCGTCGGAAAATGGAAGTAAGAAAATAATGCAATAGTTTGATAAATAATTTCTTACGTTCATTAATTTTTATCTACACACTTTTACATAAATTGTAGGAAGGAGTGATGTAGACTTATGAAAAATAATGTTCGATTGATGAAAGCAGTTAATATACCCAAGCCATTATATCAATCATTACAGGGGAGATATTTTGTTGGACAAACCGAACCGATTAGTGATACCCTTCTAAACAAATAACCAGGTAATCACATTTTTTTGTGAGCCTGGTCATTTTGTGTTTATTCTTTAATTGTTTTTGCGAATGTTTTTCTACCTGATTTTATTTTATCTATTTCAACATTTATTTTTTTGATCGACTCTTCAGTCAATGGTATTTTCCCATTGTTCTCTAATGTTTTCCATACTTTTACGTTGTTTCGATAAAGGTGTTCAGATAAACGATAAATATCACCATCTAACTGCAAACCTGCTTTATAGGTTGCCCTTATTTCCTCTTTAATCTTATTAATAACTCCCTTACGTATTTCTTTTTCTGTCACCTTATTTTTGAAACCATTAAGTATAACATCGACTCTAATATCAATCTCAAACTGTACTTGATTGCCTTTAATAACTGGTTTAACATCAAGATATTTTTTTTCCATATCTACTGTTAAACTTTTATTATTATCTAATTTGAAGGTTAAGTCTCCTCTATTCTTTTTGTTATGCATCCAGTTGATACCTCTTGCGGTATCACCAATAATTACCCCTTTAAATCCATCTTTTGAAAGTATCCCAATCCCCTTAATTGTAGTTTCTTTCGAAGGTTGCTCTGTTTTTGTCTCCCAATTTTTATCAATTGAAACAAGAGGTAAACTAACTTCATGACTAGGTTCATTTAAACCAATAACTAAATCTTTTAAATTTACAGGTTCTGTAAATACTTCTAATTTTTGTATATTTAATGGATGGCTTAAATGGGAATCAATTAGTGATGAATTTAAAATAGGTGTTATCAAAAGAATTTCTTTTAGTGAGTCTTGGGTAAAGTGGACATTGATCTGGTATCTTGTTTCTCTAAATCGCAAAAAAGTATCGAATACGGAAATAACTTCCTCGTGTTTTAAGGCCTCTTCTGTAAATATCAGATAGGTCATATGTCCCCAAAACATTTCATGATCAATGGAGTGATATAATTCATAAATAGCTTCCTCCATAGTTTCCCCTGTAGCATATCCAATCTCTGCAGGCGTTTCCGGTACAGAAGGTGTTTCAGATTTTGCTATGTTTTTAAAGTTAATTAATTGTAGATAAATTTTGAATTGATTATCTTTAAAATCTACCCCAACGCCATTAACATAGTACATTCTTTGGGGTTCTATCTCATCCCAACATCCGGATAGAAGCGGGAATGTTACAGTTAATATAATAAAGCCCATGATTATCCTACTCATCGCTCTCCACCTTAAATATCAATATATATGTTAATTTTGGCAAATATGAAGAGAATTATAAGTAAAAGTGGGGCAGAACTTAATAAATACTTTTTTTTATTGGAAGTGTGATTTTCTACATAGAAAAAACCGATCTCCTGTAAAGTATGGAAATCGGTTTAGCATAGGAAATTGATTCGAATTATACTTTTATTCGAGGGTAGAAGTACGCTGTGAAATATGTTATAGCTAAGTAGTATCGTACCGAAGCCACGGTGTACGTATCGAGTTATTTCCCACTATGTTTTTCCAAAAAGGCAAGCGCTTTCCCTAGTGTTTGTTCAGCGTGTATAGTGGAAAAATCAAATTGATATTCATGACCTAGGTCAGTATTTGTTCCGTCAAATAAAACACTTTCTACTTCTACACCATTCTTTTTGAGAACATCTATAAGCTCTGTTGATTGTGGAGCTAGTGGATCAGCATCTCCAACTGTCAAAAAGGTTGGAGGGAAATAAGGTGTTATATGGTTAACTGTAGACATCTCATCTAGTCTAGAGAAGGACCTGAAATCTTTTTTTCCTGTATATGCCCAAAATACTGATTGGATACCTTTT
Source organism: Lysinibacillus sp. (assembly GCA_032053185.1). GTDB lineage: Bacteria > Bacillota > Bacilli > Bacillales_A > Planococcaceae > Lysinibacillus. The sequence goes on from DAMBVB010000002.1 coordinate 26,681, forward strand.
CTTATGATGGGAGATGATTGGATGCCTATTTTATCCATGTTATAAACACCACAGAATAAAAGAGCACCTTTTAACTGTTTTTTATCTACAGAAGGTTGAATATCCATTAATTTTGCTAGTGCATCATTCGTTATGATCGCAATGGTTTGACTGGCGATTTGAGCCCCTGCTGAATCGCCTCCAATAAATAATCGATTCATATCACCACCATATTTTGAGACATTGTCCTGTAAAAAGCTAAGAGCCTGGTTAGCCTGTATGATTGGGCCCGGATATTTTTGTCCCGGTGCAATAGCATAGTTTATATTTGCTACAACATATCCTGCATTGGCTAATGCCATTCCATATTCTTGCGTTTGTTCTTTATTACCTGATACAAATGCACCACCATGAATCCACATGATAACAGGGAGTTCTTTCTTATTATTTTTCGGATAATAAATATCTAAAATACTATTCTCAAGTCCATGTTTATCGTAAATAATATCTTTTTCAACATGGACTTGTCTTTTTATTGTTTCAATGTCCTTAGGGGATGCAAAAGAACCCGCTTCGAAAAGTTGCTTGATTATAAAGGTATTAAGAACAGGTGTAAACTGTCCAATTATAACTACAAGCAATATAGGAATGACAATAATATTGATAGGAATCATCCATCGTTTTTTCTTATAAAACCTTTTTTTTGTTTTCAAATTGATTCAACCTTACCTCATTACTTATTTATATGACATTCACTTTACGAAAAAGAAGAAGAATGCGCCCAGCGCTCCGGTAAAAAGAAAGACCAGCGTTCTGATTTTCTTCGTTCTTTTTTCCTCCCTACAAGATTCATCTACTTAGATGAATGATAAATATTGTTAGCGTAGTTTAGACATTATTGAACTTCATATAAATGTATTATATCAGATTTTGACTCTCAACCAATAGGGGAGAATATTTCTGTATAAAATAACATGGGCATTGTCTGGGGAAAAAGTTCTAGAACTCTTTTGACCCCCTTTATATTTTTTATAAACACAGGAAGAGAGAGCTATATATTCTGTTTATTCATCCTGATCTTGATATCGTTAAAATTATCCCACAACCTTTTTTTATTTTCTAATCCGAAATGTTCAGGATTTTTAAATAAGAGGACGATTACAACAGACCTCTAGTTTGTTGCAGTTACGATTAATGGGAAGTAGAATGACGATGGACAAAGATAAAAGATGTTTTAGGAAAATCCACAATAAAATAGCAAATAACAATAAAATTAATCTTTTAAATGAACGAGATGTATGATTTAACGGTTTGTGGTCTTGAGCTTTGTGTAATGTATCTCGAGCCTTTAACACATCATCCACTAGTAGACCAATTTCACAAATATGTAGAATACTATTACTAATAAACGGCTCCGACCTTTCTTCATAGAAGAGAATTGGATATATGATCACTATTTTTGTTATTGACAGTTTCCACTTAATTTTCTATTATAAATATGCATTTAAGAATAATATATGTATATAATTTGCCCTTCGTTAGGTGAGGCTCCTGTGCTGGAGAAACGCTACTGCCCAAAAATGTCGAGAGACGCCAATGGGTCAACAGAAATCATCGAAATAAAGTGATTTTTATCGTAGCTGGAAGTAGATTCCTATGCCGCACAGTGCTAAAACTCAACGTCTGAAGGAAAGGATGGGACAGTCTTATTTTTTGCTGTACTGATTTTTTACGTGATACTAACACACCTTCATTCGCAGAAGGTGTTTTTTTATTATGTTACAGGGGTGATAAGAAATGGACAGTAGTCCTGAACCTCATCGAATTTAGTAAAAAATAAACGGAATCGTCGATTTCTTATCGCCGGCTTAGTGAAAGATGCATAGAAGATATCCTTTTCAAAACACGTGATAGCTAGTTTTAAAATGGTAATCGAGTCATACGTGATAGGACTTTTTGGCATACAAACATCAGGGCATAAAAGTTAACATCATCATTCGTAATAAAGATGTTTATTTATTTTATGAGGAAAATAGACGGTTATCCAGAACTATACTAGAAGTATTATAAAAATTAATTAATTACTAAGAATATGCATGAGGAGTACGACATCATAAGCATCGCGGAAATCCACTAGTGCATCAAATCAGGTTAATTTTAACCAATTAAATTTAGCGAAGCGCACACATCGAATGACTAATAATTAAAAAATTAGAAAAGACTATGTGAAAACGTGATAAAAAATATTTTTATCACTCTTGAAAACGGGTCAAACCGTTAATCAACATTTATAGAGGGAGTGATGAAATGATTAAAAACATGACAGAAGATCAAATAGTTCTTCAAATCATCAAGGCATTAAAAGAAGGAAAACAGAAAGAATTTCAAGCAATATTAGAAGAGCTTCAGCCTTACGATATTGCACGAATTTTTGAGGAGCTGCCAGAAAAACATCATACACGTTTTTTATTGTTTCTTATTCCCGGACAAATCGCGGAACTAATTCAAGAACTTGAAAAAGAACATCAATTAAAAGTTATGAATAAATTAGGAATCGAAAAAACGGGTCACATAATGGATCTAATGCATAATGATGATTTAGCTTCATTGTTAGAGAACCTATCTCCTGATAAAATTGAAGAACTTCTTTCAGGTATGAAACAGGAAGAATCTAAAATCGTTCAAAATATCATGAACTATCCTCCTGAAACGGCAGGACGAATAATGACAAACCGTTTTGTGTGGATTCCTCAACACTATACGGTTAGCGAAACAGTTGATAAACTTAAAATATTTGCAGAGCTCTCGGAAACGATTAACTATCTGTATGTAATTGACGAGGATAAAAAATTAGTAGGTGTTGTATCGTATCGTGATTTAATAATAAGCGAGGAATTTGAAAAAATTCAAGATATTATGTACAGCAGAGTGATTTCCGTTTCTGCTGATGTGGACCAGGAAGAAGTAGCGCGTGTTATTGAGCGTTATGATTTTTTATCCATTCCTGTTGTTGAAAAAAATAATGAATTAGTAGGGATTGTAACGGTTGACGATATTATTGACGTTGTGATCAAGGAAGCAAATGAAGATATTGAAAAACTTTCGGCATCTGGTAAAGCAATTGATTTTGACACGAAGGCACACGTGGCTGCATATCGCCGACTCCCTTGGCTTATTTTACTTTTATTTATCGGATTAGTGTCTGGAACGATTATTAGTGGTTTTGAAGAAACGCTGTCCAAAGTTGTTGCACTTGCCTTCTTTATGCCGATGATTGCAGGGATGACTGGAAATACAGGTACTCAATCTCTAGCTGTTGTTGTAAGAGGTCTAATTAATAGTGATATTGATAAAGGAGTTATTTTCAGACTTATTATTCGAGAACTTAAAGTCGGATTAATGATAGGCATTACCTGCGGAATATTAATTTCCATTATAGCGTTTGTTTGGCAAGGAACTCCTGTTCTAGGATTAGTGGTAGGAAGTTCATTAGTTATCACTCTAATTATTGGGACATTAGCTGGGACCATCATTCCTCTAATATTATATAAATTAAACATCGACCCAGCAGTGGCCTCCGGTCCATTAATTACAACACTAAATGATATACTATCGTTACTTATTTACTTTGGCATTGCAACAATGTTTATTTCAAAATTGATGTAGAAAAATTAACTGAAGCTAACGGGTGGCTATAACCCAATAAGCACGGGTCTGACTTTAAGAACCTTTAAAAAGCTATTCAACACTCGGGTGCAATTGTTGAATAAACGTTAGATTTTTAAACTTACTTTATTGTTATATTTTTAAGTACAGTGAAATATCTTATATCAAAAAATTAAACAACTATATTTTAACCCCGTTCTGAATTTAGAGCGGGGTTATACATGTTTTAGGTTTTAAAAATGAAATAACTTTATTGTCTTTTTAAATGAAGGGCATGCAAAAAAAGCATTCAAAAGCAATAGTGTCAAATGAAATCGTGCGCATAATAAAAAAAAAGATAAATTTGTCTATTTTTCGACAAATTTCGTGTGTTTTGAAGATTAGTGTATTAGAATAATAGTAGAATGGGAAGAACGTAAGGAGAGAGAGCAATGGATTACATTCAAAAGGGGACAAAGGTGTTTCATAAAGCGAACTGGGCTTTATTTTTAGCAGGCTTTGTCACCTTCGCCAATTTATATGTATCACAGCCGTTATTACCAACATTTGCGAAGGAGTTTCATGTATCACCTGCGGTTGCGAGTCTAACGCTTTCTGTGACAACCTTTGCGTTATCCGTCAGTATGATTATTGTGGGCTCATTATCAGAGGCATGGGGTAGGAAATCTTTGATGACGATTTCTATTTTTACGGCATCTATGCTTACACTTGCACTGGCCTTTTCTCCTAATTTTGAAACGATATTAGTGTTACGTGTTATACAGGGCGTTGCTTTTGCAGGATTGCCAGCGATTGCAATGGCTTATTTAGGAGAGGAAATAGATTCAGCTAGTTTAGGGATTGCGATGGGCTTATACATAAGTGGTAATTCGGTAGGCGGGCTTAGTGGCCGCGTTATTATCGGGACATTAACGGATCTTTACAATTGGCAGGTGGGGATGATTGTACTGGGTGTCATCAGTCTTATGATTAGCGTGTTATTTATTTGGATGTTACCTAACTCCAAACATTTTATAGCACGTCCATTACAAATAAAATTATTGACGGAATCTCTTTTGCAGCATTTAAAGGACCCATCCATGTTATGCCTTTTTGGTATTAGCTTTGTATTGATGGGGAGCTTCGTGACTCTTTATAACTATATTGGCTTTAAATTGATGGCGCCACCTTATCATTTAAGTGCAACAATTGTTGGCTGGATTTTTGTAATTTACTTAGTAGGTACATTTAGCTCTGCTTGGTTCGGTAGTCTTGCTGATCAATATGGCCGTCAAAAGATGTTGTTATTGTCTATTGCGATCATGTTTGCAGGGGCGATTGTAACATTAAATGGGCTCCTTAGTTTGAAAATTTTGGGGATTACAATTTTTACATTTGGCTTTTTTGCAGCACACTCGATTGCCAGTGGCTGGGTAAGTAAACGAGCCACTCATGATAAAGCGCAAGCCTCTTCTCTTTATTTATTTTTCTATTATTTTGGTTCAAGTGTTGGAGGAACGGTAGGAGGGATATTTTGGATGCATTACGGCTGGGGAGGCGTTATTATAATGATTGCTGGATTTTTAGTCATTGCATGCTTGCTGTCTTTTTTCATCAATCATGCCTCGACATAATTGCGTCCTCAATCGGCTTTGTGCTTTGGCCAACATGATGTTGGTCACTCAGTCGTGTGTTGTTGCTGACGCTACGCTTTCGCACAGATAAAACCGTTTTGTTGCTGTCGCTACGCTTTCGCACAGATGAATTGCCACAGGACATGGCGTTCTTACAGGGTACAAGGAATAGGTATTTTTTTTTGCCTATTTACTTTTCTTGCACGCATCCATAAATTTAGCGATTTGCATTAATTAGTATAAAAATGATTTATCGAAAACTATCTGATAATATAATGAGTAGACTGGTGATAAAGAGGAGTTGAAAAAATATGTTCGCGCGTTATAAAGGATTTTCTGTTGTCTTTGTTTTACTGGCGATAGCACTTGTTTTGACAGGTTGTGGAGCCGCTAAAGACAGTGGGAAATCGGAAGGCAATACGGCAAAGAAAACAGAAGAAATTGAGGGTTATTCATCAAAAGTGAAGGAAAATCCAATTGTGACAATTACGATGAACAATGATGAAAAAATCGTCATCGAATTAGAGCCTTCTGCAGCGCCGAATACGGTAGCTAATTTTATTTCGTTAGTTAAAAAAGGTTTTTATGATGGTCTTATTTTCCACCGAGTAATCCCTGATTTTATGATCCAAGGTGGAGATCCTTTAGGTAATGGTACGGGTGGTCCAGACTACTCGATAGAAGGTGAGTTTTCATTAAATGGCTTTAAAAATGATTTAAAGCATGAACGGGGAGTCATTTCAATGGCTCGTTCACAGGATCTGAATTCTGCGGGATCACAATTTTTCATTATGGTAAATGAAGCGTCACATCTTGATGGCAAATATGCTGCCTTTGGAAAAGTAATCGAGGGGATGGAAACAGTAGATACTATTGTTGCTGCTGAACGAGATGTTGAAAAACCAATAAAAGATCAGCAGATGAAAAAGGTCGAAGTGGATACAAAGGGCTTTGATTATCCAGCCCCAAAGGTACTAAAATAACAGATGTGACAATCTGACGTACAATACGAAGCAAAGAAGCATGAGAGATCAATGATGATCTTCCATGCCTCTTTGTATTTAACCCATAATATTGTAGCCTGCATCGATGTAAATCGTTTCGCCTGTTACACCGCGTGATAGGTGAGAAAGCATCACGATTGTCATATCTGCCACTTCGTCTTGTTGAACATTACGTTTTAATGGAGCTGTTTCCTCGATTTTGTGTAAAATTGTATTGAATGAAGGAATGCCCTTTGCAGCAAGTGTGCGAATCGCTCCAGCTGAAATAGCATTAACGCGGATATTATCTTTACCAATATCTGCAGCAAGATAGCGCGTAGATGCCTCTAATGCAGCTTTCGCTACACCCATGACGTTGTAGCCATCAAGGACGCGCTCCGCTCCTAAGTAACTCATAGTTACGATAGAGCCGCCCTCAGTCATATAAGGATGTGCGGCCTTTGCTGCTGAAATAAGGGAATAGGCGCTAGTATCTTGTGCAAATGCATAGCCATCACGAGTTGTATCTAAGAAGCGATTGTGTAAATCTTCTGCATGGGCAAAGGCTACCGAGTGCACGATGCCATGGATAACACCTACTTTTGTACCGATTTCATTGAAAGCTGCTTTTGTGCTCTCGTCGCTGTTGACATCACATTGAACGATAAGTGAATCAGATTGCCCGATATTTTCTAATTGCTTTTGTAATTTTTTTAATGAACGTTCTTGACGATATGTGAAAATTACATTTGCACCTACGTCAAATAAACGTTTTGCGATACCCCAAGCAATACTTCGATCATTTGCCACGCCCATTATGACAATATTCTTATCTTTTAGTTGTAATAAATTATCCATCATCTATAAGAACTCCTTTATAAAATAATATCTGTTATTAGTACCAACTACTAAAATCTTATCATACATAAAAAATGGTTGCAATAACAAGATGAAAAGAGTGACCAACTTTATGATTAATTATGCCTCGACATAATTGCGCCCTTTGTGCTTATTCTTTCAGCGGATGTTTGTACACCCGCTCCAAAAGCATCTTAAAACCGCATTCATGTCACCACCTATCCAGACTTCTGTACCTGTCGTTTTGCTTTTTCTACTAACCGGAGATGTTATTTACATTGATAAATAAGGTATAAGCAAGAATCTGTTACTAATCGATTCCAATAAGTATGAACGACGCAATCTGACTTTGGTGTTTGTAATGAGGAGATAAAATAAAGGCACCCAGTTAAGGATGCCTTTAAAGAGACGTATGAAGTGTATAAACTATTCGAATTTTAATGAGTCACCATCAAAAGATTCATCTGCTACTTTGATTGAGTCAGTTGGGCAACCTTCGAAAGCATCTTGCATGTCTTCTAGTAGATCTTCTGGAACTTCAGCAGTTCCCATGTTATCATCTAAAATAACGAAGGCAATACCTTCATCATCATAATCATAAATATCTGGTGCTGCGGCTCCGCAAGCGCCACAAGCGATGCATGTATCTTTATCAACAATTGTGAATTTAGCCATTTTTCTTTCTCTCCTTTTACATGTTCCTACAAAGCTTCATACTCATTTTAAAGATGTTTATCTTACATTTCAACATAAATACTATTAAATTGGAGGAATTTGCGTCTATGTTTCATCAAATTTTATTGCAAATCTTTCAAAAGCTAAATAACGAAAGAACTATTTCTGCTGCTTATCATGTATTAAGAGGAAAGCGCTCAGGTCAGACTATTCAAGACATCGGCCTATTTCAGTTACATAATTATTTTGGGTTATTACCTAAGTTACCTAGGAAGGCATTTGATGAAGCCGTAACTTCGTTTTTACAGTATAGTTGGTTCACTATGCAACAATCTGGTCACTATTCCATGGAAAAGCTAGGTTTACAGCGAGCAGAGCAGACACCTGATTTTTTATTTGATGGATGGCACTATCGGGGAAATGAGCATGTTTTTTTTGCGAGGTTCTCGTTAATTGTACAAAGTTTATCTTATCAAAGTGCTGGGATTCGTTCATTTTCTCCTATTAGTAGGGATACGACTATTCAGTCCTGGGTTCGTACATTTTTGATCGAGTATAACTATCAAGATGGGCATTTACAGCAACAATTATTGGAGGAATGTGAGCAGGTGCTTTCTGTGTTACCTTTATCAGATGCCAACAAACAGCTCGTCCTTTATCGGTTGAGTGGTCATAGTTTACCAGGATGGACGTGGCAGCAGCTTGCGAGTGAACGTAAGGAGACGGTTTTAGATTGTCAATTAGCGTTTATAGAATTGCTACAGACATTATTAAATGAAGTTCATCAGACAAATGATTATCCGTTACTTGGAAAAATAGCGCAAGGATTAAGAGTCAAAGCATTACTAACCGATTCAGCGCAGCAAACAGCACATTTATATGAGCAGGGCTATTCAATTGAGCAGATTGTGCAAATAAGGAAACTAAAACAAAGTACAATTGAGGATCATTTGGTAGAATTAGCTCTGAATGAACCGAACTTTTCGATTGGTCCATTCGTCTCTTATGAAGAAGCGGAAAAAGTTTGGCTGGCATCGAAACACTATCAAACCAAAAAACTGAAAACATTGCATGAAGTAGTTGAAGGTATGAGTTATTTCCAATTAAGGCTTGTCCTCGCGAAAGGAGAAGTTTAAATGGAACTTGAACAAACGTTAGCAAAGTATTTTGGCTATACTACATTTCGTCCAGGACAAAAAGAGGTCATTGAAGCAATCCTAGAAGAAAAAGATGTTATTGCTTTATTACCAACAGGAATGGGGAAGTCTCTTTGTTACCAGCTACCAGGGTATATCTTACAGAAGCCAGTATTAATTGTTTCTCCTTTGCTTTCTCTAATGCAGGATCAGGTAGAAGAGCTAAAACGCTTTGGTGAAAAGAGGGTTGTTGCGTTAAATTCATTTTTAACCGTAGGTGAAAAACGATATGTGTTACATTTTTTAGAACAGTTTCGTTTTATTTTTACGTCACCAGAGATGCTTTTACAGCAGCAAGTTCAAGACAAGCTTTCGCAAATGCAGCTTGGTCTTATCGTCGTGGACGAGGCACACTGTATTTCTCAATGGGGCTTTGATTTTCGGCCAGATTATTTACGAATTGGACGATGGTTTTCACAAGTGAATCGTCCACCGGTTTTAGCATTATCAGCGACGGCGACGAATAAAGTAGTCAATGACATACGAGATACATTATCGCTAGATGCACCATTTGAGTTTTTGTACAATGTGGATCGTCCTAATATTCGTCTTGGGCGTGTCGTATTGGAGGATAGGGTAGATAAAGCACACTGGATTTTACAGCATGTTAGAGAGACGGCAGGACCGGGTATATTATATATGTCCTCGCGGAAGCGTGCTGAACAATATAGCGAAGCGCTTATACAGGCGGGTATACGAGCGGCAGCTTATCATGCAGGCTATGGTGCTGAGGACCGTCAGTTTATTCAGCAACAGTTTCTTGACGGGGAACTCGACTGGATTGTGGCTACGAATGCTTTTGGCATGGGGATCAATAAGTCAGATATTCGTCAGGTTATCCATGAAACGATGCCTGCTAACGTGGAAAATTACATGCAGGAAATTGGCCGTGCAGGGCGTGATGGTCAACCAGCGCTCGCCATTTTACTTTATAGTGATAATGACGAAGAACTTGCGAAATTTGTTGTAACAGGGGATTTGCCAACATCCGTTCATGTCGATCGCTATCAGGAACTTCTAAATCAACAAGTACACCCTTCCCAAATGCTGAAAAATGGAGAGCTGAGTGAGACCGCTTTTCGTGTGCTTGATTACTGGCTGCAACAAGAAACGATGGAACAAGTTAAAATGCGTTTAAATCATTTAGCACTGGAAAAATATCGTGCTGTCAATAAAATGTATAAAATGACTCAGACAAAAGACTGTATTCGCACGCAGCTAGTCGGGTATTTTGGGCAAAAATTGCAGAAAAAACCGGAAAACTGTTGTGAAAATTGTGGAATCCATTATGATGAAATCAATAAGATACGCTTGAAAGAAGAGAAGAAAATAGAAATGATTCCATGGAAAAGTCGGCTAAAGCAACTCTTAAAGGGTTGTTAAAGGTTCATCACTAAAAGTTGTGGATGACATGTTAAAAACGTATGCCATTTAAGTTGATTTCCGTTCCGACTGTACGCCTCGAGGAAAGCGCCCAGTTGGCACGGAGATCAACCCCTCGCTATGGTGATATGTCCTTTTTAGACTATAACTGACGGTCATTTACTTTTTTCGTAAAATTCGTCATAATAGAATGATAGAAAGCGTAGTAAGGTTGGAGGAACGGCGAATGAGTAAAGAAGATTATCGCGATAAAATCGAAGAACATCGTCAATCTTTTGAAGAAGAACAAAAAGAACAGCAAGCTTTATCTAGGGTTTCAAGAATGAAGAAAAATGGAAGTAACAATAAAAAGCCAAATAATACAAAACGAAAACCGCCATTAATGACGATTCTTTTTGTAATTTTTATTTTAATTCCATTATCGATATTAGTCTATTTTTTAAAATTCTATGAACCTGGAACAACAATTGAAGAAGCTGAAAAAAATTCTGCGGAAATTGTAGAAATTGACAATTCAGGGGATGAAGATAAGGTGCCTGTATCTACTGACGAAAATAAAGCAAAAGAAGACGATAAAGCGAACAAAGCAAAGGAGCCTTCTAAAAAAGACGCTGAGAAATTGGCAACTGAGCAGAAGGTAGCTGAGGAAGCGAAAAAGGCCGAAGAAGCGAAGAAGGCAGAAGAAGCTAGAAAAGCCGAGCAAGCTAGACTAGCACAAGCAGAAGAGGCTAGAAAAGCGGAACAAGCACGAAAGGCCGAGGAAGCGCGAAAAGCAGAAGAAGCAAAGCAGTCTGCAAAGGCAAGTACCCATACTGTAAAAGCAAATGAAAATCTATATCGTATTGCATTGAATTACTACGGTGATGGCAGTGAAGCAACACTAGCGAAAATTCGTGCAGCAAACGGTATGTCTTCAAATAATGTAATGATTGGGCAAGTGATTAAGTTACCATAAGAAAACGGGTGTCATTCTTTGGCAATGATTGTTTTTCTAGTATAAAATAATGGACAAACGTCAACACCAAATATGGTTGAGGCGTACGTCTGATTTAGTGAAAAGGCGATTCTTCATATAACGAATCGTCTTTTTGCTTTCGTAAGGAGATGTGAAGGAATGATTTATGTAGGGCTATTTGTTTTAGTAGTCATCGCGTTCCTGCTTTATATGTTGAAGGTGGCACATGAAAATAATGTTTTACACCATCAATTGTTATTAACGGGTGAACAGGAAAAGATCCGGCTATTTTTTATTTCGGATACACATTTACGTAAAATGAATCGCCAGATGATTGAGCAGTTAGATGGTCAATTTGATGCTGTTATTATTGGTGGAGATTTTGCGGATGGACGCACACCAATTCAACGTATTCATGACAACCTAAAATTATTAACTCCTTTAGGACCAACATATTTTGTATGGGGTAATAATGACAGAGAAGTAGGGGAAGAACGATTACGAAGTATTTTGCAAGAACATGGTGTGCAGATTATCGCCAATGATGCTGTATTACTACCTAAAAAAAACCGCTTTTGGCTAAATGCAATTGAAGACACATCTACAAGGAAATATAGCTTTGAAGAAGCATTTGCAAAGGTAGGAGAGAAAGACTTCGTTGTTTTCATCTCCCATAACCCTGGTGTTTTTGCAAGAGTCCGTGCAAAATTTAGAGCAGATTTAATGATTGGAGGGCATTTACATGGTGGCCAAATTAGAATTGGTCCATATGGTGTGCATCCAAACGGCTCTTATCGGGAGCGTGACGGTGTGATGACTTTAGTAAGTAACGGCTATGGTACGACATTATTACCTTTCCGACTTGGTGCGAGACCACAGTGTCATATTATTGACATTGAAATTTCAGGTAAATAAACAACCAAAACTCGTTAGAAGGCGTATAATGGAAGCGATAAGGATTTATTCGGTATTAGCAAATTGCTGATACAAAGTTGATAGGAGTGTCAAGAAATGCAGCAAGTAAATGCAATTATTGTTGGGGGAGGCCCATGTGGTTTAGCAGCAGCAATAGCCTTGCAAAACATTGGATTAAAGCCAATTGTCATTGAAAAAGGAAATATCGTAAATGCGGTTTACAATTACCCTACGCATCAAACTTTTTTTAGTACGAGTGAACGTCTTGCTATCGGTGATGTGCCCTTTATTATTGAAGGTCGTAAACCAAAGCGAAATCAAGCACTAGTGTATTATCGAGAAGTCGTGCGTTTGAAGGATATACAAGTAAACCGCTTCGAGAAAGTCAATAGCGTTGTAAAAAATGGAGCGATGTTTACCGTAACGACAGATAAAGCGGTTTATACAACTCCTTATGTTGTGATCGCAACAGGCTACTATGACCATCCAAATTATTTAAACATCCCAGGGGAGAAATTACCGAAAGTCTTCCATTACTTTAAAGAGGGTCATGAGTTTTTTGATACGGATGTACTTGTAATAGGAGGAAAAAATTCTGCAGTGGATGCGGCTCTTGAGTTGAATAAGGCCGGAGCTCGCGTCACTGTTGCCTATCGCGGTAGTGAGTATTCATCTAGCATCAAGCCGTGGGTTTTACCAGAATTTGAAGGAGTAGTACGAAATGAAGAAGTCCAAATGCATTTCAATACAAATATACTGGAAATCCGTGAGCATGAGGTCGTAGTAGAAATGAATGGTAGAAAGAAAACTTTAAAAAATGATTTTGTTTTTGCGATGACAGGCTACCATCCAGATCATTCATTTATTCGAGCAATGGGTGTCTCTATTGATTATGAAACGGGTCGACCTTTCTTTAATCCCGAAACTATGGAAACAAATGTGGAAGGATTATTTATTGCAGGAGTTATTGCAGCTGGAAATAACGCCAATGAAATTTTTATCGAGAATGGCCGTTTCCATGGCGACTGGATTGCCAAGGCAATTGCCAAAAGAGCAAAATAGCAATAGGAGCTGTATAGGCATGTAAGCTTATACAGCTTTTTTAAAAGGATAGGATAGAAAAAGTCACGAATGGAGAAACGAAGCGACGAATAGAAGAGCGAATCTGCTCATCGGACGCCCCTAAGAAAGCGCTCAGTCGGAACGGAAATCAACGTATAAATTTCAATGGTTAGGATAGCCAATACTTACGACAGCGGTATTTCATACAGCTCTTGGTTATTTAAGATAGCAATACAATCATTTACATAAAATCTTGCATTATGATAAGCAAATTGTAGATGCATAACGATAAGTGAATATTGAATACTTTAGCCTTACATGAAAAATTCCTTTAAATCAAGAGGAGTCCCTACTTTGTTGAGCCCAATTAATAATTTTAATCGCGCTTTTTGACCATTAATACCGGTTGCAAATATAGCGCCTAAGTCTTCGAGCATTTTGCCACCGCCAACATAGCCGTAAACACCTTCCGCGATTCCATTAAAACAACGGGATACGAGTATAACAGGAATACCGCGTGCTATAAGACTTTCAATACCTTTAACAACTGTTGGAGGCACATTGCCTTGTCCTAGGCCTTCTAACACAACGCCATCATATTTACATGCGAGTACTACTTCAAGTAAGTCAACCTCCATTCCAGCATACACTTTCAGCATGGCTACTCGTTTTGATAATCCATCAATTTCTACATATTGACGGTGGATTGGGGCATGATGAAATACTATTCTTGACTTTGTAATAAGTCCGATCGGGCCATATTGAGGTGACTGGAAAGTATTTACAGAACTAGTACTTGTTTTTGTAGTGTTAACAGCAAGGTGGACCTCATCGTTCATGACAACAAGCACCCCTTTTTCACGCGCTTCTTCATCTACTGCTACACGAACAGCTTCTACTAAATTATAAATACCGTCTGCACCAAGTTCGTTTGAGGAGCGCATTGCACCTGTGAAGACAATAGGAATTGATAAATCAGTCGTTAACTCTAAAAAATAAGCTGTTTCTTCTAATGTATCTGTACCATGAGTGATAACAACGCCATCCATTTTCTCGTCTGCAACTTTTTCGATAATAAGATTACGTAATTGTAGCATTTCTTTTTGTGTAATATGTGGTGATGGGAGGTTAAAAGCCTCCGTTTCAATAATTGTGGCAAGTGCATCAAGTTTACTGCTTTCTTTCATCAGAGGATTTTCTTTGTTTGGCATAACGGCACCTTCATCACTCATCGCCATAGAAATTGTTCCACCTGTATGAATTAATAAAATTGTTTTTTTCATAAAAAATATTTATCTCCTTTTAAAAAGTTTTATGTCATATCATGGTATAATAATAGCAGTTTATCTTCATGTAACAGATATTTTTTTGTCGAAAACGGAAGCTTAATATCACAATAGCTACCCACCTCCAGACATACTACTGTATTTTTTTAAATGTGTGCCAATAATCGGCAGAAATAGATAAACTTAGGATAATGAATTTTACATCCTGTTAAAACGCCAAAGTTGACCAGTATTATGCTGTGCTGCTTGCCGGTGCCACTTTGCTTTCGAGAGAAACAATTGTTGGCTTAATGCATTAGAAGGATGTCACGAATTTTAAAATCTTAACATAATTATGTCAAGGCGAAATTGATTTTTGAAAGGAGCCGGCATCATGATCATTCTATTATCAGCTGCCATTGCTCCCGGTCTAGCGCTTTTTAGTTACTTTTATTTGCGCAATCAGATGGCAACGGAGCCAAGAAGAACCTTACTTCAAACGTTTTTGTATGGCGCATTTTTAACGTTCCCAATCCTGTTCTTACAATATGTACTAACAGAGGAAGGGGTCTTTCGTTATCTTTATCTACAAGATGTAGTTTTTTCTAGTGTAGTTGAAGAGTTTTTTAAATGGTTTGTACTTTTGATCGCAATCTACAATCATGTAGAATTTGATGATCCCTATGATGGCATACTGTATGGTGCAAGTATATCTCTTGGCTTTGCCACGATAGAAAATGTGCTTTATTTATTTTCTTTCGGTTTGAATACGGCATTTATGCGTGCATTATTACCTGTATCAAGTCATGCTTTGTTCGGTGTTGTAATGGGCTATTATTATGGACGTGCCAAGTTTTCTAAGCTTGCAAAGACGAAAGAAATGATTGCTATGGCGCTTTGTGCACCGGTAGTATTACACATTTTATATAATACAATTTTATCATTCAAAGGGTTTTGGGTATATTTAATGATCCCTTTTATGCTATTTTTGTGGTGGTTGGGGCTACGGAAAGTCAAGCTCGCTCACTATCACCTCGTACAACATTTGCATATGCATAAAAAATAAACGCGTAGAAATCTAAAAAAGATTTCTGCGCGTTTATTTTTTTAATGTATAAAATGAGTCGTTTGTTTCAAGCTATGAAAAAAAGGAGTGATGATCATGCGTTTAGTAAGCATAGTTTTTGCTTTGATGTTGGGGATTAGTATATTTGCCATTCCGCAAAATGACGCTATTGCATTTACCGAGCAACAGATTTCTCGTGGTGCTTATGGAGATGATGTAATTGAGCTACAGGCAAGGCTACAATACTTAGGGTTTTATAAAAGTAAAATTGATGGCAAATTTGGCTATAACACATATTGGGCTTTACGAATTTTCCAAGAGAAATATGGTCTACCAGTAGATGGAATAGCCGGTCCTACAACTAAAAAAACTTTATCAGGTTATTCAGATTACGATGAAGGATGGGTAAAAGCACAATTAAATGCAGGAAATCAGTTTACCTATTATGGTGGCATGCCACTTGAACAGCAAGTGAAAACAAACACTGGCGGTGGTGGAGGGGGGAAAAGTAGTGGTAGTAGTAATAATAATGGGACTAAAACTCAAGTACCTCCAAAGTATACTGACAGAGATATACAGTTAATGGCAAATGCAGTTTATGGTGAAGCTAGGGGAGAGCCCTATGAAGGTCAAGTGGCTGTAGCAGCTGTTATTTTAAATCGTTTGGAAAGTCCTGAATTCCCAAATACAATTTCGGGTATTATTTTCCAACCACTTGCGTTTACTGCAGTGGCGGATGGACAGATTTGGCTTGAACCAAATGAACGGGCAAAAGAAGCAGTTCTTGATGCTATGAATGGCTGGGATCCTTCGGAAAATGCACTTTATTATTTTAATCCGAAAACAGCTACAAGTAAATGGATTTGGACACGACCTCAAATTAAACGAATTGGAGAACATATTTTCTGTTCATAAGAAAGGAGGAAAAAAATGAGAACTATGCTCGTTATACTCACCGCCGCAGTTATTGGTTTAGGGGCATATAGCATTAATATGCACGGAAAAAATGCAAGTTTACAACGTACTGTGCTAGCTCAGTACACGGAAAATTTAACGGATGCATCTGAGAAATTATCGCATCTACAACGAGCTGTTTCACAATCTCTCTTGTTTCGGGATGACAATGCCATTCACAATGAGTTAGATTCTGTTTGGCGACTAAGCGATGACGTTCGATCTTCGATGTCGAATATTCCGATCGGGCAGGAAATGTCGAACGACTGGCTAAGTTACTTAGGGCGCTTAGGAGATGAAGCAAAGAAAACATCTAAAACAGGTGATTACCATGCTTGGCGAAAAAAAATGCCACAAATCTCAACAAATTTACAATCACTTTCAGATGAATGGTCAGCTGCAACAGTAGATTTTTATAAAAATAACGGGAAAATGGATGTTTGGTTACGACAAGTAGATACGAAGAACCCAAATACAACTTTTGATAATGTACAAAAGACATTAAAGGATTACAGCGAAAAAGACTTCCCACTTACATTAAGTGAATCGGATTGGCAGAAAAAAATAGAACTTAAAGCATTACAAGATTCAGTCATTACTGAAAAAGAAGCATTGGAAAAAGTAAAACAATTATTCCCTATTATAAAAGATGCAACATTTACTGTGACGAAAAGTAGCGATACTGCACCATATCCATTTTATCATATCCAATTCCACCAAGATATTCGTTTAGGATATGTCGATTTAACTGAAAAGGGTGGACATTTACTATCCTATTTAGTGGAACGTCCAGTAGATGAAGCAAGGCTATCACAAGATGAAATTATGAAAAAAGCTGAAGAAGATGTAAAACGACTTGGGATGAATGATGTTGTATTTGTAGAATCTCGTGAAAACCATCAGGCATGGCATGTGACATTTGCACGTGTTCACCCTGGCGATAATGCGTTGATTTATGCAGATGGGGTGCAATTAAAACTTGCTAAGGATACAGGCGAGTTACTAGGTGTAAATGCGATGGAATATATTCAGGCAGAGACGATTAAACCACAAACGGCAAAACCAATTGACTGGAAAACTTTCTTCGATGATGATGTGAAAATACAAGAAGTAAGAAATATTTATACAGATAACGGTTCATTTGAACAACGTCTTTGTTATGAGGTAATTGCGCTCCGTGATAAAAACGCGCAAGAAACATTCCGAATTGTTATTGACGCGGAAAATCACAATGTATTAAAAGTGGAATATTTAACGTGATTGAAGAAAAAACTACCAGTTGATATAGCCAAAATGGGCATCTCATGCGATAATTAAAGATATATTGTGTTCGGGGAGATGCTCATGGAAATAAAAATTGGTACACAATTAGAACTAGAACCAACTTATACAGAATGTGTTGAAAAATTCCGCTGTAAAGTTGTCGAGCAAAAAGAAAATATTATTTATATCGATTATCCAATAAATGTTGCCACAAAGAAAACAGCTTTTTTAATAGATGGATCTGAATTTAGAGCAACTTTTCGTACTAAGGATAAGCAATCATTTGCTTTCAATACTGAAGTGATTGGACGTAAAGCTGGTAATATACCTATGATTATGTTGCATTGTCCAAAGGCAGATGACTTTATCAAAGTTCAACGTCGTGAATATGTACGTGTAGAAACGCCTGTGGATGTAGCAATTCAGTTTAACGATTATAAATATCAACTCGTCACAACGGATATTAGTGCAGGTGGTTTGGCAGTGACCTTGAAAGGGACAATTGCTTTCCAAGATGATGATGAGGTTAAGTTAACAATCGTTTTACCATTTGCCAATGGGGATATAAAATACGTAGTTACGAATGCGACGGTTGTTCGTATATACGAAAAAGATGACAAAAAAATTGCAACTATTCAACTAACAGATACGGATGAGGTAGACCAACAGCATATTGTTCGCTTCTGCTTTGAACGTCAGTTAGTGAATCGTCGTAAAGAAGTAAATCCTTTTGATGCTTGATTTTTACGCTTATTAATAGTCTTCCCAACCTCTATTGATGAGTGGAAAATTCCATGAAATGTTGCAGGGAGTTTACACACCTTCAAATCGAGTAGTCTTTTTGATTTAAGAAAGCCCTCTGCTTAAAGAGGGCTTTTTTATGATACAATATGGTATGTTAGAAAGTAGGGGAGAATATGAAGAAAAACATTCAAATTGCGATTGATGGTCCGGCTGGTGCTGGGAAAAGCACAATCGCGAAAATGGTTGCAGAGGCACTTGGATTTACTTATATCGACACAGGTGCTATGTATCGTGCTGTGACGTATAAAGCAATACAACAAAACATACATTTAGATGATGAAACAAAATTAGCAGAAATGCTAGCATCTAGCACAATCGAATTAAAGCCTTCTTCTGAGGGGCAACTTGTCTATTTAGACGGGAAGAACGTGTCGGCAGCAATTCGATCGAATGAGGTAACGTCATCTGTTTCACAAGTAGCAGCGCACGCTAAAGTACGTGAACGATTAGTAGCACAGCAACAAAAGTTTGCAGCTAATGGAGGTGTTGTTATGGATGGGCGCGATATTGCTACGCATGTACTAAAGACTGCAGAACTAAAAATCTTTATGTCTGCAACTGTAGAAGAGAGAGCAAGACGTCGTTTTATGGACAATCAAAAACGAGGAATTGAATCTTCTATTGAAAAGCTTCAAGAAGAAATTGCCCTGCGCGATAAAATGGATAGCGAGCGTGAAGCATCGCCATTAATTCAGGCTGAAGAGGCGGTATTTTTAGATACGACAGCACTGTCAATTGATGAAGCAGCACGGGCCATTTTAAAATTAGCGCAAGAAAAAATGGTATAAATCCGAAAATTTCAGACATTTTTTGAATTTAAAGGATTTATTTTTGTCTTTATCTTCAATTTCGAATAAAATAGTAAGGGAAGATGCGAAGGAGGGTTACATATGTCTGAAGAAATGAACTATGCAGAACAAACGTTTAACGAAGGTAATATCGTCAAAGGTATTGCAGAGCAGGTTGATGAAAAAGCGGTAACTGTTTCAATTCCAGGTGCACCATTTGACGGTATTGTACCAATAAGTGAATTATCAAGCTTACACATTGAAAAAGCGTCTGACGTAATTTCTGTTGGAGATGAGTTGGAGTTGATGATTACAAAAGTTGAAGAAGAAAACTATGTATTATCAAAACGTAAAGTAGATGCTGTAAAAGCATGGGATACACTTGAGCAGCAATTCCACGCTGAGGAAATTTTCGAAGCGGAAGTAAAAGATATTGTTAAAGGCGGTCTTGTCGTTGATTTAGGAGTACGTGGCTTCGTTCCAGCATCCCTAGTAGAAGACTACTTTGTTGATGATTTTAAAGACTATAAAGGCAAATCCCTTAGCTTTAAAATTGTTGAGCTTGATAAAGAAAAAAATCGCTTAATTTTATCACATCGTGCTGTAGTGGAAGCTGAAAAAGCTTCTCAAAAGAAAGATGTTATTAACCAGATTAAAACGGGCGATGTTTTAGATGGTAAAGTACAGCGTATCGCATCATTTGGTGCATTTATTGACCTTGGTGGGATTGATGGCCTTGTGCATATTTCACAAGTATCTCATGAGCATGTGAGTGATGTGAGCGAGGTTTTATCAGAAGGACAAGAGGTAAAGGTGAAAGTCCTTTCTGTAGACATAGAAAATGAGCGTATTTCGCTATCGATTAAGGAAACGATTCCGGGTCCTTGGTCGAACATCGAAGAGCGTGCAGCTAAAGGAACAGTACTAGATGGAAAAGTAAAACGTCTTACTTCATTTGGAGCATTTGTGGAAGTTTTCCCAGGTGTAGAAGGGTTAGTGCATATTTCGCAAATCGCCCATAAGCATATAAACACGCCACACGAAGCTCTAAAAGAAGGACAAGAGGTACAGGTAAAAGTGCTTGACGTAAATGCTAAAGAAGGCCGTTTAGCATTAAGCATTAAGGATTTACTTGAAAACTCTGAGGCAGAGGAAGTCGTGGACTATGAATTACCAGAAGAAAACACAGGCTTCTCTTTCGGTGATGTCATTGGCGATCAACTGAAAAATTTCAAATAACTAGACAAGCGAGGATGCAGTTTGGGTCCTCTCTTTTTTATGGAGGAAACGAAGCGAGGACAGTCCGCATAAAACCACCAGAATCAAGCGGAAACGATGAAAAAAATTCCAAAGAGATGAATAGAACAGTACATAGCGCGCTTTTTTATGGATATGATATGATATAATGGCATTTTACGTGTATAATAGCGAAAGACAAGAAGTTGGAAGGATGAAGTACAGATGACGAAACCAGTAGTAGCCATCGTAGGTCGTCCGAACGTAGGTAAGTCGACGATTTTTAATCGTATCGTTGGAGAACGTGTATCGATTGTGGAAGACATTCCAGGCGTTACACGTGATCGTATTTATAGTTCGGCAGAGTGGTTAGCACATGATTTTAATATTATTGATACAGGTGGTATTGAGATTGGGGACGAGCCGTTTTTAGAGCAAATTCGTCAACAAGCAGAGATTGCCATTGATGAAGCGGACGTTATTATCTTTATGACAAATGGTCGTGAAGGTGTAACAGCTGCTGATGAGCAAGTGGCAAAAATTTTATACAAAACAAAAAAACCGGTCGTTTTAGCAGTGAATAAAATTGATAACCCGGACATGCGTGAGATGATTTATGATTTCTATGCGCTTGGCTTTGGTGAGCCTTGGCCAATTTCTGGTTCTCACGGCTTAGGCTTAGGGGATTTATTGGATGAATGTGCAAAACATTTCCCTAAGGAAGGTGAAGATCAATATGGGGACGAGGTCATTAAATTCTCGTTAATTGGTCGTCCAAATGTGGGGAAATCTTCGTTGGTCAATGCATTTTTAGGTCAAGACCGCGTTATTGTTAGCAATATCGCAGGTACTACTCGAGATGCTATTGACACGCCCTATGAGTATGATGGTCAGGAATATGTCATTATTGATACGGCAGGTATGCGTAAAAAAGGGAAAGTATACGAAACGACAGAGAAATACTCTGTATTGCGTGCGTTACGTGCAATTGAACGCTCTGATGTTGTTTTAGTCGTTCTAAATGCAGAGGAAGGCATCCAAGAGCAAGATAAAAAAATTGCAGGCTATGCGCATGAAGCTGGGAAAGCTATTGTCATCGTTGTTAATAAATGGGATGCTGTTGAAAAAGACGAAAAAACAATGAACGTCTTTACACAACAAATTCGTGAGCATTTCTTATTCTTAGACTACGCACCAATTATTTTTGTTTCTGCCAACACAAAGCAACGTGTACATCAAATTTTGCCTATTGTACAACGTGTAAGTGAAAACCATGCTATGCGTATTCAATCTTCGATATTAAATGAGGTTATTGAGGATGCTGTGGCACGCAACCCAGCACCAGCCGATAAAGGGCGACGTCTTCGTATCTACTATGCTACGCAAGTTGCGATACAGCCACCGACATTTGTCGTATTTGTCAATGAACCAGAGCTAATGCATTTCTCTTATGAACGATTTTTAGAAAATCGTATTCGAGAAACATTTGATTTTGAAGGAACGCCAATTCGTTTAATTTCCCGTGCTCGTGCTTAGGAAAAATACACTACGCCAGCCCGACAATAATTGTTGGGTGGCGTCTTTTTATAAGAGAGGAAAGTATAATTTTTCTAATGTCTACTAAGATTGCTTTGCAAGGTTTACTGTTGTAAGCCTTTCTCTAGCATTTTTCGTAACTATAAGCTTTTCTTAACAAGGGAGGATTTTGAATGGAAAAAGTTTGTGTGTTAGGGGCAGGTTCTTGGGGTACAGCACTTGCGATGGTACTTGCAGAAAATGGGCATGATACACTCCTATGGACTCATCGAACTGAACAAGCAGAAGAAATGAACAACCTGCATACGAATAGGAAGTATTTACCTGAAACGTTGCTACCGGAAAATTTGTTTGCAACAAGTGATATTGCTAAAGCAGTTGCTCATTCGGAGACAATTGTCGTAGCCGTACCTACTAAGGCTATTCGAGAAGTATGTGAAAAAATGATAGCAGCACTTGATAAAAAAGTACTGTTTGTTCATGTATCGAAAGGGATTGAGCCCGATACATTAAAACGAATTTCAGAAATTTTAGTAGAAAGTCTACCAACTGAATTTGTAGAAGAAATGGTTGTACTTTCAGGTCCAAGCCATGCAGAGGAAGTTGTCTTACACCATCCGACAACGGTTACTGCCGCTTGTGCAAGCATTGAAGCAGCAGAAAAAGTACAGGATTTATTTATGAATCAATTTTTCCGTGTCTACACAAACAAAGATGTGATTGGTGTAGAAATAGGTGGTGCATTAAAAAACGTAATCGCATTAGCTGCGGGTATTTCTGATGGCTTAAATTATGGTGATAATGCCAAAGCGGCACTTATTACTCGAGGATTGGCTGAGATTTCACGTCTAGGTGTTAAAATGGGGGGGAATCCATTTACATTCTCAGGACTTACAGGCATGGGGGACTTAATTGTAACTTGTACAAGTGTGCACTCGCGTAATTGGCGCGCAGGTAATTTACTCGGGCAAGGAATGAAACTGCCAGAGGTACTAGACCAAATGGGCATGGTTGTTGAGGGAGTACGCACAACTAAAGCGGCCTATCAACTAGCAGAGAAATATGACGTTGCGATGCCAATAACTACGGCGCTTTATAGTGTTCTATTTAGTGATATAGAACCGAAAGTAGCGGTTGATGCATTAATGATGCGTATGAAAAAGCGGGAAATCGATGACATGGTATACTAAATAATAAATATTGCATGTAAGTTGATTTTAAAAATATAGGGTTATCATTGACCGATATATGGATTTGTTAGCTGATGTTTTGCTTATGTATGCCATTTTATCCGATTGAAGCTTAGGGCTGCTCGACGCTTGCCCACAGTGAAAATCAGCGTCTTTTAACTTCTTTTTAGCAAGTGTTTTTGTAGCGAAAGCAAAGCGTCAGCCAGATGTTTTTTGTCACGTAAGTGAAACGGCAGATACAGAAGTCTCCACCTCAATAGCTGGTGAGATGAATGTCCAAACATCTGCTGGAATAAGAGGAACTTAGTCTAAAAACGCCACGTCCTGTAGCATGACCGACATCGTGTCTGCAAGTCATTTAGGCCTAAGCACAAAGCCGATTTCGGACATTATGCCGAGGTATGATTGCTTGAATGAAAGTGGATAACTTTGGTGAATCGATAGGCCTGCTCTATTTGATTGGTTTTGTTATAAAATGGACATAAATAAGGTGTCTCAGTAATTCTCTGAGACACCTTATTGTGTGCTTTTAGTTGAAAAATCTATAGCGCTATAAAGGTTGTCCATTTGATGATAGTTATTGGACAACTATTTCCTTTTAGCGAAAGCACATAGTATAATAGACGTTGATTGTTTCGTGACGTTGAAGAAAGGTGGTTGTCTTAAATGGGTCCGTTAGCACATTTACCAGCGCTTGATGTAATGTGGGTATCGTTTTATTGTATCGGTTTTATGATTATATCTGTTGGTTTAATTTATTTAGCTCGTCATAAGGTTTCGAACGGTTTTTTACGTACAATCGTAAATTTAATTGCATACATACTATTTGGGCTAGGCACATTTTTAATGGTACTAATTGTAGCCACATGGCCAGCATAAAAATAATGAGGTGGAAGTGACATGAAAAAACTAAGTGCTTTTCTTTTGGTGATTGTAACGGCTGTACTTCTAGTAGGTTGTGCTTATCCAGAAGACGAAAAAAGGGCGAAATTAGTGCCAGACGCTGACCAATTAGCTGCGGTTCAGCGTGCGGTTGATGAATACCGTGAAGCAACTGGTGGACTAGTTCCAATTAAAAATAGCGAGCTAGATACAGATTTATATATTAAATATTTAATTGATTTTGAAAAACTAATGCCAAAATATCTTGCGCAAATTCCAGGGAACGCCTACGAAAAGGGTGGGATTTTCCAGTATATTATTTGGGACCCTGAGAATGACGCTAAAGTAAAATTGGTAGATTTAAATGCTGCAGAGCGAATTCGTGAAATTAATATTCGTAAACTTTCTACTCAATATTTACCGATAAAGAGTGCTACTTCAGATAATGTATATCAAATTAACTTTGAAGAGTTAGGCTATAAGAAAGATGTTACTGTGAAAAGCCCTTATTCAGGTACCGAATTACCGATATTTATGACAGGCGATGGTGAAATGCATGTCGACTATTCAATCGATTTAGGTCAACTACTAAAAAAAGACAAGCCTGATGTGAAGCCTGGCGATGATATTCGTCAGCTACTTGTCGATAAATATCCAGTCGTACCCGCTTATTCTATTCCGTATACGGTAGACGAAAAGGGTGAGCCCATTTATTTTATCGACGCCTATAATAGTGACGCAAAAAAAGCTAGAGAAAAAGCTACAGAAAAGGCAATTCAAGCGTCTGAATCCAAAACTAAAAAAGATTAGTCAATAAGAGGCTGGGACATAACGAAATGGTTACTTCATAAAGCCGAATAATCTCTAAATAACAAAACACGATAAATAGAAAAACCGAACTATTCGAAACACTTCATAAGAGTTTCATTGGATAGTTCGGTATTTTTGTTGGCTGAAACACATTTGTCTCAGCCTCTTTTCATATTTATCTAGTCGTTCGCATATAGTGAAAAAGCGTAGATAAAGGAGGCAGAAACCTTGAGTGAAGCAGTATTTAGAGAAATTGCAGAGCGCACAAATGGCGATGTTTATATTGGTGTTGTCGGTCCAGTACGTGTAGGTAAATCAACATTTGTAAAAAAGGTTATGGAATCGGTCGTGTTACCAAATATTGTGGATGAAACAGAAAGAATGCGTGCACAAGACGAGTTGCCACAAAGCTCACCGGGGCCAGTCATTATGACTGCTGAGCCGAAGTTTGTGCCTGCCCAAGCAACACGTATTGCGGTAGGTGATGATGAAATGACGTTCCAAATTCGTTTAGCAGATTGCGTTGGTTATATCATTGAAGGGGCAAAGGGCTATGAGGATGAAAATGGGCCAAAATATGTCCATACACCTTGGCATACAGAGCCTATCCCTTTTCAAGAAGCGGCGAAAATAGGCACAGATAAAGTAATTCGTGACCATGCCAATATTGGAATTGTTGTCACAACAGATGGCACGGTAAATGGTATAAGTCGTCGTGCGGCTGAGAAGGCTGAAGAGGAAATTGTAGAACAATTAATGGATATTGGAAAACCTTTTGTTATTGTATTAAATTGCCAAATGCCGGCGCGAGAGGAAACGGTACAGCTTCGAAATGAGCTATTTGAGCGCTATAATGTTCCAGTAATTGCTACTTCGATTGATCAATTGCGTGCATCTGATATTCAGTTTATTTTACAAGAAGCATTATTTGAATTTCCAATTCGAACAATTGAGGTAGAAAAACCAGATTGGTTAGATGTTTTAGATGCAACGCACCCATTGAATGTTGCATTAATTGATTCGATGGAAGAAGTGTTGTCATCTATTATGAAAATTAGAGATGTACAGCAGGCATCAGATGCCTTTAAAGCCATTGATTTTATTGACCAGAGTGAAGTGGTACATGTTGATGCTGGTGTTGGAACTGCGGTCATTCGAGTGTCATTACAAAGTGAGCTATATAAGTCGGTTTGCAATGAATGGCTAGAGGAGCCAATTGAGTCGAAGCGAGATTGGCTCCTCTTTATTAAAGAGGCATCAGAAGCAAAAGAGGCGCAAAAACGCTTTAAAAATGCTATTAGTCAAGCAGATTCGACTGGTTATGGTGTAACATTGCCGATGATGCAGGAGTTTGAGCCAACAGCACCAGAGCTCATTAAACAAAATAATTTTTATGGTGTGCGTATGAAGGCAAAAGCCCCATCATATCATATCATTCGTGTAGATATGGAATCAGAATTCGCGCCACTAATTGGCTCTGAATTCCATAGTCAACAATTGCTTAGGGATTTAAATCATGCATATTTACATGATCGTGATGCTTTATGGAATACACAGCTTTTTGGAACCCCGCTACATGAAGTGTTAAAAGAAGGAATACGCTATAAAATGGATGCTGTTCCATCTACAGCCAAAAAACGGATGCGACAAACAATTGAACGTATGGTGAATGAAGGGGATAGAGGATTAGTTACATTTATTTTGTAGTGAAAAAATGAAAAATAAAGCGCAAAAAAATATTACAGGACTATTCGTTTTTATGCGAAAAGTCCTGTTATTTTTGTTTTTTGGGTGAAAAACGTATTTTTTGGTTATAATCATGTATGAATACAGTTGCGTAGCGGTTTTCTATGTGTTAATCTTTTTACAGAATTGGTTCATGACCCTTTGAGAGGAGGTGAATGGTGTGAATAAAACAGAATTAGTAAACTCTGTTGCTGAAGCTGCAGGTCTTTCTAAAAAAGACGCTTCTAAAGCAGTTGAAGCTGTATTTGATACAATTCAAGATGCTCTTGCAAAGGGTGACAAAGTACAATTAATTGGTTTTGGTAACTTTGAAGTACGTGAACGTGCGGCTCGTAAAGGTCGTAACCCACAAACTGGTAAAGAAATCGAAATCGCTGCTAGCAAGGTACCTGCTTTCAAACCAGGTAAAGCGCTGAAAGATGCTGTAAAATAATACACGTCTAGTAGTTACATAGAGCAGTCTTCATGTAAAGAGCATGAGGGCTGCTCTTTTTAACTTCTTTCCGTGAATGTCCATAGATCCGCTGAAAGAAGTTAAAGTCTCCCGGACTCAATTATGCCGAGCCAAAATGGATCTTAAAGATGCGTACCATAGCTAAAAAAGTTAATGGTACATAGATAGATGCAATAAATGTAATAGTAAGCATGATAGATATCATATACACGTGTCATATATTTAGTTGATGAGAGTGGAGACAGGGCTACTTTTCTGGCATCAACGTCACAGTTGAAACCCTGGAGCGTAGCAGGTAGGGAAACGGAAGGCTAAATATATCACGTCCTGTGATATATTTAGCCTTCGTGACCGACATCATGTACCGTCGCTCTGATGCACTACTTTCGTACCAAAAATGTCCTATCGCTGCGTTGCACTACGCTTTCGCACAAAAAACATCTTGTTGCTGTCGATGTCTCCAGGAAAGCGCCTAGACGGAACGGAAATCAGCCTGACGTAATTGTACGAGTCAATATTTATAAAATATGCTCCAAATTAGCAAGCGCTAAGTGGCTATTTTGCTCATATACTGTTAAATTTCTTTTGAATCAAGTAAGTCGTTTTGCGCTTACCTTTTGGATATGCTACGATGCATAAGGAAATATGTAATGTGGTGATACGCAGGAGGGTTATTACGGATGTCGAATGTTGATTTATTGAAAATAGAAGAAGCAGTAAAAATGATTTTAGAGGCGGTAGGTGAAGATGTCAATCGTGAAGGTTTACTCGATACACCGAAACGTGTAGCAAAAATGTATGCGGAAATGTTTAGTGGCTTACATGAAGATGCAAAAGATTATTTTAGAACGGTGTTTCATGAAGACCATGAGGAATTAGTACTTGTTAAGGACATTCCGTTTTATTCAATGTGTGAGCATCATTTAGTGCCTTTTTATGGAAAGGCTCATGTAGCATACATACCAAACGATGGCATAGTTGCGGGATTAAGTAAATTAGGACGTGCAGTAGAAACCATTGCTCGTCGTCCGCAATTACAGGAACGAATTACTTCCTCTGTGGCAGAGACCATTATGGAAATGCTTTCTCCGAAAGGTGTTTATGTCGTGATAGAGGCGGAGCATATGTGCATGACTATGCGAGGACTTAAGAAGCCAGGATCTAAAACTGTAACATCGGTGGCACGAGGCATTTACGAAGAAGATGAAATAAAACGTAGAGAAGTTTTATCATTTATTCAAATGTCTTAAATTGAAAGTTTAATTATGTTATGATGAACTAAGAATTTGTCGGATTTAAGGAGTGTACAAACAATGGCGCAAGATTATATTGTTATTCAAGCAGAGGAAGATGGCGTGCATGTAATCGGCTTAACACGAGGTACAGATACAAAGTTTCATCATTCTGAAAAGTTAGATGCAGGCGAAGTGATGATTGCTCAATTTACCGAACATACATCTGCCATGAAAATTCGTGGGAAAGCACAGATTCATACAGCTCACGGTGTTATCAATAGTGAAGCTAAAAAGTAATAGAGCGAAATTATATTAGACGTGCTTTATGGTTTCATATTAGTGATGGCACATATACATCGACTAGATGTGTAAAATTTAGTAATGTTTTCGCTCAGGCAGTTGGATTTCTTACGTTTTTTAACGTGGAAGCTCTTCTGCCTATCATGTTGAATAAAGCAAATATTTTTTATTCCGAATCGTCGCGTATGCTATAATGGCTCAGTAAGCAAGCGTTAGGCCATGAAGTGGCTAACGTATTCGAAAGTGAAATGGAGTAAGGTCTATGAATGCAACATACATTCAAAATTCAATTGCACAATTAAAAACAGAGATTTTCATGGATGTTCGTCATAGAACTTTGCAAAAATACACAGGGTTGCCTGTGCTCGATGAAAATCAATTATTTTACTTGTTAGTTCCTTTTTTTAACGGGGAAGAGTGGCAACAAGAGGAAAGAGAAGCTGCCATCACTGTTGGAATTGTGTACGCAGCTTTAGCGGCGCACGATCATATTAAAGAATTAAACGCTACATCAAAAGAACAGCAGCTAACCGTTTTAGCTGGAGACTTTTACAGTGGTCGTTATTATGAGATTTTAGCGATGTCGGGAAATGTCGCATTGATCCGAAGTTTGTCGCAAGGGATAGTGGCACGTTGTGAACACCAAATTAAAGTATATGAGGCAGAAAAACGATCAATCGAACAGTGGTTTACCTCAATAACTAACATTGAATCGGGACTAATCGCAAAATTTTTTGAGCTCTATTCTTTTGGTACTTACATTCCAATGGTGGAGAAAAGCTTATTGATTTTGCGTTTAGAAAGAGAACTGTCGACATATCAACGCGGGCAAGTATCTTTAATGAGTAAGGTTCTTGAAGAAAGTGCAAGATCTGCTGAAGCGACTTATGACAACGTCATACAGCACAAAATTGTGCAATTAAAAACAGAGCTGTTACAGGTGATTGAAGCTGCATCGTTTTTACAAAGTGATGTTAAACATGCTTTGCAAGCACGTGTAGAGGCATCCATTGCTTCTACTAATGGATAAGAGGGGTTTTTCAAATGGCTAAAACGAAAGAAGAGCACGTGCATGAAGTATTTGAAAGTATTTCACAAAACTATGACAAAATGAATGGTGTTATTAGTTTCAAGATGCATGTTGGCTGGCGCAATGATACGATGAAGCACATGGCAGTAAAACCTGGAGCGAAGGCACTAGATGTTTGTTGCGGTACGGCGGATTGGACAATTGCATTAGCCGAGGCAGTTGGTGAAGGCGGAGAAGTAAAAGGGGTAGACTTCAGTAAAAACATGCTGAAGGTTGGCGAGGAAAAGGTAAAGCCATACCCACAAATTGAACTAGTACATGGAAATGCTATGGAATTACCTTTCCCAGATAATACATTTGATTATGTAACAATTGGTTTTGGTCTTCGCAATGTACCAGATTATTTACAAGTTTTAAAGGAAATGAATCGTGTTGTAAAACCAGGGGGAATGGTTGTTTGTTTAGAAACATCACAATCTGAAATTCCAGGCTATCGACAACTATTCCGTTTCTATTTTAAATATATAATGCCGATATTTGGTAAAATATTTGCGAAAAGTTATAAAGAATATTCTTGGCTACAGGAATCAGCAAATGATTTCCCAGGTATGAAGAAGTTAGCGGCATTGTTTGAGCAGGCAGGTTTAGAAAAAGTAACGTATAAAGCATACAGTGGCGGTGCTGCGGCAATGCATATGGGCTTTAAAAAAGTACGTTAATGGGGGAAGGTTTTCACACGTGGAAAAGATGAAGTTAAAACTACTCTATTCCGATTTGAAATCAGATATCGATATCATTGAAAAAGAATTAGAAAAAGCGGTGAACTCTTCTTCATGTTTGATCAATGATGCTTCTCTCCATTTATTGCAAGCTGGTGGCAAACGGATACGACCAATTTTTGTGTTGCTTGGTGCGAAATTTGGCGAATATGATATCGAAAAGATGAAGGATGTAGCCGTGCCAGTAGAGCTTATTCATATGGCATCACTTGTGCATGATGATGTAATTGATGATTCCAATATGCGAAGAGGACGCCCGACTGTCAAATCACAATGGAATAATAGAGTTGCAATGTACACGGGCGATTTTATTTTTGCCCGTGCACTTGAATATATTACAAAGCTTGAAGACCCGATAGTTCATCAAATTTTAGCACGTACAATGGTGGAAATTTGTAACGGTGAAGTCATTCAAATCGAAGATAAATTTAGATTAGATCAAGGATTAAAGGATTACTTTAGACGAATCAAACGAAAAACGGCATTACTGATTTCTTCTAGTTGTGAACTTGGTGCAGTGGCAGCAGGTGTCGATCCCAAAACGGTGAGACATTTGAAACGATTTGGCTATTTTGTAGGCATGAGCTTCCAAATTATCGATGATGTTTTAGATATTATGGCAACAGATAAAGAATTAGGGAAGCCAGCAGGTAGTGACTTACTGCAAGGCAATATTACACTACCGATTCTAATGTTAAAAGATGATCCCGAGATGAAACCTTATTTGACAAAAGTATTTGCAGGCACATTGACGGAAACCGAACGTCAAAATATGCTGCAGTATGTGCGTAAATCCGACGCGATTGAGCAAGCTAATAAAATGAGTGATAAATATTTAAAAAAGGCATTACAGGAAATAGATGCATTACCAAAACATCCCGTCAAGAAAAAACTACGTGATGTCGCTTTATTTATGGGTAAGCGTAAATTCTAGCTTTTTGTTGTACTAAAGCTCATTTTTTGTTAATATTTATCGGTAGGTGTAAAACCTGTTATACGAATTTAAGGAGTGTTTTAAACATGGCAATTGAAAAAACTTTTTTAATGGTTAAGCCTGATGGCGTAAAACGTCAAGTAGTAGGAGATATCATAGACCGTTTTGAGCGTCGCGGTTTTGTAATGAAAGGTGCTAAATTAATGGTAATTCCTACAGAATTAGCACAAAAGCACTATGCAGAGCATGCTGAGCGTCCATTCTTTGGTGAATTAGTTGATTTCATCACTTCTGGTCCTGTATTCGCTATGGTATGGGAAGGTGAAAACGTAATTAAGCTTGCTCGTACAATGATGGGAGCAACTAAACCTGAAGAATCTAACCCAGGTACAATCCGTGGTGACTATGCAACAACTGTTTCTCACAACATCATCCACGGTTCTGATTCCCTTGCTTCTGCTGAGCGTGAAATCGGCTTATTCTTCGGTGAAGATTTAGTTTAATTTGCGATTCTAAGAAGAGTAGTGAAAAAACTACGAATAGAACTCAATAAAAAAATCATCTATTTTTCCGATGTAACTTTTACCTTCTAACAAAAAAATGTTAGGAGGTTTTTTGTTTGTCTAAATCATTTAATAAAGTTGATTCAAACATTGATTTAAATTTATTTACTATCAAAACTGAAAAAGAATCAAAAGAAGAAGTAGTGAAAAAAAACTAATAATAAATACTGGATGATTTTGGTTAATCAACACGTGTGATAAAATATACAAATTTAACGGTGAATAATCGTGTGGATAGAGATTTATTAAGAACAAGGTCCATTATATCACCAGTTAGATTTTCGTCTAGACCAAGTGCGTGTCCCAACTCATGAGTAGCCACATGTTGTTTCTTTGTAGCGTTTACCATCCATGTGATAACTATTAAACGCTATTGTGTTGGACTTCCTATAAGTTGTAGTTCCTGGGTAGTTATTTCTTTGATAGTCA
Organism: Lysinibacillus sp.; assembly: GCA_032053185.1. Lineage (GTDB taxonomy): Bacteria > Bacillota > Bacilli > Bacillales_A > Planococcaceae > Lysinibacillus. The sequence goes on from DAMBVB010000002.1 coordinate 59,230, forward strand.
TCATCTATCCATACATCTTCCCGAATGACCCCAGATTTGTAGGCATTCCATGTTTTTGCTCCGAGGACACATAAGCAGCTTCGTGGCCCCAATCTAAGTGTTTTCCAGAGTCCACCATGCTATAGCCAAGTATTTTGACTGATATTTGTAGAGAATCTCAAATATACTGTCAAATTCGTTTGTCAACTCTTCATCGTCATCTCTATATCCATAAATACAAATTTGAAACACTGGAATGGCGAATCAGGGTGAAAGAAATCCTGATGTTTCATTACTGTATTTAACGAATACGTGTGTTGTTAAATACTTCTTAGTCATGTAAAATAAAAGATAAAATATTCTGATAATTACAGAGGCTGTCACGGAATTGGAAAGGAGTTCACATAGGATGTCAGCCTAAAACGATCGCATCCATGCAAGAACGGCTAACTAACCTGCGTCGGTAAACACGCCACGTCCTGTGGCATGACCGACATCGTGTCGGCCCTCGTGCAGGTCTAAGCACAAAGCCGATTCCGGACGAAATGATGCCGAGGCATGATTGATTCGCTTAATATTCCAGAATATATTTCATAACATCTAAATACATTGGATGATAGGAAATGTGAGAATTGACAGTGCAAAGGGGATTTTAAAATGAGAGAAGTAGTAATTGTATCAGCTGTTCGTACAGCGGTTGGCAGGAGTAAAGGGGCATTAAGTAACGTTCGAGCAGATGATTTAGCGGCAGATGTACTGCACGAAGTGGTACAACGAGCAGGTATCCAAAAGGATCAGGTGGAAGATGTTATTTTTGGCTGTGTGACGCAAACTGCCGAACAGGGAGCAAATATAGCCCGTACTGCTTTATTAATGGCAGGCTTTCCGCAAAGTGTCCCAGGAGTGACCATCGACCGTCAATGTGGCTCGAGTCAGCAAGCTGTGCATTTTGCAGCACAAGCTATTTTAGCAGGCGATATGGACATCGTAATTGCTGGTGGCGTTGAAAGTATGACGAAGGTGCCAATGGGATCTAACATGGAAGGTGCCCACGCGGGTGAACGTTTACAAGATAACTACACAATTATACATCAAGGGCTATCAGCAGAGAAAATAGCGGAAAAGTGGAGTTTATCCAAGGAACAGCTAAATAACTATGCTTACAAAAGTCATAGACGGGCATTAGCTGCAATAGAGGCAGGCCGTTTTCAAAAAGAAATAATGCCTGTCCAAGTTATGCAAGAAGATGGCACAGCGACAACGTTTTCTGTTGATGAAGGGCCTCGGGCAGAGACGACGGTTGATAAATTAAATGGGCTTAAAACCGTTTTTAAGGAAGATGGTGTGATTACAGCCGGTAATGCAAGTCAAATGAGTGATGGTGCCTCAGCGGTAGTAATAATGTCTTTAGAAAAGGCACAGGAGCTTGGCATTCAACCACTTGCTAAAATTGTTACAAGAGTAGTCGTTGGCTCAGATCCGACGTTAATGCTAACTGGTCCAATTGAGGCAACTAGACAAGCGCTAGAACGGTCAGGACTTACGATAGAGGAAATTGATACGTATGAAGTGAATGAAGCTTTTGCGCCAGTACCGCTTGTTTGGTTACATGAAATTGGTGCAGATCCAAATAAATTAAATCCAGATGGAGGTGCAATTGCATTAGGGCATCCATTAGGAGCGACAGGTACAAAACTGTTAACATCGATGCTGTACAGAATGGAACGGGAAAATGTACGTTATGGCCTACTTGCAATTTGTGAAGGTATGGGAATGGCGAATGCCACTATTATCGAAAAAATGTAAAGGGTGTGTGTTTGATGAATGAAGTAATAGCAGTTGTAACAGGGGGAGCATCTGGTTTAGGAGAGGCGACTGTTCGTAAAATTGTTGCAGCGGGTGGCAAAGCAATAATTTTTGATCTTAATGAAGAGCGAGGACATGCACTAGTAGAGGAGTTAGGGGAGAATGTCCAATATGCACGTGTTGATGTCACAAAAGAAGCGGATGTAGCGACTGGGCTTGAGCAAGCAGTAGCAAAATTTGGGTCTATTAATGTCGCAGTGAATTGTGCTGGAATTGCTGATGCAAGTAAAGTACTGTCAAAGCGTGGTGTACATGCCCTTGGTTTATTTGAAAAGGTGATTTCTGTAAATTTAATTGGTACTTTCAATGTTATTCGCCTTGCAGCTGAGAAGATGCAACATAATGAGCCTAACGAGGATGGTCAGCGTGGCGTTATTATTAATACTGCATCTGTGGCAGCATTTGATGGACAAATAGGACAAGCGGCCTATAGTGCATCAAAAGGTGGTGTGGCAGCGATGACGTTGCCGATTGCTAGGGAGCTTGCTGAAATTGGTGTACGTGTTATGACGATTGCTCCAGGATTAGTCGAAACACCAATGTTTGCATCGTTACCAGAGCCAGCAAGAATAGCGCTTGCCCAAATGACTCCGTTCCCTAAACGACTTGGGAAACCATCGGAATATGCGCTATTGGTTGAAAGTATTATCCAAAATGGTTTACTAAATGGTGAAGTAATCCGCTTGGATGGCGCGATTCGTATGCAGCCGAAGTAGGAGAAACTTGAAGATGTTCGCTTCTGCTAAATAAGCGACAGATTGAGTGAAGGCTAAAACGATGTTCCTGTTATTACGCCTTCGCAAAGCTCTAAAGTGAAAAGGTGCTTGTCTGCGGATAGCGAGCCGAAAAATGATTCATATGTAATTATTGGTAGCAGCAGTCAGCCTTGTACGATTCAAAATTTATGAACAAAGGGGAGCGTTTTTATGCATATGATGGATACACCTTTATTATTAACAAGTTTTTTGGATCGAGCAGAACGATTTTTCCATGCGAAAAAAATATATTCGCGGACAAGCCCTACAACAATTCACGAGTTTACCTATAAAGAATATGTAAAACGAACTCGTAAACTAGCACATGCCCTTACAAAACTAGGAATGGATCGAGGTATGAAGGTAGGTACCTTCGCATGGAATCACCACCGTCATTTAGAGGCATATTTTGCAGTACCATGCGCGGGAGCTGTCTTGCATATGATTAATATTCGACTAGCACCTGAGCATATTACTTATGTTATTAATCATGCAGAAGATGAAATATTACTCATTGATGATAACCTAGTTCCGCTTATTGCACCGATTGTCTCACAGCTTAAATCGGTTAAGCATTTTATCGTAATGGGTGATGCTGTTGGGCTAGAAAACATGCCATTACCGAATGTTCTTTCTTATGAGGCATTACTCGAAGAAGCGAATGATAATTTTAGCTTCCCAGATGATTTAGATGAAAATACACCTGCTGGCATGTGCTATACAAGTGCCACTACAGGAATGCCAAAGGGTGTAGTGTATACGCATCGTAGTATTGTCCTCCATACGATGGCAGCAGGACTCTCCGATAGTATTGCAATTGGTGAGGCAGATGTTTTACTACCTGTCGTACCAATGTTTCATGCGAATGCGTGGGGATTTCCGTTTGCTGGTGTATTATTTGGTGCTACACAAGTGCTTCCTGGGCCAATGTTTACGCCGCAGCTCTTACTTGATTTATTTGAAACATATAAGGTAACGTTGACTGCAGGAGTACCTACAATTTGGCTAGGGGTATTACAGGAGCAACGCAAAAATCCTCGTGATTTGTCTGCAATACGGTTGATTGTCTGTGGTGGTTCAGCATCGCCGCTCGGTCTAGTACGTGGCTTTGAGGAGGAGCTTAAGATTCCTTACATGACGGGCTACGGTATGACCGAGACATCGCCACTTGTTAGCATATCGACGTATCTAACACATATGCAAGATTATACGATGGATGAAAAAATGGATGTTCGGATTACGCAGGGCATAACAGTGCCGCTCATTGAAACACGCGTAGTCAATGAAAACGGTGAAGTCCCTTTGGATGGCAAAACGATGGGTGAATTAACCATTAGAGGCCCGTGGATTGCAGCCAAGTATTATAACGATGAACGAACAAAGGAAGCCTTTAAAGATGGCTGGCTCTACACTGGTGATATTGCTGTGATGACAGTAGATGGTTATATTAAAATTACAGATCGTACAAAAGATTTAATTAAAAGCGGTGGGGAATGGATTTCTTCAGTAGAGCTTGAAAATGCTTTGATGTCACATCCTAAAGTGTTTGAGGCTGCTGTTATAGCAATTCCTCACGAAAAATGGATGGAACGACCCCTAGCATGTGTTGTACCAAAGCCTGAATGTAAGGATTCCATTACGAAATCAGAGCTACTAGAAGATTTACGATCGGAATTCTATAAAACATGGATTCCTGATGATGTCGTATTTTTAAATGAAATACCGAAAACCTCTGTCGGAAAATTCATGAAGGTAAAATTACGAGAAGATTTAAAGGATTATCGAATAGAGGTTTAGGAGACTGCGGCTGGGACATAACTAGTCAAAACCTTTAAAAGCGCGAGAAATCAATTTTAGAAACGGTGATTTCTCGGGCTTTTCTGATGTAAAATTCTTCATGTGAAAAAACTGGATCATTACCATAACGTGAGGTTCATTTCCGTTCCGATTAGGCGCTTTCCATGGGGCGTCGGGGCAACAGGTGTTTTCTATGCGAAAGCGAAGCGTCAGCAACAAATGTTTTCTGTGCGAAAGCGAAGCGTCAGCAACAAATGTTTTCTGTGCGAAAGCGAAGCGTCAGC
>DAMBVB010000002.1:64010-113433 GCA_032053185.1 Lysinibacillus sp.
TGCGAAAGCGAAGCGTCAGCAACAAATGTTTTCTGTGCGAAAGCGAAGCGTCAGCGACAGGATGTTGGTCATGAAGTGGTTTTCACAGGACGTGATGCCGTGCCCCTAGTCTCTTCGCTGCAGGCCACATACGTGGAAAGAGTCCTCTCAAAGTAAAATGTGCAGTCAACTGCATATTTTAGTTAAATTAATGAAAGAATGAAAAGAAAAATGAAACTTTTTTTTTCAATTTGCCGTATAATCTTTATTAACGAGAGGATGTGGACGAATTGTCAATTGCGATAGTTGCGATTATTGGAGGCGTAATTATTACTTTAGCAGGTATTTTTACAGATACACATACAAAAAAACAAAAAATTAAATTAAAGGCAATTGAGAAAGAAGTGGAGCTAGAAAAGCTTAGATTAGAAACATATACGGTGGAAACAGAAAAAATGCGCCTAGAATTAGAGCAGTCCAAATTGTTATTGTTGGAGGAAAAACAAAACTTATCTAAGTAACTTGGATTACATGTGAAAGACTATTTCAGGAATCGCATTTTTCCGCTATAATGGAAATACGACGTTAGAGGGGAAGAAGACCGCATGTCTGATTATGAACAGTTTATAGATGGTATAAAGCGCAAAACAGGAATAGATTTAGCGCTATATAAAGAAGCACAAATGAAAAGACGATTAACATCTCTATATGAGAAAAAGGGATATCGTAATTTTGTGGACTTTCTAAAGGCACTTGAACAAGATCGCGATTTAATGAATGAGTTTTTAGATCGTATGACGATTAATGTTTCCGAATTTTATCGCAATGGGAAGCGTTGGGAAGTGTTGCAGAAAAAAATATTTCCGAAATTACTGCAATCGAATAAGCGTTTAAAAATTTGGAGCGCTGCTTGTTCAACGGGTGAAGAACCTTATTCTTTAGTCATGGTATTATCTCAATTAATGCCATTATCTCAAATTCAAATCATTGCTACTGATCTAGATGAGAATGTCATTCAAAAGGCGAAGTTAGGTGTATATCCAGAGCGCTCATTAGCAGAAGTTCCGAGTGATATTAAAGCCAATTATTTTGAGAAAGAAGGGTCCTTTTTTAGAGTTAAGGATGAGATTAAACGTTGTGTGACGTTTAAGAAGCATAATTTACTTAATGATCATTACGAGTCTAATTGTGATTTAATTGTTTGTCGCAATGTGATGATTTATTTTACTGAAGAAGCGAAGGATCAGATTTATATGAATTTTAGTAAAGCATTACGCAAGGATGGGGTTTTATTTGTTGGATCAACAGAGCAAATCTTTAATCCATCTCGTTATGATTTTGAAGTCGAAGATACGTTCTTCTATAGACGAAAATAGTTAATAAATGAGAAAAGCAATCGTACAGTAGACAATGTGAATGGCATGTACATATTTTTAAAGCTTTAGACATAGATGAATCGTACGCTTTTCGCTGGTTATTAGCAAAAAGCGTATTTTTTATTAGTTATCTCGACTTGCAAAAGCATAAGGTAGGTCGAAGATTCATTCATCGAAAAGCCTGATTTTTAAGTGAATCGTTCAGAATATTCGAATTTGATGAAGTGTTCTAAATTAACGTTAAAGATACTTGAAAAATTTACGAATAATTAAAACGTGTCTTAAAAGACATTTGCAAAAGGACTGTTTTTTTAGAGAATATATGTTATAGTGAAAAATACATACTTTAGCGAGTTGAAGGGAGAAAGCGTTTATGCGTTACTTAACAGCGGGAGAGTCACATGGCCCCCAATTAACAACGATTATAGAGGGATTACCGTCGCTCTTACCAATTACAGCGGAAAAAATTAACCACGATTTAAAACGTCGTCAAGGAGGGCATGGACGCGGTCGCCGTATGCAAATCGAAACGGATACAGTGGAAATAGTCGCAGGTGTTCGACATGGGCAAACACTTGGTTCTCCCGTAGCACTCGTAGTCACAAATGATGACTGGAAGCACTGGACAAAAATTATGGGAGCAGAACCGTTAGCAGAAGATGTGAATCCTGAGGATATCAAACGTCAAATTTCACGTCCTCGTCCAGGGCATGCAGATTTAGTAGGAGGCATGAAATACGGACACCGTGATTTACGTAATGTGTTAGAGCGTTCCTCTGCGCGTGAGACAACTGTTCGTGTAGCAGTAGGTTCTGTTGCCAAAGCGCTATTAAATGAATTAGGCATTTCCATTGTGGCGCATGTAACAGAAATCGTTGGTATTAAGGCAGACACTTCCTTAGCGGAAGGAAAATCTGCAGATGAAATTCGTGCCATTGTTGAAGCAGATCCTTGCTATTGTGTTGACCCAGAGGCTTCTGCAAAAATGGTGGAGGCGATTGATGAAGCGAAAAAAGCGGGAGACTCGATTGGTGGTGTTGTTGAAGTTATCGTTGAAGGAATGCCAGCGGGTGTCGGTTCATACGTTCATTATGACCGTAAGTTAGATTCGAAATTAGCGGCAGCCATGTTATCTATCAATGCATTTAAAGGTGTTGAGTTTGGAATCGGCTTTGAAATGGCACGCCGGAAAGGCTCTGAAGTACATGATGAAATCATTTGGTCAGAGGAAGAAGGCTATATGCGTGCAACAAATCGACTTGGTGGTTTAGAAGGTGGAATGTCTACTGGTATGCCTATTGTCGTACGAGGTGTAATGAAACCGATCCCTACACTGTATAAACCGTTGCAAAGTGTTGATATTGAAACAAAAGAGCCATTTAAAGCTAGTGTAGAGCGCTCGGATAGCTGTGCAGTACCAGCAGCTTCAGTTGTTGCTGAGCACGTTATTGCCTGGGAAATAGCGAATGCAATATTGGAACAATTCCATAGTGATCAATTACCTCAACTAAAAGCTCAAATCGACGAACAGCGTCATTATACAAAGGGGTTCTAATTTATGCGAGTACCAGTAGCGACAAAATCACATGAATATGAGGTTGTCCTTGGTCATAATTTTTTAACAGAAGCAGTTAAAGAATTTGATGATACGCTTCAAAAAGCGGATAAGCTCATTGTTTTTACGGATGCGAATGTGTGGGCAGCGCAAGGAGATTATTTCAAGGCTAATTTCCCTTATCATTTTGAGGTGTTCATTTTACCGGGTGGTGAGGCATGCAAAACGTTCGAACAATACACGGCGGCGCAAACATTTTTACTTGAACAAAAATGCTCACGAAAATCATTTATTTTTGCATTTGGTGGGGGAGCTGTAGGTGATTTAACAGGCTTTGTTGCAGCCACTTATATGCGTGGGGTGCCGTTTATTCAAATTCCAACGACGATTTTAGCACATGACTCAGCAGTAGGCGGTAAAACAGCTATTAACCATCCACTAGGTAAGAATATGATTGGTGCGTTTTATCAACCCGAGGGAGTTATTTACGATACTGTATTTATCGAAAGCTTACCTGAGCGCGAGGTACGTTCAGGAACAGCGGAAGTGATCAAGCATGCGATGATCGCTAATGCAGTGTGGTTAGAGGAATTAATGGCTGCAGAGACAGTTCTTCATTTCACGACAGAAGAATTAGCGAAGCAACTAAGAAAAGGAATTGAAGTGAAAGCGCAAATAGTAGCTAAGGACGAAACCGAGCAATCCGTGCGCAAATTTTTAAACTTAGGTCATACGTATGGGCATGCCATTGAAGCGGCCGCTGGTTATGGAAAAGTAGCGCATGGCGAGGCTGTTATGGTTGGTCTCGTATATTGTTTATTATTAAGTGAACGATACGGTGAATTAGACCGTAACTTCACTAAAGCATTTTTGCAGTTTGCAGTGAAGAATGGTTATCCATTTGAAGCTGTGAAAGAGTATTCCTTTGAACAGTTAACAGAGTACTTAATGAAAGATAAAAAAGCGGAGTATGGTATTTTACAATTTGTGTTGCTAGAGAAAATTGGTAAACCTTTCGTTCAATCAATTGATTTAGCGGAATGCAGAGACGTTGATGCAAAATTCCGACAGCTATTAGCGGAGGTGCTTGTATGATTCGTGGACTTAGAGGAGCAATTACAATTGAATCTGACAAGCCAGAGCTTGTATGGGATGAGACAGCAAGATTAGTGCGTGAAGTAGTAGCAGCCAATAATGTGGAAGTAGATGATATTGCTTCTATAGTAATATCTACAACACCTGATATTACGTCAGCGTTTCCGGCACGCGCTGTACGGTTAATGGACGGGTGGCAATATGTACCTGTCATGTGTATGCATGAAATGGACGTGCAAAACGCATTGTCACTTTGTATTCGGGTATTAATACATGCGAATGTGGAAGTGGCACAAAAGGATGTAAAACATTTGTATCTCAATGATGCAGTGAAATTAAGACCAGATTTAGCCCAAGCTAAATAAGTAGAGGAGATGTTTGAGATGAAATGGAAACAACAATTGGACGGTATGCAAGCATATAAGCCTGGTAAACCAATTGAAGAAGTACAACGTGAATATGGCTTACAAGAAGTTGTAAAATTAGCATCTAATGAAAACCCATTTGGGTGCTCACCTAAGGTAACGGCTTATTTACAAAATAATTCAGTAAATCATGCGATCTATCCAGATGGCTATGCGCAAAATTTACGTACAGCTGTTGCAAATCATCTAGGTGTCAAAGAAACACAGCTTCTTTTTGGAAACGGCTCCGACGATATCATTGCCATTATTACGCGTGCATTGTTGTATCCAGGTGTAAACACAGTGATGGCAGACCCATCCTTCTCTCAATACTGGCATAATGCTGAAATAGAAGGCGCGGCAGTACGTAAAGTTCCTTGTATCGAAGGTGCACATAATCTAGATGCAATGATAGCTGCAATTGATGATCATACATCGATTGTTTGGGTTTGTAGTCCAAATAATCCAACAGGTGTGGTGATACCTGATGTTGAATTACGTGCATTTTTAGCTAAAGTACCAAGTGATGTGCTAGTAGTATTAGATGAAGCATATATCGAGTACGTAACGCATCCTGGCCACAAAAATACGCTACCTTTAATTGACGAGTTTCCAAATGTACTATTGCTGCGTACATTCTCAAAAGCATATGGTCTTGCTTCTTTCCGAGTTGGTTATGCAATAGGGCAACCAGACGTGATTGCTAAATTAGATCCTGTAAGATCGCCATTTAATAATACATTTTTAAGTCAAGCAATTGCGACAATCGCTCTAAGTGATCAAGATTTTATAAAAGATTGCCGTGCTGCGAATGAAAAAGGTAAAAAACAATATATTGAATTCTGCGAAAAACATAATTTGCAATACTTCCCTTCTGATACAAACTTTATTTTCTTTCATACGAATGCTGATAGTGATGTTGTTTTCAATGAGCTAATGAAACGAGGCTTTATAGTCCGCAGTGGAAATGCGTTAGGATTGCCTGGGTTTATCCGCGTGACTATCGGAACAGAAGCTCAAAACGAAGCGTTGTTAGGTCACCTTGAAAACGTCCTAAAAGAGCAAGGAGTTTTTGCATGATACGCAATGTGCTCGTTATTGGGCTTGGCCTAATTGGAGGCTCGATCGCCTTGGCATTACAAAAGGCCCCAGAAACAAAAATTATTGGCTATGATATGGACGCGAAAACTCGTGAGCATGCGAAAGCATTAAATATTGTTCATGATATTGTGACAGATCCAAAAGCGGTTGCGGCCGACATAGATGTGATCATTTTTGGAACGCCTGTCAACGCAACGCTTGAATGGATGGAACAATTAAAAACATGGCCGTTAAAAAATAAAGTAATCGTAACAGATACTGGTAGTACAAAAAAGAAGATTATGCAAAAGGCTGGAGAACTACGTGAGTTAGGCATTACCTTTATTGGAGGACATCCAATGGCAGGCTCACATAAAAGCGGTGTTTTAGCTGCAAAGGCTCACCTTTTTGAAAATGCGTATTATATGCTAACACCGCTCGCCGGTGAAGAAATTGTTAATATGGCAAAGCTTGAAAGTCTATTAAAATTTACACATGCAAAGGTTGTCAGTGTATCTGCTCGTGAGCATGATCATATGACAGCTGTAGTTAGTCATTTTCCGCATGTCGTTGCAGCTTCTCTTGTACATCAATTAGGCGGAGAAAATGGGGAATACCCAATGACACGTTCACTTGCTGCAGGTGGCTTCCGTGATGTAACGCGTATTGCCTCGTCCAATCCGATTTTATGGCGAGATATTACATTACAAAATCGAGATGAGCTTATCGCACAGCTAGAAGGCTGGGAAAAGGAAATGAGTCGTGTGAAGGAGCTGCTTTACAATGGTAGCTCGGATGATATTGAAACATACTTTGCGGTTGCCAAAGAGCTAAGGGATGAATTACCGATTAGTGCAGGAGCAATGTTCACATCATTTGACTTATATGTGGATGTTCCTGACTATCCGGGGGTTATTTCTGAGGTGACAGGCTTGCTTGCAGACGAAGCAATTAGTATTACGAATTTACGTATCGTAGAGTCACGAGAAGACGTGTTCGGGATTCTTGTTATTAGCTTACAAAGTGAAAGTGACCGTGAACGTGCAGCAGCGTGTATACAAAAGCGTGCTAATTATGAAGCCTATATTTCATAGGCAGTTTAAAAGAAAGCGTCGGAATTACGGCGCTTTCTTATCAATTATTGGAGGGAAGAAAACGATGAGTGAAAAAGTATTACAATATGATAAACCTTCCTTACAAGGGACTTTAACGATTCCAGGTGATAAATCTATCTCTCACCGTTCCGTTATGTTTGGAGCGATTGCAACGGGAAAAACAACAGTTGACGGCTTTTTATTAGGTGAAGATTGTTTAAGTACAATTGATTGCTTCCGCAAGCTCGGTGTGAAAATTGACGTGGAAGGAACAAATGTAGCCATCGACAGCCCAGGTATAGAGGGGTGGCAAGAGCCTACAGAAGTACTATACACAGGAAATTCTGGTACAACGACTCGCCTAATGCTAGGGATTCTAGCTGGCTCTACTGTACATTCAGTAATGACAGGGGATGCGTCCATTGGCAAGCGACCGATGCGCCGTGTTATTGATCCGTTACGTCAAATGGGCGCACATATTACTGGAAGGGCAGATGGACAATACACGCCATTAGCCATTCAAGGTACAGCATTACAAGCAATTGATTACCACATGCCTGTTGCAAGTGCACAGGTGAAGTCAGCTGTTTTACTTGCTGGTTTACGCGCTGAAGGTACTACAATTGTGCGAGAAAATGAAGTATCTCGAGATCATACGGAGAGAATGCTACGTCAATTTGGTGCACAGGTTGATGAGCTGGATGGTGTTATTTCATTAAAAGGAGGACAAACTTTAACAGGGACGCATGTGTCTGTGCCAGGTGATATTTCATCAGCAGCCTTTTTCTTAGTAGCAGGTGCTATTTGTGAAGGTAGTAACATAACGCTAGAAAATGTCGGGATCAATCCAACACGAGATGGTATCATCGAAGTGCTTCAACATATGGGCGCATCGATAACAGTTATGCTGAATGAAGATAGCCAATCAGAACCGACAGCAACAATTACAATCGAAACATCCACATTAGAAGGAACTACAATTGAGGGAGCTATTATTCCTCGACTAATCGATGAAATCCCGATCCTTGCTTTATTAGCAACGCAGGCAAATGGCAAAACGATTATTAAGGATGCCGAGGAGTTAAAGGTGAAGGAAACTGACCGAATAACGGCTGTAGTGGGTGAATTGAAAAAACTAGGAGCTACTATTGAAGCGACTGAGGATGGAATGATTATTGAAGGGCCAACTCCATTGCGTGGTGCTAGCCTTAAAACTTATGGCGATCATCGTATAGGAATGATGGGAGCTGTTGCAGCACTAATAACAGATGGTGCTGTAACTTTAGATGACGCAGAATGTATTGCAGTTTCATACCCATCGTTTTTCAAGCATATAGACAAAGTAAAGTAAAATTGATGCTGGACTCTCCAAGTCATTTGGGGAGTTTTTTCTTGTTTCGAAAGAAAATGTTTTGTAGCATAAAGGTATTAATGAAAGAATAGGTGAATGACTGTGAACAATGCGATGACTGAAATGATGCAAGCACTTGAACAAGGGGACTTAGCATTAATTGAACAGCTACTTGAATCATTTTTAACGAAGGAGCTACCTGAGGAAATTTATGCGCTAGCTGAAGTTTTTATGCAGTATGGATATATGAAGGAAGCTGACCGTGTACTGGAGCATTTACAATTTTTATTCCCAGAAGAGGCGCAGTTGAAAATTGACCGTGCAAACGTCTTTATGGAACTTGGTGATGAAGATAAAGCGTTAGATTTTTTATTAGAAATAGAGGAGACGTCTCCAGAATATCCTCAAGCATTATTAGTTTTAGCGGATTATTATCAAATGCAAGGATTGTTTGAAGTAGCAGAAATGCGCATTAATGAGGCACTATCTATATTACCTGACGAGCCGTTATTACAATTTGCTAAAGCAGAACTTTTATTTGAAACGGGTCGGTTTTTAGAGGCTGCGAGACTATACGAAGAATTGTATGAACAACGAGTTGATTTTGCTGGGGTAAGTCTTACTGAACGACTTGCTGAGGTGTATCGTGCAGGAGCTGCCTATGAAACGGCCTTAGATTACTATTTAAAAGCACTTGATGATGAAGTGAAGCCAGATGTTTTATTTGGGGCTGCGTATTCGGCCTTTCAATCACAAAAATATGAGATGGCCATTAAACAATTAGAGGAATTAAAAGAATTGGACCTCGATTATTTCTCTGCCTATTTATTGCTTGCTGAAAGCTATGCTATGACGGAGGATAATACAAAAGCTTACGCTGCCATTTTGGAAGGATTAAAGCGAGACGAATACGATAAGTCATTATTCTTATTCGCAGGTAAAATGGCTTTAAAAACAGGTTTGCCAACTGAGAGTGAACAGCATCTACGTGAAGCTATTGCCTTAGATCCTGAATATATGGAGGCAGTATTGGCATTAATCTCTGTGTTAGCACAGCAAGAGCGTCATGAGGATGTAATAGAATTATTTGAAGAGTTGCAAAAAAATGATTTCGAATGGAGCACCTTATATCCATATGCTGCGGTTGCATATGAAAATTTAGAATTGTACGACCGTGCATACGAATTTTACCGTTTGGCATATAATGATTTTAAGGAAGATACAGCATTTTTAGAAAAATATGTTTATTTCTTATTAGAAGAAGGAAAGCGTTTAGAAGCTAAAGAAGTACTCGGTCAATTAATTACTATTCAGCCGGGTGAACTAGAGTGGCAAGAGAAGTTAGAAACCTTAGAATTTGAGTAAAGGAGGGAGTGGGTATGACTGCTTCTGTATCAGTTGTCGATAAAAAAGCATTCGTTAGATGGTTTTTAAAAAATTATCAATTGAAACGTCGTGAGTGTGTATGGATATTGAATTACTTATTAAGCAACGATGAGTTGTTAAAACGAATTCGATTTGTTGAAGAAGCTCACTATTGCCCTAGAGCAATGGTAATGTCAACAGTTGACTCAACAGGTGTGCCATTTCGTTTTTACAAAGGCAATGTAATGACAGCAGATGCTGAAAAATCTTTCCATGATTTACGCTTACATGAACATGAAGATATGTATATACAATTGAATTTTCCTAATGTACCACCAAGTGCACAATACTTAGCAGTTCTTGAAGAAAACCCTTATATGCCGGAAGCGCTGATTGTCAGTGAAAAAGATCGTTTACTGGCAGAAGAGCTGCTTTCCAACAGCTTACTCGTATTCCAAGAAGAAAAATTACTCACGCAAATTGATGAAGCTCTCGATCAGGGAGATGAAGAGCGCTTTTATGAATTGTCTAATTTGTTACAAGCTTTAAAGGAAACAGCTAATTTACGTTAGTTATAGGTAAAAATTGAATGTCCTTTATCTACCTCAATATGATAACATAACAAGTGAATGATTGTTTTCACTTTTTATTGGTTATCCTATTGAAGAGTGGAGAAGGGCATTTTTTTATCTTCATTCGGTGGGTTGAACTATACCCCATTGAAAGAAGATAAGGCCCTGGCGGATATCACGGATTTTGAGGAATAAAGGGTGTTAGCCTAAAACCTTCGCATCCTGCGAAAACCACGTCCTGTGGCATTCCGAAAAAACCGACATCGTGACGAGGCCCGGACACAATTTAAAATCCGGACGCATTGTTTATCTGTAGCAACAGCTACAATCACGCCAAGGCGAAAGTGATTTATGCAACAAGAGGAGGTTTGTAAGATGTATTTTAATGCAAGAGATGTGACATCGTTTATGGCACAGAAGGAATTTATCGATACAGCAATTGTTCCACTCGTAACCGTCGATTTAGCGCCTGAAAAAATGAAACAGAGTGGTACAGAGGCGGATTTTCTGTTATCGCTTACATCTTTTATCGAGCAACAGTTTAAAGGTCGTTTATTACTGATGCCGCCATTTTCGTATAGTGCAACATTAAAAAACGAAGATATGCCGAAGCAATTAGAGGCACAATTACATAATGCGGGTTTTAAGCATGTGTTCTTCATTACTTGTGACCATTTTTGGACAAATATTGTTGATGAAGTAAATGTTATATGGCTACCAGCAATTCCGTTAGAAAGTATGGATAAAGGCGTGAAAAACTCCATTCTCGAAGATCAATTGCGACAAGTGATTCCGATGCTTTCGACCAAATGGGCACAGGTTTAACAATTTGTTTCAATAAATGTTCACATTCTCCAGCTTTCCACAGAATGCTATATTGACCAAGCTATGGACTTGATATATCATAGATATGTCCTAGTATTACTATTTGTAAAAAGTATGTCCGTTGGACTGACCTTTAAGTTAGAGGGGGGAAAAATAATGAGTAATAATCGAGTTTCACGTCGTCAATTCCTAAGCTATACACTTACTGGTGTAGGTGGCTTTATGGCGGCAGGTATGCTGATGCCGATGCTTCGCTTTGCAGTTGACCCATTATTACAAAAACATGATGGTGGGAATTTTATAAAGACAGAGCATAAAATCGCTGATATTACTGATAAACCTATTAAAGTTGACTTAAAATTTGAACAAGTTGACGCATGGTACAAATCAGAAGTAACAAACGTAGCTTGGGTTTACAAAGATGGCGATCAAATCGTTGCATTATCTCCTGTTTGTAAGCATTTAGGATGTATGGTTGGCTGGGAAGAAGATTCAACACATCCAAATCAATTCTTCTGTCCATGTCACGCTGGACGTTACGAGAAAAACGGTAAAAACGTACCAGGTACACCGCCTACAGGTCCGTTGGATGAATACGAAGTTAAAGAAGAAGACGGTTACTTATTGCTTGGTCCAACTAAAGCAAATACTCTAGTTAAGTAAGGGGGTACAAAACAGTGCTAAATAAAATTTATGATTGGGTCGATGAACGCTTAGATATTACACCTATTTGGCGTGATATTGCCGACCACGAAGTGCCAGAGCACGTGAACCCTGCACATCATTTTTCAGCATTCGTTTACTGTTTCGGAGGATTAACTTTCTTCATCACAGTTATTCAAATACTATCTGGTATGTTCTTAACAATGTACTATGTACCAGACGTAGTGAATGCTTGGAAATCAGTTTATTATTTACAAAACGAAGTAGCATTTGGTGAAATCGTACGCGGTATGCACCACTGGGGAGCTTCATTAGTAATCGTAATGATGTTCTTACATACTCTTCGTGTATTCTTTACAGGTTCTTATAAGAAACCGCGTGAATTAAACTGGATGGTTGGTGTAGGTATTTTCGGTGTAATGATGGGACTTGGTTTTACAGGATACTTATTACCATGGGATATGAAAGCATTATTCGCTACAAAAGTAGGTATCGAAATTGCTGCATCTGTACCGTTTATCGGTGAATGGATTAAAATCTTATTAGCGGGTGACTCAACTATTCTTGGTGCTCAAACGTTAACACGATTCTTTGCGATTCATGTATTCTTCTTACCTGCAGTATTGTTTGGGTTACTTGCAGCACACTTTATCATGATTCGTCGTCAAGGAATTTCAGGGCCGTTGTAATAGTTCTTGACGGTTCGATGATTTTTTTAAAGGAGGGGACATAATGCATCGCGGAAAAGGAATGAAATTTGTTGGTGATTCCCGTATTAAAGCGAATCACAGAATGCCGAACGTTCCAAAGGATTATTCCGAATATCCAGGTAAGACGGAAGCTTTCTGGCCGAACTTCTTACTAAAAGAATGGATGGTTGGTGCTGTATTTTTAATAGCTTATTTATTATTAACAGTTGCACATCCATCACCTCTTGAAGGACCAGCTGATCCAACAAGAGCATACGTGCCATTACCGGACTGGTACTTCTTATTCATGTATCAATTATTAAAATACTCATTTGCTTCAGGTCCATATAATGTTATTGGAGCAATTGTTATTCCAGGTCTAGCATTTGGAGCGCTATTATTAATGCCATTTTTAGATAAAAGTCCAGAACGTCGCCCATCTAAACGCCCATTACCAACAGCGTTTATGTTATTAACTTTGGCTGCTATGTTCTACTTAACATGGGAGTCAGTTGTAAACCATGACTGGGAAGCTCAAAAAGCAATGGGGGCTATTGAAAAAGAAGTAGAAGTTGATATTGATGAATCATTACCAGGTTTTGCAATTTGGAACGGTGATACAGGTGAACAAGCTAAAACTTGTATTGGATGTCATGCGGCTGACTTAAAAGGTGGCCCAGCTGCTCCAAAATTACTTGGTAATACACTAACGGCTGAAGAAGTTGAAGAGATTATTCATAATGGTCGCGGTGGAATGCCAGCTGGTCAATTCCACGGTACAGATGAAGAAGCGAAGCAATTAGCAGAATTTATTGCGAGCTTAAAGGCTAAGGAATAAGCTTTGTTTTAAAAGAGTCAGGAAACTGGCTCTTTTTTTGCTAGTCCAATAATGTGACTGTTACAACTTCAAAAAAGTTCCCGCAAAATATAGTATTGCTTTAATAATATTTGTTAGGATATACATGCCCAGTCAAGACGGTTTGTCTGAACAAACCGAGGAGGCTAGGCGGTCACCGCATTTTAAGTAGATCTACACATCGTGCCGTACCCAAAACAGTCTATTTTTAGGGGAATATTAGAAAAAGTGGCTCAAACGCAAGCCATGTGTATAAGTTGATTGAGTGGAGCCTAGTCGACTTCTTGGGAATAGCGTCACAGATAAGACCTGGAGCGCAGAGAACGGCTCATCGGACCGCCATCGGGAAAGCGCTCAGACAGAACGGAAATCAACTCCGCGTTATGGATTTTGGCGCCAAAATGCAAAATCGATAGTATGTGGCTAATTAAAGATTATTTTATACATAATAACAGTTAAAAAAGGCATCTTAGTAAAGACAGAAGATAAAGGAGTTTGAATTATGCAAATTACACGTGCAAACATCTGGTATCTCCTTACACATAAGTCATTTTTAATACTTTTACTTATTATCAATCTACTAGGAACTGTTTACGGCTATTATTGGTACGGAGGGCAGCTTGCCATCACGAAGCCAATTTTTTATATTTTTGTGCCGGATAGCCCGACAGCCAGCTTATTCTTTTGCTTTGTATTGATAGCTTGGATTATGGATAAAAAGTGGCCGCTAATGGAAGTGCTTGCACTTATAACACTAGTGAAATATGGTATCTGGGCTGATGTTATGAATATTTGGACCCTGGTTGAAACTGGATCTATTGGCTGGCAAGGATGGATGCTAGTGGGTTCGCATTTTGCGATGTGTGCCCAAGCCATTCTGTATCTCGGTAAATATGCTTTTTCATATTGGCATATTGCCGTGGCAGCGGTATGGACATTGCATAATGATGTGATTGATTATGTATTTGGCCAAATGCCGATGTATCGTGATTTAGCAGATTATACGAGCTATATTGGCTACTTTACTTTTTGGTTATCCATTACATGCATTTTTCTAGCCATCTTCTCAATTAGGTGGCGCAAATATTTGCCCAATTAGGCAAATGATTATAGAATTATAGTATCGAGATAGAAAGGGGTTAGAAAATTGTCAATAAGCATGTATATTGTTTATTTTGCAATCATAATACTACTGCCGCTTTATGCACAGATGAAAGTAAAGGGCACGTATAATAAGTTTGCAAAAGAACGTACAATGAAGGGACAAACAGGTGCAGAGGTAGCGCGTGCGATTTTAGATGCGAACGGCTTATATGATGTACGGGTTGTTCCAACACAAGGTGTGTTGTCTGATCACTATAATCCGGCGACAAAAACAGTGGCTTTATCGGAAAGCAACTTCTACGAGGCGAGTATTGCTGGTGCTGCAGTTGCTGCCCACGAAGTTGGCCATGCCATCCAGCATAAGGAAGCTTATTCAATGCTAACATTACGTAGCAAGCTAGTGCCAGTTGCAAATATTTCATCAAATATGTCTTGGATATTTGTTATGATAGGTATTTTTGCAAGTAGTGCGAATATGTTACTTTTAGGTATCGTATTATTGGCAGCAGGTGTGGTTTTCCAATTAGTAACGTTACCAGTAGAGTTTGATGCATCTAAACGTGCGTTAGTGCAAATGAATTCTCTAGGAATTATTACAAATGAAGAAGAGCGCCCAGCACGAAAAGTGTTAAGTGCTGCAGCATTAACATATGTTGCCGCAGCAGCAGTAGCTGTATTAGAATTATTACGTTTAGTATTAATCTTCACAAATATGCGAAGTGACGACTAATGAAAAAACTTGTTGTAGTGGTATTTCACTATAGCAAGTTTTTTCATCCATTAAACAATATTTACATTTTATTATGTAGAAAAAGCCTACATCCATCAAAAAGGAAAATGTTTTTCGAGGACAGCAGGCTGATGGCTAATGTTAATGGAGCGGTTGTTTTTGGTCGTCTAGCGTGAAGCCTTCTCCTACAACATCTCGTACTTCTATAATAGATACGAACGCGTATGGATCGACGTCATAAACAATAGATTTTAAACGGACAACCTCATTGCGGCCAATGACACAATAAATAACTTCTTTTTGTTGCTTCGTAAAATGGCCATGACCTTCAAGTATAGTAATACCGCGTTCCATTCGTAATGCAATCATCTCAGCAATGGCGCTAGATTTTTCAGATATAATAAGTGCTCCACGAGCTGCATATGCTCCTTCTTGAACAAAATCAATGACGCGCGCGCCAACAAATACCGCGACGAGGGTATACATCATAGAGCGAGCATCTAAAAACGTTAGCCATGACAGTGTAATGACAACTGCGTCAAAGATGAACATGGTTTTACCCATACTCCAACCAAAATATTTATGCCCAAGGCGTGCTAAAATGTCTACACCACCCGTTGTGCCACCGAAGCGAAAGACGATACCGAGCCCTAGTCCAACAAAAACCCCTGCAAAAAGAGCAACAAGTAGCAAATCATCCTCTAAATGAATCGTAAATTGATATTTTTGGAAAACTTTAAGGAAAACTGAAACAGATAAAGTTCCAACAAGCGTATAAATAAATGATTTTTTCCCAAGTAAACGATACCCAATAATAAACATAGGAATGTTTAATAGTAAATTCATGAAGGCAGGGTCCCAGCCTAGTGTAAAATAAAGTATGAGTGTAATCCCACTTAGGCCACCTTCACCAAGTTGATTTTGCATGTTGAAGTGGATGAAGCCGAAGCTAAAAATCGCAGCTCCGAGCATTATTGCGACGATATTGCTGATTTTGATGTGTTTTAGCATATGACCTCCTGTAGTCTGAAACAAATGAAGTAGTGCTATTTATTATCTGACATTTTATTGTTTTTGACAACAATGGTGTAAATTTTATACGATGGTAAGTAGGAGTGTGATTTAGATGACTGAACAAGTGACAATGCAAGCTTTACAGCAGCGTGTAGATGATTATATAGGACAATTTAAGGAAGGCTATTTCCCACCATTTGAGTTATTGGCTCGTTTAACTGAGGAGCTTGGTGAATTGTCACGCGAGGTGCAGGACGTTTACGGGCAAAAGAAGAAAAAGAGTACAGAGGATGCTAATAGCATTAAAGAAGAATTAGGTGACTTTTTCTTTGTTTTAGTTTGTTTTGCAAATGCACAGGGCATTAAATTAGATGAAGCACTTTTACGCGTTATACATAAATTTGAAACAAGGGATAAAAATCGCTGGACTAGAAAGGATGAAGAATAATGTCAATTCGTGTAGCTATTGCAGGACCTAGGGGAAAGATGGGGGCTGAGGCTGTACATACAGTAATGAAGCATGACAAAATGGAATTAGTAGCTGTACTAGATTATAAGGAAGTAGGAAAAACATTAGCTGATTTGGAAATGTTTCCGACAAGTTATACGGCTCCAATCTTTACAGATATGTCAGACCTTGTAGAGGCAACTGCACCAGACGTATTAGTAGATTTAACAAGCCCACATGCAGTATATAAACATACTAAAGAAGCCTTGCATTTAAATGTACGGCCTGTAATTGGTACAACGGGCTTTACAGATGCACAACTAGTGGAATTATCAGCAATGGCTAAAGAAAAAGAGCTAGGCTGCATTATTGCTCCAAACTTTGCGATAGGGGCAATCCTTATGATGAAATTTGCTAAGGAGGCGGCAAAATATTTACCTGATATTGAAATTATTGAAATGCACCACGATCAAAAGCTAGATGCTCCATCTGGAACAGCTGTTAAAACGGCACAATTGATTCAAGAGGTACGAGCACAAAAGATGCAGGGTCATCCAGAGGAAAAAGAAACAATGGAGGGGGCAAGAGGGGCAGAATTGGATGGCATGCGTCTTCACTCTGTTCGTTTACCTGGTTTAGTGGCACACCAGCAAGTGTTATTTGGAGGAGATGGGCAGCTTTTAACAATTCGTCATGATTCGTTAAATCGAAATTCTTTTATGTCTGGTGTAGCATTTTGCGTAGAAGAGGTCATGAAAATGGATCAACTTGTATATGGTCTAGAAAACATCATCTAAAGATTGGGATGGAAGCTTTATGAAAATCGCATTAATTGCACATGATCGCAAAAAAGATAATTTAGTACAGTTTGCTATTGCTTATCGAAGTATTTTAAATGAGCATATGTTGTTTGCTACGGGTACAACAGGACAGCGTGTTATGGAAGCTACAGGCTTAGAAGTAACCCGTTTTCGTTCAGGACCACTCGGTGGCGACCAACAAATTGGCGCAATGATTGCCAATAATGATATGGACATGATCATTTTTTTCCGAGATCCTTTAACAGCACAACCACATGAGCCAGATGTTTCTGCACTAATTCGTCTTTGTGATGTTTACCAGGTGCCACTGGCCACAAATATGGGAACGGCAGAAATATTACTAAAAGGCCTACAAGAAGGCTTTGTGGATTGGAGATTGATTCAAGAAAGACGACATTAAAAAAGACGTGATTTAGAAAGGATGATAATCGAATGAAAAAGCTAAAAATCGGCATTACCTGTTATCCAACAGTTGGAGGCTCTGGTGTTATTGCAACAGAATTAGGAAAAATGCTTGCAGAGAGAGGACACGAAATTCATTTCATCACCTCAAGCGTACCATTTCGATTGAATAAAATTTATCCAACCGTCTTTTTCCATGAAGTAGAAGTTAATAATTATTCAGTATTTCAATATTCTCCATATGATATAGCATTAGCGAGTAAAATGGCAGACGTGATTAAGGATGAAGAACTAGATGTGCTTCATGTGCATTATGCAATACCACATGCGGTCTGTGCTGTCTTAGCACGTGAAATGAGTGGTCGCGACATTGGGATTGTCACAACATTACATGGTACAGATATTTCTGTGCTTGGGCAGGATTCCACTCTTTCACAGGCAATTAAGTATGGCATTAATAAATCTGATATTGTTACGACAGTGTCGGAGGCCTTAAAGCAACAAACCTATGAGCTTATTGATACAGTAAAGCCAATTAACACGATTTACAACTTTGTTGATGAACGTGAATACTTCCCGCGCAATCCAGGAAACTTAAAGGAACAATTTGGAATTGGAGAACATGAAAAAATTATTATTCACGTATCTAACTTCCGTAAAATTAAAAATCTTCCGCATATTATAGATGCCTTTATGAAGATTCGTGCCAACATGAAGGCAAAGCTGTTGCTTGTAGGAGATGGTCCAGAAAAGCATCGTGTAATGGATCAGGTAAAGGAAAGTCCTTATATGGAGGATGTTCTATTTTTAGGCAAACAAGAAAATTTGGCTGAATTGTATGCGATCAGTGACCTTAAATTATTACTATCACAGCAGGAATCATTCGGGCTAGTTTTGCTTGAAGCAATGGCTTGTGGTGTACCTTGTATTGGATCAGCTGTAGGTGGTATTCCAGAAGTCATTGAGCATGGTGTAGATGGCTATATAGTGGAATTAGGTGATACGGACGCAGTGGCAGAATATGCCGTGAATCTATTGAATGATGAAGTGAAATTACAACGTTTCCGAGAGGCAGCTATCCGTGCTGTTGATGAAAAATTCCATTCATCTAAAATTGTAGAACAATATGAAAAATTGTATGAAAAGGTTGCAAAAAAAAATTATGCAAAACAATAAAGAATGGCAAGCAGCCTATTCAGTTATTGAACAACTAGAAAACGCAGGCTTTGAAGCAGTGATCGTCGGTGGTGCAGTACGAGATGTGATACTCGGTCGTCCTGCCCACGATGTAGATGTTGCAACAAATGCCATGCCAGACGAAGTAAAGTCAGTCTTTAATCACACGGTTGATATAGGGATTCAGCATGGGACGGTTCTTGTTATCGTCCCAGCTGGTTCGGTAGAGGTAACGACATTTCGCACAGATGGTGAATATACGGATCACCGTAGACCAGAGAAAGTGCAATTTGTACGTTCGTTAAAAGAAGATTTACAGCGCCGAGACTTTACGATGAATGCCATAGCGATGCGTCGTGATGGCTCTTTTGTTGATTTTTACGGAGGACGCCAAGATATTGAAGCTGGCGTGATTCGAGCTGTTGGTGACGCGCAGAAACGCTTTTCAGAAGATGCATTACGAATGCTGCGAGCTGTACGTTTCTCAGCACAGCTCGGTTTTCTAATTGATTCAGAAACCTTAAAAGCAATGCAAAACAAGGCTGATACTATATCTTGGATTGCGAAGGAGCGCATAAAGGCAGAGCTCGATAAGCTATGGGTAGGACAAGATGTTTTTAACGGTATAAAAAAGCTTGAGGAAAGTAACTTAGTGAATTATTTGAGTGGTACTTTTCAAGCTGGTGACTGGTGTGAATTTAACACGCAGGACAAGCTATTAGGCTGGGCATATTTTGCCGTGTTGCAGGGTGATCAATGGCGAGAAGTGCTAAGTAACTATCGTTTATCGAATAAGGAGATGGCCTTTGTAAAAGCTGTGCTAGCAGCTTTACAGGCTTTAAAAAATGGCTGGGCGAATATGGATTACTTTTCGCATACACAACAGGAACTCGAGGCAGCTTGTTATTTTGCGAAGCTGAGACAGCTTGACGCTCAAATGCCACAACAAAGTATTCAGGATATACAGACAAAGCTTCCCATTAGACACAAGCGAGAGCTAATTGTAGACGGTACAGATTTATTAAAATGGTCTGGAAAAAAGGGTGGACCATGGGTAAAAGAAGCATTGCAGGCAATGCTTGAAGCGGTTGTCAATGGCGAGCTTCAAAATGACCGACAACAGATAAAACATTGGATAGAACACGATTATTTTAAAAAAGAAGGATAAACATCAATTATTAAACGAGGAGCCGGTCTCAAAAAAATGAATGAGACGGCTCCCTTATTAATGTAGGCACTATTTTTTCGTCAAATATAAACTGTACAACCTAATCGATAAGTCAGTCAGAAGTTGTTAGTGGATGGACAAAATAACTAAGCGTAAAAACAAATATCCGATCTTTGTATATCAGTTGATGTCCTTTTTGGCTGGGCGACTCTTAGGGGATAGAGGAACGAAGGCTAAAACCATCACGTCCTATGATAACGCCCAACATTGTGTTGTTACTGTCGCTTCGCTTTCACAGACAAAACACGCTGCTGCCACTACGCTTTCGCAAAAAAACATCTGTTGGCCTGGGACCCTGGAGCGAAGCGGTTCATCGAACGCCCCCAGCCGGAACATAAAATCAACCACACGTTATGGTGATGAACCATATTTGTTGATAGTTTGTAGTCAAGTATCCTAATTTACAGTATGATTAATACGAATATTGATAGCAATAGAAATGATGAAATAGTAGAGATTACTAAAGGACTGATATAAGCATGAGTATTTCTATGAAGGATGAAATTTTAAAAAGAATATTAACTGCTAACGGTGAAGCGGTTTCGGGTCAGGAGCTAGCAGATTCTCTTGGCGTATCACGTACAGCTGTATGGAAACATATGCAGTCGCTACAGGAGGAAGGCTATACATTTGAAACGGTAAAGAAAAAGGGCTACGTATTGACTGGTGTGCCTAATACCTTAAGTCCAACACAAATTGAACTATTTTTAAATACGGAACGTTTTGGACGTGACATTTATTATTATGATGTTGTAGATTCAACACAAATAATCGCTCATAAGCTTGCACAGGAAGGCGCTCCACATGGTACCGTTATAATTGGGGAGGAGCAAACTGCTGGTCGTGGTCGTATGGCGCGTCCATGGGAATCTGCAAATGGCACCGGTATTTGGATGACTATTATTGTAAGACCGGATGTTACGCCGCAGCAAGCTTCATCGTATACGCTTGTCGTAGCAGTAGCGGTTACGATGGCGATTAAAACATTATATAAACATTTTGAACCAACCATTAAATGGCCAAATGATTTGCTTATTAACGGTAAAAAATGTACAGGTATATTAACAGAGATGCAGGCTGAGGCAGACTGTGTACAAGCACTACTAGTAGGTATAGGTCTTAATGCAAACCAAGTCGAAGCAGATTTCTCTCCACAAATCGCTGATATTGCTACATCATTACGTTTAGAAGCGGGTGTGGAAATTAATCGTGCAGCCCTTGTCGCATCTATTTTACAATATGTAGAACAATTTACGGAATTATACGTGAAAGAGGGCTTTAAGAGCATTAAAAAGCTATGGGAACAAATGTCATGTACCATTGGACAACGTATTGAAGTAACAACTTTACGCGGGCGCTTTGAAGGCATTGCCAGTGGGATTACGGATGAAGGTGTGCTACAGCTAACTGAGGATAATGGCACTGTCCGAACAATTTATGCTGGAGATATAAAAATTTTATAGAAACATAAACTACAATGTGCACTTACTTCCCTAACAAGAACGTATATTTTCGAATTTGAAAATATACGTTCTTTCATATTTTTCGCGTTTAGCTGCTCTGTACATTTTTTCTCGTTTTAAAGCTGAGCCAAGCTGAGATGCTATCTTTTCTCACCTCACAATGGTTTTACGCCGCATAGTAAGATGGGGATATATTACATATAGCGTTGATTGTAAAATCAGTGACAAATATAACATCTGGTATCTACATTTTTATTTGCTTTGATTTTATTTACAATGTTGAAGTTTATCGAAAATCAAACATTTAGAAACAAACGGTTTAAATAAGAAATTATTTATGGATCGTAATTATTAGAAAACAATATTTGAAGAGTACTAGGGGAATCTGTTATAGTATGTGCGAAGGGCAGTATCCTTTTTAGGAACGGCACCTTCAAAACGTAAGACCTATTTACAATAATTATCTGCCTTGATCTTTTAATGACAGGGACGGAAGAAAACAAGCGTTCAAAAATATAACTTAATTCAATGGAATGGGCAATTCTCACAAAGAGACTTGTTCCCGTATCCCTTTAATAAGTTATGGCCTCAAGTCAAAAACAAGAGGTATTTTTGATGACGAACGGAACACTACCCTTCTGTCCATTTTAGGAACAGAGGGGTTTTTCTGTTTTCTTCCCTTAAAAAAGGAGGACTACATGATGAAAACAACTTCAGATTTTTTAAAGATGAAGGCAGCAGGTGAGAAAATCGTGATGCTCACTGCCTATGATTATCCTGCTGCAAAATTTGCCGAGGAAGCAGGCGTCGACATGATTCTAGTGGGAGATTCACTAGGTATGGTAGTACTAGGATATAAGTCTACAATGCCAGTAACAGTAACTGATATGGTTCACCATGCAAAAGCAGTGCGTCGAGGGGCAAAGGATACGTTTGTTGTTGTGGATATGCCATTTGGTTCGTACCACGGTGATGTACACGAGACGTTGAAAATAGCAGTATCCATGATGCAGGAGACAAGAGCAGATGCACTAAAGTTAGAGGGTGCAGGAGATGTTTTACCAGTCATTCGTAAATTAACGTCAGCTGGCATTCCAGTGGTAGCGCATTTAGGTTTACTACCTCAATCTTTCGGAGTGCTTGGTGGCTACAAAGTTCAGGGCAAAACCGCTGAACAGGCAACGACACTCATGGAAGATGCAAAAAAATGTCAAGAGGCTGGAGCATGTGCAGTTGTCTTAGAGTGTATTCCGCATCAGCTAACAGAGCTGGTATCCGCTCATCTTATTATTCCAACGATTGGCATTGGAGCTGGTGTAGAGGCTGATGGACAAGTTTTGGTTTATCATGACATGTTAAGCTACGGCTCACATCATGTACCAAAATTTGTGGAACAGTTTGCAAATATGGGCCAAGAAGCAAGCCGTGGAATTGCTAGTTACGTAGAGGCGGTAAAGACAGGTACATTCCCGGCTTCGAAGCATTGCTTCACGATGAAAGAGGAAGCATTGGATCAGCTATATGGGGGCGTAAAGTAATGAAAGTAGTCACTACTATCCAAGCACTAATCGTAGAAATCCAAGCGGCTAAGGAAGCTCAAAAAACAATTGGACTCGTTCCAACAATGGGGTATTTACATGAAGGCCATCTAACGCTAGCAAAAACAGCTCGCGCCGAAAATGATTTCGTCGTGATGAGCATATTTGTCAACCCAACACAATTTGGACCAGACGAAGACTTTGAAAGCTATCCTCGTGATTTGCCAAGGGATACTGCGTTGGCAGCGTCTGCCGGTGTAGATATGGTTTTCGCACCGAGTGTTGAAGAAATGTATCCACATGATGGTGGTATTCGTATTCATGCGGGTGAACAAGCAACAATTCTTTGCGGAGCAAGCCGACCAGGGCATTTTGATGGCGTTTTACAGGTTGTATCAAAATTATTTCATCTAACACGGCCTACACGAGCTTATTTCGGACAAAAAGATGCACAGCAAGTTGCTATTATTGCTACGATGGTACGCGATTTTAATTTCCCACTGGAAATGCGAGTAGTACCCATTGTACGTGAGGAGGACGGTTTAGCGAAATCCTCTCGTAATGTCTATTTA
Organism: Lysinibacillus sp.; assembly: GCA_032053185.1. Lineage (GTDB taxonomy): Bacteria > Bacillota > Bacilli > Bacillales_A > Planococcaceae > Lysinibacillus. The sequence continues at coordinate 87,411 of DAMBVB010000002.1, forward strand.
AGTGAAGCGGAGCGTCTTGAGGCACCAGCAATAAATGAAGCGCTACAGCTTGCTCGAGATAGCTTTTTAGCGACTAGGGATGCAGCGTATGCGCTTGCTAAAGCAAAGACACACATTGCAGCACGCACACGTGGCCACATAGACTATATTGAGCTATTAGCGTATCCCGATTTAACGCCCGTAACTGCTGAAACTGAACAAGTGCTTTTAGCAGCAGCCGTCTATATTGGTAAAACTCGATTAATTGATAATTGTATCTTTAATGTGAAAGAAGGAGTGTAATATGTTACGAATGATGATGAACAGTAAAATCCACCGTGCTACAGTGACACAAGCAGATTTAAACTATGTTGGATCTATTACGATTGACGAGGATATTTTAGATGCAGTAGGGATGCTACCAAACGAAAAGGTGCATATCGTCAATAACAACAATGGCGCACGCTTTGAAACGTATATTATTGCAGGGGAACGTGGATCAGGTGTTATTTGTGTAAACGGTGCAGCAGCACGTCTCGTCCAACGTGGCGATATTGTGATTATAATTTCTTATGTATATGTAGATAATGCAGAGGCAAAAGATCATAAGCCAACAGTAGCTATTATGGGCGATGGTAATATAGTTAAAGAAATGATTACCAATGAGCCAGAAGCAACGGTGATGTCGTAGGAAGCGGTTGGGACATCAGTATATTTTCAACGCAAAATTTACATCAGAAAAGCGCGAGAAATCAACTTTTTTAACATTGACTTCTCGCGCTTCTTAAGGTTTTGATCTTTTGTGTTCAATCTAAAAGGCGAAGGGATGCCGCTGAGCCAAATCTGTGATAAAATTCATCTATCTAATGTGAACTGTGAGTTGAGATTATGATGGAAAGTCAAAAGTATGCAATTGTTGATTTAGAGACGACTGGTCATTCACCCGCAAATGGGGACCGAATGATTCAAATAGCAATTGTTATTATGAAAGATTGGAAAATTGAACAAACGTATACGAAGTTTATTTATCCAGGTAAAGCTATTCCAACGTTCATTCAGGATTTAACGCATATTACGAATGAGGATGTTAAGGATGCCTTGCCGTTTGAGGCACATGCCGACTACATATATGAACTGCTTGCTGATTGTGTATTTGTCGCGCATAATGCGGATTTTGACTTATCCTTTTTACAAGCAGAATTCAAGCGAGCAGGTTTACCAAAATGGCAGGGGAAAAAGATGGACACGGTTGAGCTTGCCAAAATATTGTTCCCTATGTCACTCAGCTTTAAGCTAGGTGATTTAGCGGCAGATTTAAATATAGAGCTGGCAAATGCACACCGGGCAGATGACGATGCCCGTGCAACGGCTGAGCTCTTTAAATGTTGCTGGAAGGAGCTACTCAGTCTCCCGCAGCTAACCCTTGAACAAATGCATAAGCGTTCATTTAGATTAAAATCAAATTTATCCCAGCTTTTCTTCGAGGCTCTTCAAATTAAAAGACAGCATGTAACGGCTAATGAGAATGTCTCCTACTATCGCAATTTGGCTATTTGTGATGGACGAAGAAAGCATAGAAATAATGCGGAAATTGTGTCATATCCACAAACAGCAGCTGACAAAACATCATTAATGACAAAGGCTATGTTGAATTTTGAGCAACGACCGGCACAATTCGAGATGATGGACACGATTTGGCAAGCGCTAAATGATAAAAGGGAATGTGTGATAGAGGCTTCAACAGGTATTGGTAAAACAGCGGGCTATCTACTTCCTGCGATTTTGTATGCTCGAGCAGTCGATAAAAAAATTGCGATTAGCACATATACGTCACACTTGCAGGAGCAGCTTGTTGAGGAAGAGCTACCGAAGATTGAAAAAATCCTTGGCACGAACGTAAATATTGCTGTTCTGAAGGGTATGCAGCATTATATTGACGTTGCACGCTTTGAGCAATGTATGGCTTATGCTGATGAATCTTATGATGATATATTGACGATTTTGCAGATTCTCGTTTGGCTGACTAAAACAGAAACAGGTGTGCTAAGTGAGCTCAATGTATCTGGTGGCGGACAACTATTTTTAGAGAAAATCCGTAAAATGCCGAATGAAAAACCTTCAAAAGGCTTTGATTTCTATGAGCAAGCGTTAAAAAATAGTGAATTTGCGGATTGTATTGTAACGAATCATTCTATGGTACTCAGTGATTTAGTCCGTCGAACACCGATCTTTACACAAATTGACGGATGGCTCATTGACGAAGCACATCAATTTATACAATCTGCCATGCGGCAAGACGAAATTATCTTCTCCTATACGCAGTGGAAGTATATATTCGGTCAAATAGGAACGATGGAAGAAACTGCTTTGTTCCAGCAATTTAGTGAGGCAGCTAAGAAAAAGCAACGTGTTTCTATGCAAAGCTTACAACGATTAGATGCACAATTTATACGCCTGCAACGAACATTCGATGAAACTATTCAGCTAGCTGTTCAAAAAATGCAGCAACAAATAAAAGGGAAGCAAGCTAGTAGTAAATGCACTTTGTTTTTAGGGGATGTATCACTAGCAAAAGAACCGCTTCTACAAGTGAGTAAACGCACACAGCAGTGGCTTGATGTTGCGACAGAAGTAGGGCAGGCCTTTGAAAATAATATTGAACAATTAGATAAAAATGAGCGCTATATATTATCGGAATGGCATTATTGGATCCGTGAATTAAAAGTAAAAATCGCTGAATGGGAGGAAATTTTCCTAGCGACACAGGATGATCATTCCGTGTGGCTAGAATTTGATTTACGGAGCGTTCCAGGAAGCTTGCAAGTCTTTAAAAAGCCTGTTAATGTCACGCCTATCATAGAAAAAGTACTGGCACCGCTTCGGAAGCAAGCAAGTATTGTGTGGACTTCTGGAACTTTAACGGTACCAGGCAATGAGCGTTTTGTGACGCGTCAACTCGGTATTTCTGATAATGTGCAAGTAATAAAGCTACAAGCGCCACCATCCTATTATGCAGGCGCAAAGGCGTTTATTGTCACAGATATGCCTGACATTCAGCATGTGTCACAGTATGAATATATTGAAGCGGTCGCTCACGCAATTACACGTACGGTCCGAATGACTGAAGGGCGTTGTTTTGTCCTATTTACCGCACAGGACATGCTTCGCAAAACCGTGGAGCTTATTCAAGATAGTGAACTCCTTGATGACTACATGCTCTTTGCACAAGGTGTAACAGGTGGGAGCCGTATGCGAATCTTGAAATCATTCCAAAAATTTAGCCATGCTGTTCTTTTTGGTACAAATAGCTTCTGGGAAGGTGTAGACGTTCCGGGTGACGCACTTGCATCGGTTATCGTTGTGCGTCTGCCGTTTTCCTCACCAGAAGAGCCTGTATTTAAGGCGCGAGCAAAGCATATTACTGCACAAGGTCGCAATTCTTTTAATGAGCTATCACTGCCAGAAGCTATCATGCGTTTTAAACAAGGCTTTGGTCGTTTAATCCGTTCATCACAGGATAAAGGAGCCTTTATCGTTTTAGACCGCCGCATTTCAACAAAGTCGTATGGGAAGGAATTTATCAAGGCATTACCACCGATTGATATTAAGAAATTGCAGCTACCTGAGTTGTTAAAGGAACTTAATAATTGGCAGAAATAGCTGGAACCCCTTTTAGTTGAACTATAATATAGGGTAAATAGTATAACTAAAATAAACCAGACTTTATATTTAGAGGATTTGAGCCTGATTATATATAATTAAACTTTTATTGTGATCTTTTAATAAAGACTTTTATAATTGATGGTAAAACGATAGAGAATTCCATAACAGAAAAGGGTGAAATACCGGTCTTTGTCATGCATGGTGGGCACTCCAACTGCTATGAGGAATTTGGAAATGTTTTTTATATTTATAAAAGGTAACTTTACAATGATTTAAACCTCCCAAACTATATAATTAAATAACTAGCACCAATGTGTTCACACTCCACTCATAGCTACTGGTGTTACAGGCAGTAGGAATTTAGGTGTAACCACGGGTATCAAGCATATATTCGCCCCTTTGCGGATGAGTATATGCTTTTTTCTGTGTAAATAATTTATTTTCATGCCATGGATGGGAGCGAAAAGCTCATGAATGTTTTATTGACAAAAAAATGGTCTTCAAGTATAAGAAGGATGTTTTTTTCGGAAAATAGTATTTATTAGATGATTGAACCACTAAAACAAACTACATTTGCATACAAAAATTATTTTGATAAAACAATAAGAAAATCTTAAGAATTAGTGTGTGTGTTTGTTAAGAATTAATTTGTATTATATATTTACACGAATCCTATAGAGGGATCATATGAACATGAGTAGATTGAGGAGTGAATGTAATTGAACATTTTGATTTGTGATGATGATAAAGAAATCGTAAGGGCAATTAGCATTTATTTAGAAAATGAGGGATATCAGGTTTTTAAAGCTTACAATGGCATTGAGGCGCTCGAACTGATTCGTGATCATGAAATTCATCTAATAATAATGGATATTATGATGCCAAAAATGGATGGGATTACGGCGACGATGAAGATTCGGCAAGAACATATGATTCCATTAATTATGCTTTCTGCTAAATCGGAGGATCATGACAAAATACTCGGATTAAATATCGGAGCAGATGATTATATAGCCAAACCGTTTAATCCTTTAGAACTTGTGGCCAGGGTGAAATCCCAGCTAAGAAGGTATACGACATTTGGAAGTCTTGAGAAGAGTAGCGCTGTATTGCAAACGGGTGGGCTTACGATTGATGATGAACAGAAAGTCATTACTGTTGATAAAGAAGAGGTTCATTTGACACCCGTGCAGTATAAAATTTTAAAGCTTCTTACAGCAAATGCTGGGCGAGTATTCACAATTGAAGAGATCTACGAAAAGGTATGGAATGAAAAAGCCATCAATCCAGAAAATACGGTTTCGGTTCATATTCGAAAGATTCGAGAAAAAATTGAAATTAATCCGAAAGAGCCAAAGTATTTAAAAGTGGTATGGGGAGTTGGGTATAAAGTTGAGAAATATTAGTCATGCACTTATTACGAAAATTATTGTGTTTTTAATTGCCGTTGTTTGTATAACGGGTACTACGAAAGCAATTATTGATATGGAAGTAAATGAGGTTCATCTTAGTAGTATCAATCAAGAAAGTTATTTTGAAAGCCGAGCATTCGCTGATGAAAGTTACAGTATACTTTCATCCTTAGTGCAATTAATTGGAACATACAAAAGTGAAGAACATATTTTAAGCGGTAAGACCTTAACTGAAGAGTATATAAGAGAAATCGAAGAAAATGTATATAGTAATTTCCGTTATTCAGATAGATATGATGATAATTTAAGTGAAGGGGAAAATAATCGCCTCTACCAAGAAAAATATGCAGATGACATAAATCTTAAAAAAGAAGAAATCAAGAAAGAACAAGTAAGAGAGTTTTATCGGTTACTCAGCACACTAGAAGCAAATGAAGGAATTGAGTTTTATGCAAGCGACGGAGAGCATGTATTCTCTAATAGTGAACTAAATAAGAAAGAGCAATTTGAATCATTTAAAGCCTATATGCTATTTGAGGATTACCAAGAAAAGCTTTATCCAAATGAAGTGAAAGAAAGTAATTACTTAGATTATATTACAAGCAGCATTGAAGAGTTGAATCCCAAAAAAGACGTCCTATATTTGGCGTTTAGAGAGCCGTTCATAGAACAAAAAATAGCGGAATGGGAAAAAGACAAGGCGATTGCCAAAAGTAATTTAAATGAATTTATTGTGTTTCTAGCAGGTTTTATTGTTTCTTTTGTTTATTTAATGATTGTCATTGGAAGAACGTCATTTGAAGACAAAGAAATTAATTTGAATGTCATTGACAAATTATATAATGATCTCAATATTGTAATAATGAGTTTTTCAATTTCATTGTGGATAGCAATACTTATTGAATTTGGAGTACCGAATGCTATGTATATGCTTATTACAATATCAATTTTTACCATTTATTTACTGATGGTTTTATCGCTCGTAAAGCATATTAAAAATAAAACATTACTTCAGCATACACTCATCTATCAAATTCTAAAAAAGGTTTCTCTTTGGGTAAAAAGTGTATTTGATAATGGTAGTATCGGTGTGAAAGTTGTACTGCTTGTCATTGGCTATCCAATAATAGTTGCGGCAACGTTTTTCGTATTTCCTATTACGATAGGCCTAGCTGCTTGGCTTACACTAAAAAAGGTAAAATCGTTTAACAGTATTAAAGAGGGCGTAGAGCAAATTAAGAACGGAGATCTTCAGCATCGAATTGAAGTAAAAGGTAAAGGGGAGTTTAGCCAACTTGCAGCGAGCATTAATAGTATTACCGATGGGTTAAAAAAGTCGGTGGATAGTGAAATTAAGAGCGAGCGTTTAAAAACAGAGCTCATTACGAATGTTTCACATGATATTAGAACACCTTTAACGTCCATTATTACGTATGTTGATTTATTAAAAATAGAAAAAGACCCTGATTTAATTGCTGAATATATAGATGTGTTAGATCAAAAATCGAAAAGACTTAAGCTTCTAACAGATGATTTATTTGAAGCAGCTAAAGCGTCAAGTGGAAGTATCCCTGTTCAATTAGAACGGATTGACATCGTGTCATTACTTACACAAGGAATAGGAGAAATGGATGGAAAAATTGAAGCGTCTGCATTAGATTTTAAGTTAGCCTACCCAACAGAAAAGGTCTATGTAAAGGCTGATGGGAAACTCCTATGGCGCTCTATCGAAAATTTATTCTCGAATATTTTTAAATACGCACAGCCTGCATCAAGGGTATATATTAGTGTTGAAGATTTAGGGAATGAAATACTTGTGACATTTAAAAATATTTCAGCATATGAATTAAATATTTCAGTCGATGAACTAATGGAACGCTTTAAACGAGGTGACGAATCCAGATCAAGTCAAGGTAGTGGTTTAGGGTTGTCAATTGCTGAAAGTCTTATTTACATTCAGCACGGAAAGTTCTTAATTCAAGTTGATGGCGATTTATTTAAGGCAATGATTTATCTACCGAAATTTCCAAATGAATAGTGTAGAAAAGGAGTAGGACCCATCATTTTAGTAGTTTGATTATCAATATTTCACCTAGATAAAGTTTGGCTAAAAGGGGTTTTTCGTATTTGCCTGATTACTTTCACTGTGCGAAAGCGAAGCGACAGCTACAATGTTTTGTCTGTGCGAAAGCGAAGCGACAGCAACAACAACAACAATGCGCCCAGCCGGAACAAAAAATCAATCACACGCTTTGGTGATGATCCTTGATTTTCTAACATTCCCTTTGTTTGTAATATAACTTAGCCTAGCCATGCTTTTCGTATAAATAAGCGGTTATTGCTAAAAATAAGACGGTCAAAATGAGCGATTTAATTACACAATAAGTATTTGTAATTTTACCACTTGTTATGACAGTTTTTTTGCAGTATCGACGCTTTTTATACATGTGAAGCATGAACGAATGTATAACTGGCTTCGTATTTACAAATGAAGGAGGTGTAAACGTGAGCGTAGTTTATAGAACCGCTTTAGTGTTAGTCATCATTGGAGCAATCAACTGGGGACTTATAGGATTCTTTAGATTTGATGTAATTGCCTATTTGTTCGGTGGACAAACAGCCGTATTTTCACGATGGATTTATGCATTCGTTGGATTAGCAGGATTAATATCTATACCGATTCTTGTTATGCGATTTGAAGAGAACGAAGATCTTGATCCTGATCTAAATCATCATCATCATCATACTCGCATAGATAAAAATCCAAGATATGGTATGGAGTTTGGTGATGAAGCAGATTTTACGGCATTAAAAACAACTAATGTGCTAAAAGAAGAAAAAAAGGATTCACATAGCAAAAATAAAACCAAAAACAAAAATAAAAAATAACCTCGACTTTATTCCTCAAAAAACTGATGACCGTTTGGTTCGTCAGTTTTTTCGTATGGCTAGGATAAAAAAATCCGCAAAGATATAAGGGATTGGCACCCAGATACGAAGCGGATTTTACTAAAAGCACGTTCCTTAGCCGTTTTTGTAGAAAGGCTAAGGAACGAATTCGTTGTTTTGTCTTATATCGGGTCCAAACATATGTCCATCACTGAATTTCCAGCCCAAAAGTTATGATGGGCAATGGGAATTGGAATGGTATATTTACATCAACCACAGCGACTTGATTTTGGAACGAAAATCTTATCGTGATAAATTAATTTATTGGTGTGTTAACACATCTTCAATCAAAAATGCGATATAGAGATTTGTTTTCGTAAATGGGTTACTTAAGTCCATATCTAATAGCGTTTCAATTTTTTTTATTTTATAAAGTACTGTATTGCGATGAATAAATTGTCGTTCACTAATCCTACGGGTACTTCCATTTTCCTCGAGAAAAATGCGTAGAAATTGTACATAATTAGAGTTATGCAATTCATCATAGCGATGAAGCTGACCTAAGATGTCTTGGCTATATGATTTGATTAATGTTTGATTTTGCACGGCCATAATAATTTTGTAGGCACCAATTTCTTTATATTTATATAGGAAACGGTTGTTATGAAGCTTTGCTAATTGGATGACTGTTAATGACTCATCATAGCTTTTACGAACATTTTCAAGCTCTTTATGATAATTTCCTTTACCAATGATAATATCCAAGTAACCATTTTTTTGCGTAATTTTGTCGTAAATTTTTTCAACAATTTTTGAGAAGGGAGTATTTGGTGTAGTTATTTGTGCTCGGTCGATTAAAAAGATGAGGTGATTTTTATGCTTTAGTTTTAAGAAGCGTTTATACCTATTTTGAAATGCAAATTGGATTATGACCTCGTAACGGTCAATATTAGCTTGTGAACTATCTGTTGTACATACAATGATGGCTAGCTCCCTACCTTGTGGAAAACCTAGTAGTACTAATTGATCTTTAATATAGTTAGCGTGTTGATTGTAGTGAAAAAGTAAGTTATAAAGAACCTTTTCTTCGATAGAAAGCTCTTGTTGGTGATTGGCGATAAATTGAAATGTTGTTTTAAATAAATCTGCTATTCGATAATTCCATAACATGTGAAAAATAGGGAAATCATGTTCGTTGGCAAAGGAGATGACTGATTCTGGTATACTTGGAATATACGGCCCAGTATTAATAATGAAACCTGCTACCTTTTTTGTGAAAGCTAGTTTGACAAGTTGCTCTAAGGAATTTCCATCAGAAGATAAATTAATACCTGTAGTCACGACTAATTCATTCGGTCTACAAAACATAATTAAATCGATGCTTTCTACTACGTTAATCCCTGTAACTCTTCGAGACGTACCGTTATGTCCAGCTACTAATTTTAGCATTGGGAATTGAGCTCCCTCTACAATTTTGCGAATTGTCCCCATTTTCTCCTCCCCCTTATTATGAACATAACTTACCATAAAATATGTGCAGATGCACATATTTTTTTAGTTTGCTATCTATATCTCAATATTTTTATCTTTTATAGAATGTGTATAACTACTGTGAAAGAGAGGACTTGCATATGTATAAGTGTAATAGTAGACGATTGCAAGAGTTAATTGAACAATTTAGTCAATTTGGAGCTACTGAAAATGGTGGCGTAACTCGTTTGTCTCTTTCGAATGAGGATGTATTAGCGAGAAACTATTTTTGTAAGTGTTGTGAAGAATTAGGGATGGACATTAAAGTTGATGATATGGGCAATATTTATGCCGTTCTACCTGGGAAAAAGGATGTTCCTCCAATTGTTATGGGATCGCATTTAGATTCCGTTGAAAAGGGTGGGAAATTTGATGGCGTATTAGGCGTTTCAACGGCCATAGAGGCCGTTAGAACAGTAAAGGACAACGAAATTGAGCTAGATATCCCTATAACGATTGTGAATTTTACGAATGAAGAAGGTGCCCGTTTTGATCCAGCAATGATGAGCTCGGGTGTTATCTCAGCAAAATTTGTAAAAGAAAAAATGCTACAATCTGTCGACAAAAATGGTACTAGTTTCAAAGAAGCACTACAAGCAAGTGGTTATGAGGGAGATCAAGAAAATCGATTAAAGGAAGCACTTGCTTATATCGAATTACATATTGAGCAGGGACCTGTTCTAGAGGCGAAGCAATTGGAAATAGGCGTTGTTGAAGGTGTATTAGGTATGGTGTGCTATGAAATTACGGTTACAGGGCAGTCCAATCATGCTGGAACGACACCGATGACAATGCGTCAAGATCCAATGATCGCAGCTACAAAAATTATTACGCATTTACATGAAGAGCTCAGAAAAATTGATGAACAGTTAGTGTTTACCTTTGGTCGAATGAATGTTTCTCCAAACATTCATACCGTGATACCGAACAATGTGACATTTACAATAGATTCACGTCATCAAAAACCAGAAATTATGCAAAAGGTTGAGGACATACTGAATAATCTTCCTACAGAGGATATGGGTTGTAGCATTAAGCCAGTTAAGCTATGGGGTAGAGATACAGTCTATTTTGAACCTCATATTTGTAATGAAGTGGAAAGGGCTTGTCAGAGCTTAGGTTATTCTGCGCACCGAATGTTTAGTGGGGCAGGACACGATGCGCAATATATGGCAAGCATTGTTCCATCAGCGATGATTTTCGTACCAAGTATTAATGGTAAGAGTCATTGCGAGGAAGAAGAAACAACATTTGAGGATTGCGCGAAAGGAGCAGATGTATTACTTGCAACAGTGTTGACGCTGCAAACGAAGTTCAGTATGGGGGAGACCTACACGTTATATTAAGGTTTTCCTAACTTTGTTATGGTTGAGCATTCTCCATTATTTGACGAAGGGTGAGGTACAGTATGAAAAAAATGATTAAAGGTGGACGAGTAGTGACCGCTGCAGATGTTTTTGAGGCAGATATTTTAATTGAAAACGGAAAAATTGTTCAAATTGGCAAAAATCTATCCGACATTGGGGCAGAAGTCATTGAGGCAACAGGGAAATATGTGATGCCAGGAGGAATTGATCCGCACACTCATTTAGATATGCCATTTAACAATACTGTGACTGATGATGATTGGAAATCTGGTACCATTGCAGCGGCTTTTGGTGGGACAACTACTATTTTGGATTTCTGCTTAACGGCTGGTGAGGATCAGCTTTCATCTGCAGTTGAAAAGTGGCATGACAAGGCGAAGGAAAAATCAGCCATCGATTATGGATTCCACTTAATGATTGGTGATTTAACCCCTGAAACAGAAGCCGAATTGCCGCAAGTCTTAGAGCAGGAGGGCATTACTTCTGTCAAGGTATTTATGGCTTATGCGAAAGAATTTCAAGCAACGGATCGTACCCTTTTTAAGGCTTTTAAAATAGCGAAAGACCTCGGTGCTGTTGTTATGGTGCACTGTGAAAATGGTTCTGTTATTGACGAGCTTGTGGAAGAGGCGCGACGTGCCGGTCATAAGGAGCCAATTTATCATGCGCTCACTCGTCCAGCTGAATTAGAAGGCGAAGCGACAAAGCGTGCGATTGAATTAGCCCATATTGCTGGTGCTACCCTTTATGTTGTGCATGTCACTTGTAAAGAGGCTGTAGATGAGATTATTGCTGCACGTGAGAAAGGCTATGACGTCTATGGTGAAACATGTCCACCCTATTTAACTTTGGATCAATCTGCTTTAGCACAACCAGGTTTTGAGGGGGCAAAATATGTTTGGTCCCCACCACTTCGCCCGAAATACCATCAGGGGCATTTATGGAATGCTCTAAAAGCAAAACAACTACAAACAATTGGCTCTGACCAATGCTCGTTTAGTTTTAAGGGGAAAAAGCATTTAGGCTTACATGATTTTTCTAAAATTCCTAACGGTGGGCCTTTTATTGAAGATCGCTTTAGTATTTTATATTCAGAAGGTGTAGCAAAGGGGAAAATTTCTATCAATGAGTTTGTCGATATGATTTCCACAAGTGCAGCAAAAATATTTGGTTTATTCCCACAAAAAGGAACGATTGCAATCGGTTCTGATGCCGATATCGTTATTTTTGATCCTGAAGTAAAACGAGAAATTTCGGCGAACACACATCATATGAACGTGGATTATAACCCATATGAGGGATGGGAAGTAACGGGTGAACCAGTAAGTGTACTAGTGCGTGGAGAATATGTCATAAAAAATAAAGAATTTGTTGGTGTACTAGGTAGCGGGCAATATATAAAACGTTCCTTAAAAACAACATCTACAGAAGCACTAAACATTTAGCATTATCCCGCATTAACGGGCAGTCATACTTCCGCCGTAAGATTTTTGCAAAAGCAAAGAAGTTAGCAGGGAGATAAACCGCCCGTAAAAGCCCGATTCGTTCAACTAATAATCAGTGCGGATGAATAAACCCCCGCTGACTAAAGTTTCACTTTACGACGGATTACTTTGGCTGGAGAGCAGAGCAATCGGTCTCGTAATATTTTCATTTAGCTACAGAAGACTAGCTACCTCTAAAAGTGTTGAGATAAATGTTGAATATAGCTTTTTTTCAATAGTCCTAACATCCATGACGCGTAATGGAAAAGAAGGAAAAAATGAATACATGAGGGGGATGTGTTAAATGGCTCAAAATCAAGAAAATATAATGTCCCAACAGTTAACACGTAATTTTATGGAATTGACTAGCAGGATGACAAAGAGTGAAGCAATTGAGGAATCCAATCGTTGTCTTTATTGCTACGATGCACCATGTATAAAAGCCTGTCCAACGAGTATTCAAATCCCAAATTTCATAAAAAAAATTGCTTCTGGTAATCTGAAGGGCTCTGCTATGACTATATTAGAAGCAAATCCAATTGGTGCAAGCTGTGCAAGGGTTTGTCCAACGGAGGAACTATGTGAAGGGGCGTGTGTGTTAAATGCCTCCACAAAGCCAATTAAAATCGGAGAGCTACAGCGCTATGCAACAGATTGGGCGATGGAAACGAATGCTCCGCTATTTAAGCAAGGGCAAAGCAATGGACAGAAGGTGGCGATTATTGGTGCAGGTCCTGCGGGTTTATCGGCCGCTCGTGAACTAAGTCGATTGGGTTATCAAATCACTATTTATGAAGCTGAATCGAAAGCTGGTGGATTAGGGAGCTATGGTATTGTGTCGTTCCGTTTACCAAATGAAGTCGTTGATTGGGAAATTGAACAAATTGAAAAGCTTGGTGTGGAAATTAAAACAAACACAACTGTCGGTGTAGATATTTCTGCTGAAGAAATTTTAGAGCAATATGACAGTGTTATTTTAGCGGTTGGTATGGGAGCTGTGCCAAATCTGGGCATTGAAGGAGAAGATTTAGACGGTGTGCATGATGCGATAGAGTTTGTCAGAAAGACAAAAATGGGACCGCTTACAAAAGATATTGTTGGGAAGCGAGTGGCTGTCATTGGTGCGGGAAATACCGCGATTGACGGTGCTACATGTGCAGTGCGTTTAGGTGCTGACAATGTTCAAATTCTTTATAGAAGAACACAAAAGGAAATGACCTCGTACAAATTTGAATATGAATTTGCCAAGCAGGATGGTGTGGCGTTTAAATGGCTAACAGCACCGAAAAAAATTATTGGTAATGAGTCAGGTGAGGTCATAGGTATTGAATGTGTAAAAATGAAGCTCGGTGAAGCGGATGCTGATGGTCGACAAAGACCTGAGGAGATTGAAGGGTCCAATTTTATGATTGAAGTGGATGTTGTTACTAAGGCAATTGGGCAAACGCGTTTTGTATCATTGATTGAAGCTTTTGGCTTACAACATACAAATGGTGTTGTTGATATTGATGAAACGACTATGCAAACTTCGAATGACAAAGTATTTGCATGTGGAGATGTCGTCTTCGGAAATGGTCAGGGCGAGGCGATGGTTGTAACAGCTGTACAGCAAGGAAAAGACGCCGCATACAACATCCATGAACGTTTAACTTCTTTCAGCAAAATGTCTTTTGTACCGAAAGCGTAGCGGCAGGTACAGATGAGTTACAGAAGTCTCCTACCTCTTTAAGTGGTGAGGTGAATGTAAGTTTCAGTAACTTTTCACTAGTTGTCCAAACCTTCGCTAACATAGAGGAACGCAGTCTAAGAACGCCACGTCCTGTGGCAACGACTGCGTGACCAACATCGTGTTGGCCTAAAGCCTCCGGCGGATGTCACAGAATCGGAAAGGAGTTCACAAAAGGATGTTAGCCTAAAATCATCGCATCCAAACCGGCTAACTGACCTGCATCGGTGCCGCTGACGCTACGTTAACACTGCGCTTTCGCACAAAAAACATTTGCAGGCCTAAGCACAAAGCCGATTCTGGACGCCATTATGCCGAGGCATAATTGATGAACCAAGTGAGATTGCATAAGGGAGGAACTAATATGGCAGACTTACGCATTGACTTAGCGGGCATTAAATCGCCGAATCCATTTTGGCTTGCATCAGCACCACCAACAAATTCAGGCTATCAAGTACAACGTGCATTTGAAGCGGGGTGGGGGGGTGCTGTATGGAAAACACTAGGGGATCCGGTTTTAAATGTTACTTCCCGCTTTGCAGCTGTTAGCTTTAACGGACAAAGAGTAGCAGGTTTCAATAATATTGAACTGATTACGGATCGTCCGTTAGAGGTGAATTTACAAGAAATTTATGACACGAAAAAAAGGTTTCCACATCATGCAATCATCGCTTCCTTAATGGTGGAGCCGAAGCAAGAAAAATGGCATGAGATTGTTAAACGAGTAGAAGATGTGGGGATTGATGGTCTTGAGCTTAACTTTGGTTGTCCACATGGGATGGCAGAACGAGGAATGGGGTCTGCCTCTGGTCAAGTACCTGAATTGGTGGAAAAGCAAACGTACTGGGTAAAAGAGGCAGCGAAAACACCAGTAATTGTGAAATTAACGCCAAACATTACCGACATTACGGTAACGGCAGAAGCGGCCACAAGAGGTGGAGCAGATGCCGTTAGTATGATTAATACAATGAACAGCTTAGCCGGTGTCGACTTAGATACATGGAACACAGTGCCTCATGTTGCCGGAAAGGGTGCACATGGTGGCTATTGTGGTCCTGCCGTTAAACCAATTGCCCTCAATATGGTGGCAGAGTGTGCTCGTAATCCATCAATTAATGTTCCGATTTCGGGCATTGGTGGTATTTCCAATTGGCGAGATGCTGCTGAGTTTATATTAATGGGAGCTACGGGCGTGCAAGTTTGTACAGCGGCGATGCATCATGGCTTTAGTATTGTAGAGGATATGATTGATGGACTGGGTAATTATTTAGACGATAAAGGCATTGCCTCTGTCATGGATTTAGTAGGTCGCTCAGTTTCCAGATATTCTAATTGGGGTGACTTGGACTTAAATTATAAAATCGTGGCTGAGATTAATAACGATGTTTGCATTAACTGTAACAAATGCCATATTGCATGTGAAGATACATCGCATCAATGTATTGATTTGTATACAGAAGATGGTCGCCCAATGCTGAAAGTTCGGGAAGAGGACTGTGTAGGCTGTAATTTATGCGCAATCGTTTGTCCTGTAGACGGTGCTATTACAATGGTTGAACGCAAATCTTCAGTTCCGCCAATGACTTGGAATGAACGTCAAACTTTACTTAGCAGTCTATCTAAGTAAAAAGTCTACAGCTTAATCTTCATTCGACTCACTACCTTCTAAGGTGGGAGTATTTTGCTGAATGAAGATAAACCTGAACTTCCGCCTTCCTTCAGCATTTTCGTTCTAGGAAACCTCATGTAAGTTGTCACGGAAATTTGATAGAAGAAGGAGAGATTGTATGGGAAAATATAGGAATTATTTGAAATCCCCAGATTTACTTCCAGTGACACATCAACAAAGAAATATTGGGACATTTGGTTTTGCAGTAATTTGGATAGGGATGGCAATTGTATTAGCAGCTTTTGCAATTGGTGGCTCAGCAATCATGAGCTTACCATTGCCAATGGTGATTTTAGCAACGTTGATTGGCTCTTGTTTAATTGGTGTATTGATGACGTTAATTGGTGATATAGGTATTGAACATGGCTTATCTTTTCCAATATATATGCGTGCTCCGTTCGGTACATTTGGCACACATATTCCGTCACTTGTCCGCGGTGTAACGGCTGCCTGTTGGTTCGGTCTGAACACTTATTTTGGAGCATTAGCCATAAACGGCATTTTGAATATCCTTTTTAGTTTTGATAATTGGTTTATCTGTTTCATTGTCTTTGCCGCACTTCAATTATTTAATACATCACTAGGTATTAAATCCATTGAACGCTTTGCAGATTTGGCCGCACCAATTATTATTTTAATTTCCTGCTGGATGTATTATATATTGGCAGATACTGCAGTAGCTCAAGGGAAAAATATTTGGACGTGGGTGGAAGCGCCAACAGCAGGATTTGCAGCCTTCACTGCATTTATGGTAGTGATCATGGCGAATATGGGATTTTGGGCGACGCTAGCAGCCGATATGCCTTCACTGTCACGCTTCTTTAAAGCACCGAAAAATGAACGCAACTGGTTCAAACGTAATAAAACACAACTAGTTGGCTCATTAATCGTCATGCCGGTTACCAATACATTCATTGTGACAATTGGTGCTGTGTGCTATATGGCTGTTGCTTCTGCTGATCCTATCAATGCATTACAGCAAAGTGCAAGTGGTTTTATTTTAGGAATTTTACTGTTAATGGTTGTATTAGCGCAATGGTCTACTAACACCTCTGCAAATGTTATCCCAGCGGCAACAATCTTCTCAAATATCGGTGGTCCAAAAGTGCCGTTTTGGGTTGGGGTTGTTATTGCCGGAATAATTGGTATTCTAGCACAACCTTGGAGTTTATTTGATGTGTTAGTCAATGCACTTTTAATTATCGGGGGAATTTTAACAGCAATCGTAGGTATTTTATTTGCTGATTATTATTTAATTCGTAAACGTCGCGTACATGTAAAAGCACTTTATGAATTAGAGGGTCAATTTAAATATTGGAATGGCTTTAACCTAGCTGGTTTACTCGCGTGGATTATTGGTGGTGCAGTGGCAAATATATTCTCCACGTATTCCTCATTAGTAGGGTTCTTTGTAGGGGCACTTGTATATTATATATTAGCGAAGTATTGGTGGTTCAAAAAATACCCTCAAGCTGAGCTAGAAGAGCCAAGTGATGCAAAATATTTAGGGATTACAGTTGGACACGATTTGGATGAACTATTTGGACAGCAACATGCGCCTGCTCCAACTGTTGTTCCAAATGAGGATGTTATCGTTGAACAATCAGATCCGCTGTTAGATATAAAAGGTGCTGAATAAAGTGAACTTTAATCAGTGGGGAGGTTCTTCATCGCCCATTGATAAGTAGTCTTCACGAAACGGGCTTTTAAGGGCAGTTCATGTCGCACCCTCTGCTTTGAATTTGGGGTGAGTCTTGGTTTACTGCCCGTTAAAGCGGATAAATTAAACACCAAACGTGGAAAGGTGGAGTGATAGCATGTCAGAACATCAACAAAGCACAGAGGAAATAAAAAAAGTGGATCATTATTTAGATAGTGGCTTTAAAATCAACTATGTTTATGAAAACCTAAGTGGAATGTTTGTAGAATTTGCGCGTCAAGAAGAGGTTATTCTACTGCAAGTTCTCACAGCAGATGCACGCAAATATTTCTCTGCAAAGCTCCAAGAACAGACGTTATTACAGTAATAAAGTAAACTCTATTCCATTCATCGTCTTACATGATGGAATAGAGTTTTTTACGTAATACAATAGACTTTTACGCTAAGTTGATTCGTTTACGGCTAAAGTAATATGGAAATTGTTGCCACAACAGCTCATCCAATTGAAAAACAGCCAAAATGATGGATAGAACCACTAAAATACTCACAATCCTAGTCTTATTATTGTCATAATCGTGTTTTTTCTAAAAATACAATTGTCTTTTTTAATAGAATTTATTATTATTATAAGATAATTCATCATGAAAGAACTTTAGAAAGAGGCGTAATTCAGTGGCAAATAAAGAATTAAAAAGGGGATTAGATGCTCGTCATATCCAAATGATTGCTCTTGGAGGTACAATTGGCGTGGGCTTGTTTATGGGTTCCGCTAGCGCCATTCAATGGACAGGGCCTTCTGTGCTCCTTGCATATGCAATTGCAGGTATTTTTATTTTTTTCATTATGCGAGCAATGGGTGAAATGCTTTATATGGAGCCAAGTACAGGATCCTTTGCAACGTTTGGCTATAAATATATACACCCATTAGCCGGTTATTTAACGGCGTGGAGTAACTGGTTTCAGTGGGTTATTGTTGGAATGTCAGAGATTATAGCAGTTGGAACATATATGCAGTACTGGTATCCTGATTTACCAGCATGGATTCCAGGTTTAATTGCAATGGTGATTTTGGGCATTGCCAACTTTATTTCTGTTAAATCGTTTGGAGAATTTGAGTTTTGGTTTGCCATGATTAAAATTGTGACAATTGTTTTAATGATTGTTGCTGGCTTTGGTCTTATCTTCTTTGGGATTGGTAATGGAGGCTTGGCAATTGGATTATCGAACCTTTGGAATCATGGAGGCTTCTTTACAGGTGGCTGGACAGGCTTCTTCTTTGCGCTATCATTAGTAGTTGCAGCCTATCAAGGCGTCGAGCTTATTGGGATTACGGCAGGGGAAGCGAAAAATCCTCAAAAAACTGTTACGAATGCGATTCAAAGTATTATTTGGCGTATTTTAATCTTTTATATCGGTGCAATCTTTGTCATTGTTACGGTTTATCCGTGGGATGAATTAGGTACGATTGGTAGCCCATTTGTTGCAACTTTTGCAAAGGTTGGAATTACCGCTGCGGCAGGAATTATTAATTTTGTTGTTATTACAGCAGCAATGTCAGGCTGTAATAGTGGAATTTATAGTGCGGGACGTATGCTGTATACGCTGGCCATGAATGGGCAAGCACCTCCATTTTTTGCGAAGCTTTCTAGTAATGGTGTTCCGATATTCGGCACAGTAGGCGTACTAATTGGTTTGGTCATCGGTGTTATTCTAAGTTATACAGCGCCAAAGAATTTATTTGTATATGTATATAGTGCAAGTGTATTACCGGGGATGATTCCTTGGTTTGTTATTTTAATAAGTCAAATACAATTTAGAAAAATACAAGGGGAACAACTGTCAAAGCACCCATTCAAAATGCCCTTTGCACCATTTACAAACTATATAACGATTGCCTTTTTAGTAATGGTGCTAATCGGTATGTGGTTTAATGATGATACTAGAGTTTCTCTTATCGTGGGAATTATTTTTTTAGCGCTTGTTATCGTTAGCTATTATGTTTTTAGAATTGGTAAAGAACGTCCGGTTAATAAATAATTACATGTTAAAAGGGTGAATTTCTACTATATTTTAGTTTAGTGATAGAGAGATTGTTTTGCAACACTATAAAAGGGACAAGCCAATAGTAATCGGATTGTCCCTTTTAATTATTGTTCTTTTCGCATAATAAAGCTTAAATGTCTGCCAGCCTGTTTATCTTGACGGTAGGAAAAACCATGTGGACTAAGGAATGTGCACGTTGCATCTATCAAAATCTGCTTAGAAGGTATACCTGCAAGCTCACATTGTTTTTTGACAGTTTGCTGATTATCGATATGATATTTATTTGTTTGTGCATTGTAATACATAAAATCCTCAGCATAGCCTAGGTTGTGGAATTTTTCATAAACATCAGCATCCACTTCAAATTGCTGTTGGCTAAGTGCCATTCCGATTTGTACGTGAAAATCTTGCGGATTACAATGTTCATTTTCCACTAAATGTTGGAAAAGCTTTAATGTCATTTCCTTGACCGTCCCTTGCCAGCCTGAATGCACCACGCCAATAAGGCCCTTGACTTCATTATAAAAAATGACAGGTACGCAATCTGCTGTAAAACTACATAAAAGTAAATTCGGCTCGAATGTATAAAGGGCATCGGTATTACTAATGGCAGTGTCCATTTGCACTGCGCCGCGTCCTTTATCAGCCATTGTGACTTTATGGAAATTAGCACTATGTGTTTGTTGGGTGCAAATAAAATTATTTAAGTCACAATCTAAAGTAGCGGCTAATTTTTTTCGATTTTCTAGTACATCTGTTTCAGTCAAGCATGAATGCAGTGCCATATTGTTATGTTCTAGCTCGATGTCATCCTTTAAGGTAGTGCCTGCGATAAATTGGTCGTTATCCATATAAATTTTAGTTTTCATATCATCACCTCGTCTTACTATATATGATTGGTTAATAAATGTATAGGCGCTTAGATTATTAGAGGTTTGAGTATTTTCTACAATTCTTTTGACATAAACAATAGATTTCTTCACATATAGTATCGAAGAATCATTATTAGAGCGAAGGGGTTTGTATTTATGACTCAAGAAAACTTCCTACTGATCTCCCAATTGGGCATGGGACTATTTTGGCTTATTACATACATACTCGTCATCAAAAAAGGATTTCAGGATAAGAGATATGGTATGCCAATGGCCGCAATTTGCGCCAATATTTCATGGGAATTTATCTTTTCATGTATGTATCCACTAAATGACTTGCAAAGGCTTATAACGTTCCTTTGGTTTCTTTTGGACATTTTCATTTTGATGCAATTTTTACTTTATGGTCATAAGGAATATAAAAAAATAATTCCAAGAAAGATAGTTTATTCATCTTTTTTCATAACACTTGTAGTAAGCTTTTTTACGATTTTAGCGATGATGCATGAATTTGATGATAGGGCCGGCATATATGCAGCATTTATACAAAATCTGATGATGTCAGGGCTTTTTATCGCTTTATTCATACAAAGAGGGAACTTAAGTGGCCAATCAATGGGCATAGCCGTTTGTAAAATGGTTGGTACTATGTTTGCAGCAATTGGCTTCTATATGTATTTTAGAACACCATTGATTACTATTATTTCGCTTGCTATCCTTATGTATGATTGGATGTATATCGTTTTAATCTATAGGTTTTATGTGAAATATGCTAAATAAAAAATTGCCTTCGTCTAGAAAGAATAGCACTCTACAAAGTGGTTCACCTTTGTAGAGTGTTTTCAGTTTTTAAATAAATAATAATGATGAAATGAAACACACTATCAGCAATACACGCATATGATGTCTCTGTAGGGTAGGTGTTTTATGTTGAAAAAGAAGTGGATGACCACGCTATGTATAGTATGTATGATTGGGCTAGTTGGCTGTCAGGGGAAATCTGCTGATGAGAAAAAACAAGACCAACTTCAGGGGTCAGAGCCAAAAGCTGAGGATTTAAAAAAGCCTGTTACTTTTGAACAAAAACAAACAGAGCCTGTCACTGTTGAAATTGTGGACCCTTCTACAAAAGCCATCGTACAAACAATTTCACCGAAAGAAATGGACTATGAAAGAGATAGACAATCGTATACAAAACAAATTGAGCAATTAGCAAAAGAATTAGCGAGAGGGAATGAAAAAACAGCAGGCTATGATAAGCGTATGATACTCGATAAACTGGACAATCAAGGAAAAGTAATGAAAGGTAGTCCTTTAATTGTTTTAAAAGAAAGTGAATTAGTAGAGAGAGTATTAGAAGCATCAGCAACCGGTGGTAAAGTGGAGATGCCTCTTTATGTGACAGAAAGTGGTTATTATTTTGAAGATATTCCTTATTTAGAAGACGTAGTTGTTGCATCCTATACAACTTATTTCAATACCTATGATGTAGGAAGAAATAAAAATATTGAACTTTCTGCGAAGGCAATCAATAATGTTATCGTTGGAAGTGAAGATTATTTCTCCTTTAATACAGTCGTTGGGCCTAGGGACGAAGGAAATGGTTATCAGCCTGCACCAGAAATCATCAACAAAAAGGTGGTGATGGGTATTGGAGGAGGTATTTGTCAAACGTCTTCAACCTTATTTAACGCAGTTGATCAAATACCAGTAAAATTTGTAGAACGTCATCACCACTCTTTAGATGTTGGCTATGTTCCGAAAGGAAGAGACGCTACAGTTTCCTATGGTAGCTTAGATTTTAGATTTCAAAATACAACTAACGTACCATTTTTAATCAAAGCTAACTATAGTGAAAATTCTCTTACAATAGAGATAAGAACAGCAGAAAAATATGTAGCAATCTTGAAAAAGCCATAGTATGGCTCTTTTGCAAAACGAAGGGTTTATTTTTGGGCGCCTTCGATAGGGGTGTCGGGGTAACAGCATGTTGGTCACAAAGGCGTTATCACAGGACGTGATGGTTTTAGTCGTCGTTCCTCTATCGCTAATCCAAAAGGAGTCGCCCAGTCTCCACTCCAATCAACCACTGCACTTAATTTGTATCTTCAATCTGTTCCTTTAATAATACGAAACTGCAGCCATGTTTTTTTATGTGTGAAAAGCGAAGCGACAGCCATTGTTTTGCGCAAAGAAAATGAAGTGTCTGCGGTATTTTTAGACATCTTAAAACATTGCTACAATAATTTTTTCAACAACAAGAGGATCCTAGCGATTAAAAAATCGCTAGGATCTTCTCAGTTTATATGATATTTAGAATTTCTTGTGGAGTAGCCACTGTATACTCGGGTTCCTCTTGTTGTACAACTTCAATAGCGTCATATCCCCAACTAACCCAAATAATAGGCACGCCCACTTTTTTGCAGGCTACAATATCTCTTTGCTCATCACCAATGTATAAAACTTCTGAAGGTGTAATGCCTGAATCCTTTAAAAATTTTTTTATCACTTTATCCTTTCCGAAAATACGATTTGAACAAAGAACATTTGACACACAATGAATGCCGTTCATTTTTAGAAATTCTAAAATGTTCTCCTGTGAATTGGAGGAAATAATTAGGATTTTATAGCCCCTTTGATCAATTTCCATAAGGACTTCTTTCATACCATCATAAAGATGAACATCATTTAATGACTGTCGATACAAGCGATAAAACTGTGGTAAAATCATGGGCAATTTATACATTGGGAAGTCGAATAATTTACTGCGTTCCGCAATCGATAATTTTTTCAATGATTCGATTTCCTTTAACGCTATTCCTTTAAATTTATATTTTTGCGCAATCGTATTCCAAGCTGATGCAAACACTGCTGTAGAATCTGCCAGTGTTCCATCAAAATCAAAGATAATGTATTTCATTACGAATTTTCTCCTTTATCATCTAGTTGTAAAGACGTGTTCTTCTTGAAAATGTTACTGGTTATTCTTAAAATCATGACATGATTATACAGGATATGAAACAGGGTATAACAAATAACTCTAGATGGCCATTTTTTTTTTTTTGCGAAATGGGGCTTTGGTAAATATGTACTGGAAAAAATCATCTATAACATTTTTATGTAATTAAATGGACAAAAAATTACCTGTCATCCGTTGGTATTATAAATGGATGACAGGTATAACTATTATGAAGCATCTTGTGTTGTATCTCGTTTTTTTGTTAAATAATATGCATTTACTGAAGAAGTAATGGGAATGATAAGCGCTATGCCAATACCTGCGCAAAGTATCATAATAATCTCAGTGGCAAATACTTTAGAATTAACGATTTCACTAATGGAATAAGATAAATCTTTAAACCATATGAGCAAGCTTAAATAACCACCAAAGAAAGCGAAAAATAATGTATTTGTATCTGTACCTAAAATGTCCCTTCCAATGCTTAAACCTGATGTAAATAATTTTCTTCTGCTAATTAACGGATTATGGTGAAGAATCTCATGCATAGAAGTAGCGATGGAAATGGCAACATCCAAAATGGCACCAATCGTACTCATAATAATAACAGAAGCTCCAATTTGCACAAAATTGACGCCAATATAAAGTGAAAATATGCTAATCTCTTCTGTGGATTCTTCCCCAAATCCTTGAATCATTGATTTTTCCGTTATAAAAACAATGAATAGTAATAAAATTACAATCGTAATCATCGTAGAAATGAAAGCAGTCATCGTTTTACTACTCCATTCATTAATAAAAAATAAGCTAATCCAACTTATGGCGGTACAAGCAATGAGCGTTAATAAAATCGGACTATTTTTCTGATTGGTCATTAAAAAGATAGTTATAAAGAGTACTCCAAAGTTTAAAAATAAAGATAAAAAAGATCGTACTCCTTTTTTCCCACCAATAACGATCATCAATATGAACAAAATGGCAGTTAACCACACTAATACATTCATTATTATGCCCTCTTTCGATTAATGAAAAAAATAGAAGTATATAGACTGATCGGAATTGTTAAGACAACTCCAATTCCTCCCACGAGGGCCCGAGCTAATTCCAATGAAAGGTTCAAGGACAGCGTTTGCCCTAATGGATAAGAATTTTTTAAATATAAAATTAACATAGGAATTGAGCCACAAATGTAAACAAAAAACAAAATACTGGTAATCGTTCCTATAATATCTTTCCCGATAGCCATTCCAGAGGTTCTCAGTGCTCCGTCAGAAATATCTTGGTTTTGCTCAAATAATGCGAACATAGAAGAAGCCATCGTGATGGAGACATCCATTACAGCTCCTAGTGCCCCAATAAATAACCCAGCCATAAAAATCACTCGATAAGGTCGTGTTAAAAATTGCATTTCTTCATATCGAAGCCCATTCTCGGAAGTAATCCATAGTACTGAAGCACTAATCAATAACGAAATAAATGTTCCTAAAAATGTTGCAACAATTGCTGCATATGTTTTTTCATTTAAGCCGTTAATGAGAATTAAAGAAAAGGTCGTAAATAAAAGAACACATACCCCACTTATCAATATTAAATTTATATTGGAATGCACATACAAATCCAAAGCGAAGGATAATACAAGAGAATTTACAATTAAACTAATGATTGAAAATAATCCTTGTCTATTACCAACAATTAGTAAAGCAAAAATAAAAATCCATGCTACGATTAAGACGAATTGATCACGTTTCAAGTCTAAAATAGTCCCGGTTAAATCTCCATCTTTGCCTGTATTTGCTTTAATGGAAACAAATAATTTATTTCCAACATGGTACTCTTGGTCGAAGGCTCCAGAGGCTGAATACTCGTTTGTCAAATAAATAACCTTACCTTTTTCTTCACCATTTTTTAATACAGCTGTAATACCCTGAGTATATAAATGATCATCATTTTCATACATATCCGTTACAGGGTTTGATTCTTTTCGTTCCGTTTTTATAACTTCTGCAATTGGACGCCCGTAAAATTCTTCGTTGTGATAAACGAAAAAGACAGAAGCAATAAAGCAAATGGCGATAAAGGTATAAACTATAGTTTTGTTAGAAGATCTTTTTTTCAAGATGCTTTGCAATAAAAAAACCTCCAATGAGGAAAAAGAGTCTAATCATATACGTTGTGTTCATTGTTAGAGTTGACACGAATAATATTTCACAGTATCACTATGATTTTTTAATGTCAAGCAGATTAAAAAAGTGCCATTTATAAAGTAACGTGTTAATTGAATAGAGGTTCTTCATCGAGGCTAGTATGGCTGTAGTGTACTAAGTTAGTAGTACTATTATGCATTGTGTAAGTTTTTTAAACCAAGCCGTTCAATTTACTCAGCAAAGCATTTTAGATATTTCTAATGAACGTATGATACGTATAAAACAAATATATTTCCTCTATTCTACATGACAAGGGCAGGATTACCCTATTAGCAGGGGGATACTATTATTTCAACAGCATCTGCGACAGCCTATGCCGGGCTCTGTCACTTGTTGATTACGACTCTACAGCTCGGATATGCTACTGAAATGAGCGGGGCAGCTATTTGAGCTTGCGCCTACCTATATTTACTTTGCCTCCGAGGACTCATCCTTTGTTACTGGTCAAGTACTACATGTGAATGGGGGGATCCTTACTGAAACTTAGGAATGGATGTTGAAAATTATCTGGATAAATTAGTCAAGTAGTGTTATCGTAAGAAATAGCTAAATAAAAATATCCTTCG
>DAMBVB010000002.1:113533-196840 GCA_032053185.1 Lysinibacillus sp.
GGGTCGGGTGAAATTCCCAATCGGCGGTGATGAAGTCATTCAAAGTCCGTGAGCGTAAGCTGATTTGGTGCAAATCCAAAACCGACAGTTATAGTCTGGATGGGAGAAGGGTAAAAGTGTGAGCTTTTTAAATTCGCTTGAGTTTATAAGGTTTATTTGACTATGCTTTTATGTGAACTACTTCCCATCGTTTATTGGGAAGTTTTTTTTATCTTCATTCAGTTGGTGTGCAAGCACAATTCAAAATCCGGACGCAATTAAGCCAAGGCGAAATTGATTTATTTAGCTAATTTAAATAGTAGTAGTTCTTCGGGGTCGGGTGAAATTCCCAATCGGCGGTGATGAAGTCATTCAAAGTCCGTGAGCGCAAGCTGATTTGGTGCAAATCCAAAACCGACAGTGACAGTCTGGATGGGAGAAGAACGATGAGATGACAACCTGTGGAAAATTTTTGTGTCCATGAGGTTTATTTGTTGACGTCTTATGTATGAACTCCCAAACCCCTTTAATCTAAGGGGGTTTTTTGTACGGAAATTTTTAATGACAGGGAGGAGGTACAAAAAGGGTATAACTCCAAAAGAAAGCAAAAACAAATGAATGAAAGCAGGTGAAAAATGTTTACAGGAATTGTTGAGGAGATTGGTACCGTTAAAACCTTGCAAAGCAATAGAGAAAGTATGAAAATAACCGTTGTTGCAAAGAAAACGGTAGAGGATGTAAAGCTCGGGGACAGTATAGCGGTCAATGGTGTTTGTTTAACAGTGATACATTTTAATGAACAGGAGCTAACGATGGATGTAATGCCTGAAACAGTGAAAGCAACAAATTTACAGCAGCTCGCTGTTGGGGATTCGGTAAATTTAGAGCGCGCTATGCCAGCTAATGGACGTTTCGGTGGTCATTTTGTATCCGGACATGTAGACGGAGTAGGGAAAATATTGCGAAAGCGACCGTTCGCAAATGCAGTTTATATTGATATTGAACTATCAAAGGAATTGACGAGCTACTGTATGCCAAAGGGCTCCATCACAATTGACGGAACGAGCTTAACACTCTTTCATGTCGAGAAAAACGGTGTCACAGTATCACTGATACCCCACACTTACAAGGAAACCATTATAGGTATGAAGAAAATCGGTGATCTCGTCAATGTAGAAACCGATTTAGTTGGAAAATACATTTTGCATCAACTTAAGTGTGGACAGGAACCGCCGACCATAACAAGAGACTTCTTAGGGAGAAATGGGTTTTGACCAACATATTTGAACAGGAGGTGGCGATATTGCTACATTCAATTGAAGAAGCAATAGAGGATTTAAAACAAGGGAAGATGATTATTGTAGTAGATGACGAGGACCGAGAAAACGAGGGGGATTTACTAGCACTTGCTGAATTTATGACCCCTGAAACGATTAACTTTATGGCGACCTATGGAAGAGGTCTTATTTGTACGCCTATTTCACAACAGCTTGCACAAAAATTAGCATTAAAGCCTATGGTTAGTATTAATACAGATAATCATCAAACGGCATTTACCGTTAGTATCGATCATATAGACACAACAACCGGAATTAGCGCCTTTGAAAGGGCAATGACTATACAAAAAATGCTAGAACCACAAGCAAAGGCTACGGATTTTCGTAGACCCGGTCATGTATTCCCGTTAATAGCAAAAGACAGTGGTGTATTAGAGCGTAGAGGACATACAGAAGCTACAATTGATTTGGCCAAGCTGTGTCATAGTATTCCTGCGGGCGTTATTTGTGAAATTATGGGCGACAATGGCAAAATGCTACGCTTTAATGACCTTGTTCAATATGCAGCGCAACATCATTTGAAAATGATTTCAATTGAAGAATTGGTAACATATCGCCGTCAACGAATATTGGCAGAAAACATAATGACAATTTAACTTCTTTGTAAGAACGCCACGTCCTGTGGCAACGACTAAAGTGACCAACATCGTGTTGGCCTAAAGCCTCCGGCGGATGTCACAGTATCGGAAAGCAAAGCCGATTCTAAACGCAATAATGCCGAAGTATAATGGATAAAAGGAGATAAGAAAAATGGGTAAAACATTTGAAGCGCAATTAATTGGTACGGATTTAAAAATAGCTGTAGTTGTAGGACGTTTTAATGAATTTATTACAAGTAAATTAGTAGACGGTGCATTAGATGGTTTAAAGCGTCATGGTGTGCATGAAAACTCTATCGATGTAGCATGGGTTCCTGGTGCATTTGAAGTTCCTTTCATCGCGAAACAGTTAGCAGAAACAAAGAACTATGATGCAATTATTGGATTAGGTACGGTAATCCGTGGCTCAACAACACATTATGATTATGTATGTAATGAATCAGCAAAAGGAATGGCAAATGTGTCACTAACTACAAATGTACCCGTTATTTTTGGCATTGTTACGACAGAAAATATTGAACAGGCAATTGAGCGCGCAGGGACTAAATCAGGAAATAAAGGCTATGACGCAGCAATGTCTGCTATTGAAATGGCAAATTTAAAGAAGATGATTGGCTAGATTTTTCCTAATAGTATCGATATTTCATAATGAAATTATTCCAAGGAAGCATTATCAAGTATTTTTGAATATTTTTTAAAACGATGGGGAAAATATCTGTAAGTGTATTTATGTTATGACCCATAAATGTACTAAATTAGGAGCTGGCTCAGTAGGAGATGAGGGATATTTCTTCAATGGAACAAGAATTAAATTTGAAATCTTTGAAGTCACTATTTCAACGCTCTGCTGATGTGCTATTCCAACAGTATTTCTTTCAGCAACATAAAGTACATGTGGTAAAATGTGATGCGATGATTGATGAACAGTTACTACAGAAGGTTATTGTGCATCAAGTACAAGTATTATTTAATACAACATCGGATGAATTGTTAGAGGAATATATAGAAAATAATTTACACATTCCCCATCTTCAGAGAATAATAAGTAAAGATGAGGCCATCACAAGAGTTTATAAAGGACATGTTTTACTGTATTTTGAAGATATGAATTTACTGTATTCAAGTTATATCGCTAAAAAACCGAATCGAGAGCCTCAAGAAACAAATCTTGAATTAGTTGTCAAAGGCCCGAGAGATGATTTTATTGAGGATGTTTTTATTAATATTGCTTTAATACGAAAACGATTACCTACTAATTCATTAAGTGTTGAGACATATGAACTTGGTAAACGATCCAAAACAACTGTAGCTGTACTTTATTTTGAAGATATCGTCAATCAAGAGATGCTAGAGCAAATAAAATTACAGTTGCAACGAATTGATACGGATGTTGTAATTAGTGGGGATATATTGATGGAGAGAATGGAGCAGAGTGCAAAAATTCTACCTAGACATGATTATACTGGACGCCCTGATTATGCTGTACAAATTTTAAGTAGAGGACGCATTATCATCATAGTTGATGGTGTATCATATGCCATCATTACCCCGGTTAATTCAACGTTACTTTTTAAATCCGGTGAGGATAATGAGTATCCGATTATTGTAAGTTCTATGGAGCGTTTACTACGAATAGTAGCTATCTTAATAAGTGTACTTTTGCCAGGATTTTGGCTCGCACTAACAACCCATCATCAAGAACAATTACCATCCATCCTATTGGCAACAATTGTTGAATCAAGAATGGGGCTCCCATTTCCAACTATTCTTGAAATATTAATGATGCTTTTTATGTTTGAAATATTTCGAGAAGCAAATATACACTTACCTAATGTTATCAGTGGTTCAATAAGTGTTATCGGGGGATTAATAATTGGGGATGCTGCCATTAAAGCGGGTGTTACAACCCCTTCCATGATTGTAGTTATAGCTACTTCAAGTATTGCAGCTTTTACACTCATCAATCAATCTATTGTAACAGCAATGAGTATTCTCAGGTTAATTATCATTTTAGCATCTGCCTTTTTGGGGTTATTTGGATTCTTCATTTCGGTGTTTTTCATCCTTCTGTATACAGCAAATTTACGAGTATTAGGTGTTCCGTACTTAAGTTTGGGAGCAGATTTAGATTGGCAGGATATTAAAAAATCTTTAGTTCGTTTATCTCCTGCGGGTTATCGTACGAGACCTAAATTTTTAAATGTACAGGATAAGACAAGGACATCGAGTAAGAAAAAATAAATACTAGAATGAAAAAATCAGGCCCTTTTTTCTTTTTTATAGGCCTGGTTTTTTTATTTCACTTGACCTTTTATTTACTGGAAGCTTTAAGATGGATATAGAAAAAACAACACGTTAGGGAAAGCCATGCCATCGTAGAAGTTATAGAGGTGAGGGGTAGTTACTATCAAATTGGAAGAAGCACTTGAACTAAATAGAGAACTCCCACATGGGTATTGCTACAATGACTCTAGGATAAAATAAAGCACTCAATCTATAGTAGAAGAAGCTTCCCCACAGAAGCAAGAGATCCATTAATTTGTACAAATCATTTTGAAGCAGCTAAAATGAAAGAGAAAAATATGGAAAATATTCAGGGGGTCCGCCAATCGAAATCATTTTTTTATACGATAGAAATTCTCCGATATTTTTTCGACGAGGTATAGAAAAGGCGTATTAAACTATTAGTTGCGACTATTACGGTGCATTGCTTTTAAAATTTTAACAGTTCCTGACAGGCGACTTCAATTCAAGAATAGGAGGAGATAGCCCAAACAGTAAGTTGTAGGTTTGTGATAGCCAAAACGCGCTTGTGATGATAAAATGAGAACTAATATTCTTATTTAGAGAGGCGAAGAATCCTGTGCATTTTCCTAATAAATTGAAACGATGCTTTCGCACAGGCTAGCAGATAGCCATTGCCGTTCAAACTTCTCTAAAACAAACTTGCGACTTAACAATCAAAAAAGAAGTTTACTATAGTATAATAGAGTTGTTGGATATGAATGTCTCCCTAGTAGAGAGTATGATGACTAATAATTTTTGTATTTAAAGCGAGAACCAAGCCCAAATTAAGGCATTATTCATGTCTATAGATGAGGAAGTACCAGTTTGTATGAAAACACGAAAAATAAAACTAATTTTATTACTATCAATTATCTTATTATTATTGTTTACAAGTTTAAACATTTTTACATCCTATATAAAAATAAAAACGACAGTAGAAGAGTCTATAGCGAACCAAAGTCTGGCAGCGGCTGGTTCTATTGCCTCTTCAATTGACGTAGAGGCGTACAAACAATTTTTAGATAACCCAGAAAAAAACGATTATTATTGGCAATTAAGAAACTACTTAAATGATGCAAGAGTAAAAATAGGTGCCTTATTTGTTTATACATTAGAGGTTGATAATCCAAAGGTATCTAAATCAATGATTATGGGTTTACCAGATGAATTTGAAGGCTTTGATATTGGAGCGAACAGTACAGTACCCGAGGCGCAAGTGCAAAAAGCTTATAAAGGAGAAACATATGTAACAGCAGTAATACCAGATCCTGTATACGGCGCCTACATATCTGTTGGTGCACCGGTCAAAGATGAAGCAGGGGAGATTATTGCATACATAGGCATTGATATTAGTTCATACACATTAAATGGCATTAAGGGACAAGTGATCAAAGACAATCTGTTTATTTTTATTTTTAATGGTGCACTCATTTTAATCGCAATCGGATCTGTGTTCTTCTTACAGAGGTGGTATCAAAAGGAAGTAGCAAAGGAAGTTGGAGCGACAGAAGATACATATCAAGCAGAAATTAAAACTTTAATCACTTCCGTGTCTTCTTTAAGACATGATTTCACAAATCATATACAAGTATTACATGGATTTCTGCAATTGGACAAACCTGATCAAGCCAAACAATATTTATATTCACTATCCAAAGAGGTTCAGGCTATTAAGTCTCTCAAATTAAACATTGATCATCCTGGCTTGTCGATATTATTACAAACGAAAAAACTAACTGCACAAAATCATAATATTGATATGGATTTTTCAGTATCACAGGATGCATTTAATAAAATTAAAACAACGGATTTAATCAAAATCTTGTCGAATTTAATAGATAATGCAATTGATGCGGCAAATGAATTACCGGAAGAGCAACGTAAAATAAATATCTGCTGTAAAGTAGATGATACACAATATGAATTTAAGGTTACAAATACTGGACCAAATATTGTTGAAGCAGGGCAAATATTTAAGCAAGGATTTTCCACTAAGAATCCTGAAGAAGGTAAAATAAGAGGGCAGGGCTTGTTTATTGTGAATGAAATTGTCAATAAGTATGACGGTCAAATTTCGATAGATTCTTCTAAACATTTAGAGACAACAGCAATAGTAACGATTCCAATAAAGTAAAAAGGATTTTAGCTAATGAAAAAACCGAACTATATTATCAAACGCTCATTTAGTGTTTAAATAATAGTTCGGGTTTTCTGTTTAGATTGCTCTATTCATTTAAAAATTATCTGGCTTTCATAATGGAAAATTAGTTATGTCCGGAGCCTCTTTAGATGCTACAAAAAACTGGCTTGTAAAATTCATATGGTGTAATAAATTACTGCCTTCAAAAATATCGATGTCTTTATCTTCATCTAGTACATCTACATTTGCTTTTTACTATCTTACAGGACATATTGTAGCTGCACGATTAATTTCAAAAATTATTAAGCATTTTTGAATGATTATGATCTTTTTAAACCAAACTAATGGGGAAGATAAGGAAGGTGATGGTATGCAGCATCGGCAATATAATGCAGGGGATATTGTCTATATTTTTTATCGTACTCCGCATCTTCAGGATGTAGCAAATATACAGAAAGCGGCAGTTATGTACAATCCGGAACATCCAAATGAACTTGCTCTTTTTCTATTTGAGACGTATTATCCGATAACAAATGATATGCTAATATTTACAAGCGAAATGGAAGCAGAGCAAGCTTATCATCAGTATTTTCATTGAAAAGGCTTGCTATAAATAGTGCGACAAGCATTGATTACCCTGCATTGGAAAGTACCTTAAAACAGCTTTCCAACACTCTAATGAGAGAAGACGAATTATACCTGGTCATAAGTTTTCTCTCTTCCAAACTTTAGGTAATAATCGGAACTAGAATAAATACCTCATTTAATAACTGTTTCTTCTAACACGTCTCTTTTTCCGTATCTTTCGTCTAATTCCAACAAATAGCATGAAATCCCCATCATCCATCAAATGCCTCATTCTCTTTATTGAAAATTAATACAACAACTGAATAATCCTAATCTTGATGGTAACGCTAAGCAGAGATAATAATTCAAGAAGGGGAGAGTCAATATGTACTCATTTCAACCGAATTGTTGGTCGGAGCATGAGGAACTTAAAGTTGTTATGCTTTGTGCACCTTCAAAATTAGATGTACCAGATGTAACAATAGCTGAAAATGTAGGATGGAGTGCTACTGTTAATCATGAAAAAGCAATGGAGAATTTCATGGAATTGAAGACAACGCTAGAAAATGTAGGTGTCAAGGTTATTGATTATTCAAAAGAGCTACCAAATGATGTGACAACAGTAAGTGAGCAGCTAATTAATAGGTACTTTGTACGCGATCTTGCCTGTGTTATAGGAAATAGTATTTTTCTTGGAGAGGCAGGTAGCTCGCTAAGGCGTCCGGAGTATCTCCATGCGCACTCATTAATAGAAAAGTGGTTTCCAGAAAAAACGTTAAAAGTTAAACAACTTTCTGCTGCTTTAGAATGTGGAGACGTGCTGATTTTAAATAAGGATGCTGTACTTATTAATATTGGAATGAGAACAACATTAGAGGCTGTGGAAAGTATTAAGGATCATATCTTCCAACAAGGATTTTCGGAAATTGCGATTATTGATTTGCCAAGACGCTCCGATACACTTCATTTAGATATGAATTGTAATGTTACGAACGTTAATCTAGTAATAGCTAAAAACTTTATACGTTATTTTCCTGTACACGTATTCACAGCTCAAACAAGTCGTTTTGAAATGCCTGAGCAATTTTTAAATCATCATGGCTTTGACGTTTACTGGCTTGAAAAATATAAGACAATCCCTGATATCAATTTTATCAATCTTAATCCCGAAACATTGTTGATTAGTAAGCAAGCAACGAAGCAGCAATGGACGAAGCATCCACGATTGCCAAAGAAAAATTTGATAGAAATTGAAGTCTCGGAGCTTGAAAAAGGCGGTGGTGGCATTCGTTGCATGACATTGCCATTGTTAAGAAAGTAGCAAAAAGGCGGGAGGGTTGAATAAATGACATCTAAAACAAGTAAAGGGAGGTTGTCTTGGTGGCAGCTTTCGCTTCTCGGTATAGGTTGTACACTAGGAACAGGATTTTTTCTTGGGACAAGTATGGCCATTCATAAAAGTGGTCCGGCTGTCTTAATTCCTTTTTTGTTAGCGGCGATTGCTACGTACATTGTCTATGATGCTCTTGTGAAGATGTCAGTTGACAATCCAGATAAAGGTTCATTCCGTACTTATGCAAAGCAAGCTTTTGGAAAATGGGCAGGATTTAGTAATGGCTGGATTTACTTGATTTCTGAGATGCTTATTATGGGTAGCCAATTGATGGCGCTTGGTATTTTTACAAAGCTTTGGTTTCCTTCGCTTCCATTATGGGTTGCTGCATCTATTTATGCTGCACTTGCGTTAGTCGTTATTCTTACTGGTATGAAGGGCTTTGAAAAATTTCAAAATATTTTTGGTGCGTTAAAGGCAGCAGCAGTTGTGATGTTTATTATAGTAGCGATTGTAATAATTATAAAAGGGTTTAACAATGAATCAACTACACTCGATGCACTGCATGCAAATTATGAAGAATTTTTTTCACAAGGTGTGAAAGGAATATGGCTTGGGCTGCTCTATGCCTTTTATGCATTTGGTGGAATTGAGGTTATGGGTTTAATGGTCATTGCTTTAAAAAATCCTAAAGAAGCACCAAAAGCTGGAAAAGTGATGCTTATTGCGATAACTGTCATTTTTATAATGGCTATTATGCTTGCCTTGGCGCTTGTTTCTTGGAAGGATTTCACTATTGAGGAAAGCCCATTTATTACAGCGCTTAATGGTTATCCGATTCCTTTTTTTGCAGACATATTTAATGGCGTGTTAATTATTGCAGGTTTTTCAACAATGGTAGCCTCTTTATATGCGGTTATAACGATTCTCATTACATTAGCAGAGGATCACGATGCCCCAGCTTCTCTAGCGAAAAAAGGGAAAATGAAGATTCCATTTCCTGCATTTCTCTTTTTAGCTAGTAGTTTAATCATAACGATTGTTATAGGCTTTCTTTTGCCAGAAAAGATTTTTGAATATTTGGTTACAGCTGCAGGCTTAATGCTAATTTATAACTGGCTCTTTATATTAGTGACATATAGGAAGTTAATGGAGCTGTCGAAATGGGCGCATGTGAAGAATGGTATTGGGATGTTGCTCATCGTGGTGACGGTGTCTGGGACGTTAGGGGAAAAAACAAGCAGACTCGGTTTTTTCGTGAGCCTGCTTTTTATCATCATCATAGGAATGGCGACTTGGATTGTATTGAAAAGGCAAAAACACGGTAAGCATGTTTAACTTCTTTCAGCGGGTGTCCAAACATCCGTACCTGTCGCAACGACTAAAGTGACCAACATCGTGTTGGCCTGGATGTCACAGAATCGGAAAGGAGTGCTAAAGCCGATTCCGGACGCAATTATGCTAAGGCATAATTGATTAATGCTCTTTGTTCTGCAGAGAATTTTGCCTACGTAAAAAAGGACATTTCGATGGACTACGATTATCATCGCTTAAAAAATACTGCTTCCATTCATAACTTCCTTCTTGCCCATACCATTTTAAATCAGCATGAGCTGGAATAGCATCGTATTCGGTAATGCGTTGACGAATAAGCCTCTTTAATTTCCGACCAAATACTGTAGAATCGTTCATTTCTTCAAATATCCAGCGTGGCTGAAATGCCATTAATAAAGTAGAAAAATTACGACTCTTGCGCAATTTATGTGCGGGCGTAGCACAAGACACAAAATAAGGCTCACCGTTAAAACAAAACTCCCATTCATGATGCGCTGGATCGGTTGGCATTTCCTTTGGCCAATTGCGATCATCAAATTTAGTTAAGTTGTTTAAAACGGACCAAAATAAATGTCTATAATCCTCAACATCGAAATTTTTATGCATATCATTAGGGGTTTTGAAGAAAATGGTATGTGTTGTATATTTTCCGAACGTTTTAGAGCACTTATCGTATTCTTTTAAGCATAGAGCTAACGTCTTGATCGATTGCTCCTGTCGTGGATCGCCGATAAAACTATAGCGAAGCTCGTTCGATAAAAAACCTTTTCTAGCTGGAATACAGGGAAACGCATTTGCTTCATCTGCAACCATGGCAGCGAAGTCGGTATATGCTGACTGTTGCCATATTGCAAGTGTTTCAAAATGCTCTTCTATCCACTTCCTGTCTAACACTGCTACTTCCACTTATGTCTCCTCCTTCTATACATCCTTATACTATTAAAGAAAAAGCGAATGGGTGACGATGTATAGGCATTAACCTTTTCTAGATGATAAAACAATGGATGTTTTAACCGAATGGGAACAACTTGTTTTTCAATTTTAATGAAATAAATGCGTATACAAATTAATAGTGAAAATCCATAAGTTTTTTTCAAAGTTGAAAATTTCACATTAGAAAAACGCGAGAAATCAATGTTTTTAAATTGATTTCTCGCGTTTTTAAGATTTTGACTAGCTTAGTAAAAATTACTCTCGTCGATAGAACCAAGTACAAACCCTAGTATTCCAAATAAGAACGCTAATAGTATGGATAGACCGACTGAAACAAGCGCCCATATTAAAGCGGATTTGGCGGCTTTAGGCTTATCATCTTTCCATACAAAGTACATAATAATCCCTAAGAGTGGTATACAACAAAAGGAAAGGATGTTAATAGCTATATTTGGTGTATCCTCTGGG
This sequence comes from Lysinibacillus sp., assembly GCA_032053185.1. Taxonomy (GTDB): domain Bacteria; phylum Bacillota; class Bacilli; order Bacillales_A; family Planococcaceae; genus Lysinibacillus. The sequence continues at coordinate 124,511 of DAMBVB010000002.1, forward strand.
GATGCATTTTGTACACGAACACCACATTTTGGGCAAATTTCTGCTTGTGCCGCAATTTCTTCACTACAGTGAGGGCAAAACATATTATATGATACCTCCTAAAATTAAAAAAATTCCCATTTTCCTACTGCTTTTCTTTCATAGCATTTTTTCCCGATTACATAAGCATCAATTAAAATAGGTAAACCAACAATTATGAATCCAATTAGTAAATTATTTAAAATTAAACCAGCAATAATAAATATAATTAAGCAAAGAAATCCTTTCGCTACTTGATCATTAATCATTTGGCCTACACCTGGTATTAGAAATGTAAGTAATGCAGGAGCTAGTGGATGAGTGCCGTTTGAAGATTTTTTTAATATAGTACCGCATGAAGTGCACATATCTTGAAAAGAATTTATTTCATGCCCACAATTTTGGCAGTAATTATGTACTTTGAATTTTCTAACACCACAATTAGGACAAATTTCTGCATGCTCTGATAGATTAGATGCACAGTATGTACAAAACATTTTAAGTCTCCTTAATTAAAAATTATTGAACCAATATATTTTCCTTTATTATAGAAATAAATAATAAGATTCCAAAATATCAATGCAGCGTGTATAAACATAAAAACAATGCCTATTCCACCTAGTATACCTGTTACTAAACGCCGATTATTATTGCTAATCCATCTATTCAATAGTTGCCCTGTTCCATCTACAACCATAGGGATAGTTAATATAAAAGCATAAAAAAAAGGTAAAGCATTAAAGAATGCCAATATAATGCCAATTACATATCCAATACAAATACCTGTGCAACGTGCACAAATTGGAAATTGAACACCTTTATAAAAAAAGGAACGACTTGGTAATCTATGGCAAAGAAACAAGTATTGAAAGAATCGATTCACAAAACCACCTATTTAAAGTTAATTTTATACTTAAAAGGAAACAACGATTATAATATACTATATAAAGTATTATTGGTAGTATTTTTTGTGTTAAAGTGATTTTTAATCCATAATGACTATAAAAAATTGATCTTTTCTAGTTTTTTAGGGGAGGCTAAACATGTTCCTTTTTTTGGAGATGGAACATATAATGTTATGTCTAATGGGTATTGTATGATAAATTCAGCAGACAAGTTAACGTAAAGCATATTTCACAGTAGAGAGGGCGTATGGCATTTTACAATTTGTTCAAATCAAAAAAGATACCTGTCGATTATGATTCAGTTGTCGATAAAGTTCAAATAAGAGGAGATGACTATTTAGAACTTCTAGACAGCATATGGCTGCATCGCCCATAGGAGCTATATCGGTTTTAACACATGGTTATTTTTATATAAAATTTCAAAATTCATTAACTGTTGAGGTTCTAAAAGAAAGGTGTCTAATGAATGGAATCACAGATTAAAAGAAAAGGCTTTTCAAAAGATTTTAACCTGATGGTGATTGGGCAAATTATTTCTATTTTAGGATCTGCGCTTTTAAGGTTTGCCTTATCGCTTTATGTACTAGATATTACAGGACGTGCAGATCTTTTTGCAGTATTATTTGCGATATCGAGTGTCCCAATTTTATTAGCACCGCTAGGAGGGGCAATTGCTGACAGGTTTAATCGACGCAACTTAATGGTAATTTTCGATTTTATGAGTAGCATCATTGTGTTTATTTTCTGTGCAATGCTAGCAATTGGTAATAGTTCTATTTTGCTTATTGGTGTTGTGATGGTACTACTTTCCTTTGTTAGTGCTATGTATGCACCTGCAGTGATGGCCAGTATTCCAGTACTTGTAGAAGAGGGAAAGCTTGAGCAAGCAAATGGCATTGTCAATGGTATTCAATCTTTGTCGAATGTAGCTGCTCCTGTATTAGGAGGAATACTATACGGTATGATTGGCTTAAAAGTGCTTGTCGTGGTAAGTGGTGTGTTCTTTTTCCTTTCTGCTATATTAGAGATGTTTATTCATATACCATTTTTGCAACGAGAGCAGAGCGGACATATTATTCCAACGCTTGTAAATGATTTGAAAGAAGGCTTTAGCTATGTAGTGAAGCAATCTTTTATATTCAAATGTATGATTTTAGCGGCATTATTAAACGTATTAGTAACCCCCCTGTTTGTCGTGGGGGTACCGATTATTCTCCGTGTTACTATGCAAAGTAGTGATACACTGTATGGGGTAGGGATGGGGTTAATCGATTTTGCCACAATCTTAGGAGCTTTATCAATGGGGTATATGGCGAAAAAAATGGGTATTAATAATTTATATGTTTGGGTTTTAATCACTGCCTTATTGATTGTGCCAATGGCTCTAGCAGTTACGCCTTTCATGCTTAATATAGGTTACTCTCCGTCTTATACTTTATTTGTCGGAAGCGCACTGATCATAGCTATGATTCTTACCGTTATTTCAATATATGTTATTACGCTTGTACAAAAAGAAACACCTAATGAAAACTTAGGGAAGGTCATGGCTATTATCATTGCTGTTTCACAATGTATGGCACCAATTGGGCAAATATTGTATGGCGTATTATTTGAGTTATTTAGTGTTAAAGTCTACGTTCCTATTTTAATCATTAGTAGTGTTATGATAGTGATGGCAATAGCAACTAAGAGAATTTTACGATTTGAAAAGAGCGAGGCAGCAAAATGATTCACTTTTATTGTTGGCCTTTACAGAACAAATAGATAATGCTCACCATTTCCGTTATCGACCCGACTAAAAGCGCGAGAAATCAACGTTCTAAAATTGATTTCTCGCGCTTTTTAAGGTTTCGCTATTTTTGACCCAGCCTCCTAACATTAGTACCATCTTCTTCGACGTCTAGTAGCTATTCTTTGTCGTGGAGGTTGAAACTCAGTAGACAGGAAGTGTGGTTGAGGAATACTTTCATGATCAGTAACTTTATGAATTTGATGTTCTGGGAGTTCTACTTTTGAAAAAGCGATATTTTGAGTATGGTTCAAGAGTGGTGCAGATAGCTGATTATATTCCACATTGTCTTCTAAATAAGCTGTTTCAGTAGAGTGAGTAATGTTTTGCGTACTAGTTAAGAGAGGGATCGTTTGCGGAGTATAGGCTATTTCATCTTCTAAATACGTTGTTTGCAAAGAAGTTTGGGCATATTCTACTATTTCTTCCGTTGGAGTGATGTCTTGAGTAGTGTTCAAGAATGGTATAGTGTGCTCATTATTGCCGATAACAATAGTAGAGTCGTCATGATGCTGTTCTTGCGAATGCTCTACCTCATGCTGGAATTCAGCATGTGGCTTTAGTACGGGCTGAACGTCCTTCATGACAAGTATTGGTCGCATCATGTCATGATCTTCATGCTCTAGGAGATGACAATGCCACATATAATGACCGGCATGATCTTTCCAATGCATAATAATTTTCGTAACCTTCCCTGCCTCCGCTTTTACAGTATCCTTCCAACCTTGCTCATAGTTATGTGGTTTTTCGGGTGGACCTGTAAATTCTAGTTTCCCTTCATTTTGATATAGCTCCATATCGAAAGGGCGTCGTTCTAGTATTTTAAATTGAATTAAATGTAGATGAATAGGGTGATCAAACTGAGTGGCATTCATAAAATTCCAGATTTCTATACTATCAAGTGCAGGCTTTTCAGTAGTAGGGTCATGATACATACGATTATTTAATAATAACATTGGCCGACCAAAATCATCTGTCGTAGCAGTTAATGGTAACTGTCTCTCGATATGTGCATCATGTGGATGTAAATCCATTGATACGGCAAGTCTTTCTGGTATTTCACTAGTATCCTCATACTTTAGAGGAAGACACACTTTAAATTGCATGATGACACTAGTATGTTCATCAATGAAATCCTCATCAGAATTGACTAACGTTATTTCCTGACCTTCATATTTTGAAAAATCGACAATGACATCAGTTCGTTCTGCCGGCAATAACGCAACTGATTGAATTTCTTGAGGAGCTGATAAAAAGCCTCCATCTGTTCCAATTTGTATCATAGGCTCTCCATTTGAAAGGCTAATGACATAACCTCTTCTATTGGAGCCATTGAGAAAACGAAATCTATATTTACGAGGCTCGACATTTAAATAAGGCCAAACCTTACCGTTTACAACGATGGTATTCCCAACAAAGCCGGGTGTAATTGATGGATGTACGGGAACTGGGAATGGGGGTTCATCAGGATAGAAAAGAGAGCCGTCTTCATTAAACGATTTATCTTGAATTAAGATCGGGTACTCATAGTCACCACAAGGTAGGTTAGAACGCTCCTCAAGTGAATCCCGAAGTAAATAAAAACCCGCTAATCCCGCATATACATTTAAACGAGTTAGCGCCATTGCATGATCATGGTACCAAAGTGTTGTACCGGGTTGATGATTCGTATATTCATGTATTTCTTTACTGAATTTTGGACCTGTTTGCGCATAATCTCTTGTATACCATGCCTCGGGATGGCCGTCACTTTCCCAATCGACATTAGCGCCATGTAAATGTGTAACAGTTCTTACTTCCTTTGAATCGTTTGCCGCAGAAAGTGTGTAATCAATGGGTAAAAAGTGCTTTAACGGCAATTGGTTTTTATATCGAACATAAATACTTTTGTCTTTTTTAGCTTCAATAGTTGGTCCGGGATAAAGCCCGTTATAGCCCCAGATAATTGATTTGGGGAAATCTTTATGAAAAGTATGCTCTGCTTGCATCATTTTAAGTTCATAATAATCTTTTCTTTGTTGGCCCTTATAATATTTTGGTTTAACGGTAACCGGTTTTGGCAGCTCATCCACAAATTTTGGTATTGTTGCTGGATCTGTAGGATTAACTTCTTTAGTCAAAACATCACGTCCCTTTTCAATTCTTAAAACTTGCTCATTACCTCATCATATGGGTAAAAACAATAGGCAACTAGGACAATAATGGAGATCATTGTACTTATAAAAAATAGCTACATTGAATCATCTGCAAATATTTGATATTCAAAGCAAAGTATGGGGTTATCGCTTATTAACTGCTAGAAGAGATTTAGAGCCAAAAGGTGTAACATGGGCGTTTATGTCATTTACAAAAAATTTCTTTATATAATCTTTGCAAATCGGTGCTTGTACAGCGCTATAAATGATGGTTATGAACTATGATATGTGTGAATTATCATAGTTTTTTTTGCGGCAAACTTTACTTCCTATATCAACGTACAATATATGAAATTAAGAAACACGACAGCGCAAAATTGTTGTATAATGTTGTGGTATGAGGAAAGAAAGCAGGTTGACAAAAATGGAAAGCAAAATGAATGTATACGCAGTTATAAACATGCAAAAGCATCAGGCATTCGTGTTAAAGAATAAGCTAGATGTGAAACTTAAGGTGAATAGATGAAAAACTGGTTGATTTTCATTTCTGTCTTTATGGTTTCGTTGTCACTTGTCATTAGTATTTTAGTACTCTGGAAAGCCGGGGCTCCATTCGATTCAATTGAAGAGCAAGCTGAACAGTTGTCACTTGATGCCAAAGCCCTCGCAATCGTCTCGGAGTCCTACACATATAATGGCAAACATTCGTATGTCACTGTGTTCGGGGTAGATGAATATGGTGATAAAAAAGCTGTCTTTGTTCCGACGAATCTAAAAGCTGATTCAATGAAGGAAGTATTTTTAAAAGATGGTATTACGGAAAAGCAGGCATTATCGGTTTTAAAAAAGGAAGGAAATGTACAAAAAGTCCTCAATGTGAAATTAGGCTATGAGGAGCCAGGTGCTGTTTGGGAAATTTCATACCTAAACGATCACGATAAGCTCAACTATGTCTATATTATGTTTAAGGACGGCGACTGGTGGAAGCGCATTACGAATTTATAAGAGGAGTAGATCCCGTATGAAAAATTTATTAGCAAACCGTGTAAAAACTTTAACACCATCTTCAACTTTAGCCATTACTGCGAAAGCGAAGGAGTTAAAAGAGCAAGGTATTGATGTTATTGGCCTCGGCGCTGGTGAGCCAGACTTCAACACGCCACAAAATATTTTAAATGCTGCCATTGACTCGATGGAAAAAGGTTTAACAAAATATACACCTGCTGGCGGTCTTCCAGTACTTAAGCAAGCTATTATCGATAAACTTCAACGCGACAACAATCTTACATACAAGCCAAATGAAGTAATTGTAGGTGTTGGGGCAAAACATATTCTTTACACTTTATTCCAAGTTATTTTAAACGAGGGCGATGAAGTTATTATTCCAATTCCTTATTGGGTATCTTATCCTGAGCAAGTGAAATTAGCTGGCGGTGTACCTGTTTATGTGGAAGGCACAAGTGAGCAAGGCTATAAAATTACTGCGGATCAATTAAGAGCTGCTGTGACAGAAAAAACAAAAGCAGTTATTATTAACTCTCCTAGCAACCCATCAGGTATGATTTATTCTCGCGAAGAGATTGCTGAGATTGCTGCTGTTGCAGAAGAAAAAAATATATTAATCGTGTCAGATGAAATTTATGAGAAGCTTGTATACAATGGTATTGAGCATTTTTCAATTGCTGAAGTTTCTGATACAGTGAAAGCACGTACAATCGTTGTAAATGGTGTTGCAAAATCCCACTCTATGACAGGCTGGCGTATTGGGTATGCTGCAGGAGATGCGGACATTATTAAATCCATGACTGATCTTGCATCACACTCTACATCAAACGCAACAACAACTGCACAATATGCAACAGTCGAAGCGTATAATGGACCACAAGACGCAGTAGAAGAAATGCGTCAAGCATTCGAAAAGCGTCTTGAAAAAATTTATCCACAGTTAAGTGCAATTCCTGGCTTCAACGTTTTAAAACCTCACGGTGCATTCTATTTATTACCGGATGTAGCAGAAGCTATGGCCCATACTGGCTATGATTCAGTAGATGCATTCGCTGCGGATATTTTAACAGCAGCAAATGTAGCAGTGATTCCAGGTTCTGGATTTGGTGCACCAACTACAATGCGTTTATCTTATGCTACATCTTTAGACTTATTAGAAGAGGCAGTCCGTCGAATTGATACATTTGTAAAATCAAAATGGCAAGACTAATCCTTTTAACATCTTTCAGCAGATCTTTTTTGTACCGAAAGCGTAGCGACAGGTACAGAAGTCGCCCACCTCTATAGGTGGTGAGATGAATGCGAATGTAAGCTATTTTTCAGAGGGAGTCCAAACGCCCGCTGAAATAGTGGAACTCAGTCTAAGAACGCCACGTCCTGTGGCAACGACTGAGTGACCAACATCTTGTTGGCCTAAAGCCTCCGGCGGATGTCATGGAATCGGAAAGGAGTTCTTAGGGGGTGTTAGCCTAAAACCATCGCATCCATGCGATAACGGCTAACTGACCTGCGTCGTGCAGGCCTAAGCACAAAGCCGATTCCAGACGCAATTATGCCAAGGCACAATTGATTGAACTTTGGAGGATTTCTATGAAAAAAATTATGATTCAAGATATGCCAAAGCATATCGGTGAAACCGTCAAGCTAGGAGCTTGGTTAGCGAATAAACGTTCAAGTGGAAAAATTGCCTTCTTACAATTACGTGATGGTTCTGGCTTTGTACAGGGCGTTGTTGTAAAAGAAGAAGTTGGCGAAGAAATCTTTGCCATTGCAAAAGGTATGTCCCAAGAGACTTCTATGTACATAACAGGAGAGGTTAAAGCAGATGAGCGTTCAAGCTTTGGCTGTGAGCTTGTTGTAACTGTTATTGAAGTACTACATGCTGCAACTGATTTTCCGATTACGCCCAAAGAACACGGTCCTGAGTTTTTAATGGATAACCGTCACTTATGGCTGCGTTCTCGTAAGCAACATGCGATCATGAAAATTCGTAATGAAATTATTCGTGCAACTTATGAGTTTCTTAACAACAATGGCTTTACAAAAATGGATCCACCAATTTTAACTGGTTCATCTCCTGAAGGGACTTCTGAGCTATTCCATACAAAATATTTTGATGAAGATGCTTTCCTTTCTCAATCTGGTCAGCTTTACTTGGAAGCGGCTGCGATGGCTTTAGGAAAAGTGTTCTCATTCGGTCCAACATTCCGTGCTGAAAAATCTAAAACACGCCGTCACTTAATCGAGTTTTGGATGATTGAGCTGGAAATGGCATTTGCTGAATTTGAAGAAAACTTAGAAGTACAAGAACAATATGTGGAGCATATCGTGCAATCAGTTCTAGTAAATTGCAAATTAGATCTAGAGCGACTTGGTCGTGATACATCTAAGCTTGAAAATATTAAAGCACCATTCCCTCGTATTTCTTATGACGATGCCATTAAATTATTGCATGAACAAGGATTTGACGATATTGAATGGGGCGATGATTTCGGTGCACCACATGAAACAGCAATTGCGAATTCATTTGACAAACCTGTATTCATCACTTGTTACCCAGTAGGCATTAAGCCGTTCTACATGCAACCACATCCTGATCGTGATGATGTTGTATTATGTGCAGATTTAATTGCGCCGGAAGGTTATGGTGAAATAATTGGTGGTTCTGAGCGTATCCATGATTTTGATTTATTAAAATCACGTCTTAAAGAACATCAATTATCTTTAGATGCTTATGCATGGTATTTAGAGCTACGTAAACAAGGATCTGTACCACATTCAGGCTTCGGTCTTGGGTTAGAACGTACAGTGGCATGGATTTCTGGCACGGAGCACATTCGTGAAACGATTCCATTCCCACGTTTACTAAACCGCTTATATCCATAAGCAACGACTAGTTTGGTTATAGGTTTTGAAAGTGAAGCTTTAGCGTCTTTCCTGTAAATATATTTTGCGCCTGACGCTTCCTTTCGGTACAGATAAATGGCTGCTCGTTAAAGCAGTTAAAATTAAAAAAGTCGCGTAGTGATATGTCTACGCGGCTTTTCTACTTACGATAGAAAAAGGAGTCAAGTATAATATGAGCACAAATAACAATCGACTCCGTACATGGACTGAGCAGAGAATGATTCAAATTCCTCAGCTTTTTTTTCAGTTTTATAAGGAGTTAAATATTGAGGATGATGAGGCACTTATTGTTATGCATTTACTGGCGTTCCATATGGAGGGGAATGATTTTCCAACGCCTAATGACCTGATGAATCGTTTGACAATGCCTGGCAATGACATTACTTCACGTCTACAGCGATTAATGCAAAAAGGTTTCCTTGAAATAACAAGCGACGTCGATGCAAATGGCAAACTATATGAAAAATATTCGGTATACCCGCTTTGGGAGCGTATTATGCAGATGATTGAAATGAAGGAACAGCAAAAATCAGCAGCATCACTCCGACAAGAAGAGGGGGAGATTTTCCGATTATTTGAAGAGGAAATGGGGCGACTTTTATCTCCTTTAGAGCTAGAAAAAATCGGATCTTGGTTAGATGAGGATAAGCACAGTCCGGCGCTTATTAAGGAGGCGCTTAAGGAGGCTGTGTTTGCCGGCAAGCTAAGTATTCGTTATATCGATCGAATATTACTGGAGTGGAAAAAGAAAAATATTACGACACCACAGGCTGCACAGAAGCAAAGCGAGCAGTTCCGGGAAAAACAAACCTTTAACCGACCACCAGTACGAGCAATGCAGCAAGAAACGCAGTCAACAAATAAAGTACCATTTTATAATTGGTTAGAAGAAAGAGAATAGGGGGGCTTCCAACATGTTAACAAAAAAACAATGGGAGCATTGTCTAGCAGAAATGGATCGTATGTTTCCTGATGCCCATTGTGAATTAGTGCATGACAATCCGTTTGAACTAACTATTGCCACGCTATTATCAGCACAGTGTACGGATGTACTTGTAAACAAAGTAACGAAAACATTGTTTCAAAAATATAAAAAGCCTGAAGATTATTTAGCTGTATCCTTAGAGGAGCTGCAACAGGATATTCGCTCCATTGGCTTGTATCGAAATAAGGCAAAGAATATTCAAGCATTATGTCAAAGGCTATTAGAGGAATACGAGGGCGAAATACCAGCAAGCCGAGAAGCATTAGTCACATTACCCGGTGTTGGTCGTAAGACGGCTAATGTCGTATTGTCTGTAGCTTTTGACATTCCTGCACTTGCAGTGGATACACATGTAGAGCGCGTGTCTAAACGTTTAGGGCTTTGTCGCTGGAAGGATTCAGTGCTTGAAGTCGAAGAAACAATTATGAAAAAAACACCGATGGACAAGTGGTCGAAAACACATCATCAGCTAATTTTCTTCGGTCGTTATCATTGTAAAGCTCAAAACCCTAACTGTCACACTTGCCCTTTACTTGATGATTGTAGAGAAGGGCAAAAGCGTTTAAAGAAAGGGCTGGTGAAGGAAGCGTGAATGTAGAGGCAATCGAAAAGGAAAAAATAGATACTTGGTTTGCAGAGTGGACAGAACTAGAAGGCAAAATTCATGCAGCTCATGATGCAAGGAATGGTGAAGCAAAAGGATTGATGGAAGAGGCTATATTATTGTTTGAGCGCTTAGTGCAAGAAGCAGGCGATGAAGTGTTGCCTATTAACGCTGTAGAACGATTAACCTTTATTAAAGCAAAGCCTGGTCAATATGCCTGTTATCGTCAGCTCGTTGAATTATTTAAGGAAACAAAAAAACGGGCAGCACGGCTACGCTTGCAGGCTGCAAAAAATCAAAAAATATAAAAGAGGCTGCTACATTACTGGTCAAAACCTTAAAAGCGTGCGCAATCAATTTTAGAAATGTTGATTTCTCGCGCTTTTCTGATGAGAACTTTTTGCATTTCACGTTAAAAGTACTTATGTCCCAGCCTTTTTCATAGTGTGGAAAAACAAAATGGTTAAGGGTACGCCTTTGTGCAAAAAAGCATCTTGTGAAGTTTCAATGTATCATTATAAATTAGATTGCCTTGCCAAAGAAACACTCTATGTGATGTGGTTGATTGGAGTGAAGGCTGGGCGACTCCTTGGGGGATTAGCGACCCTTTAGCGAAGCGGGTTAACGGAAGGCTAACAGCATCAAGTCCTGTAGTAACACCTTCAAATGAACTTCCTGTTGCCCCGACGGTCCTTAGGAAAGCGCCCAGCGGAACGGAAATCACGCCCTGACACTGACATCTAGTTCTTTAACAACAAAAAAGCAGAGTAGAGTAGCGTTACGCTACTCTACTCTGCTTTATTTTATTCAGTACTTCCGGTACCATCATCGGGTGCGGTTGGTTCAGTTGGCGTTGTTGGTGGTTTGCTACCATTACCGTCGTTACCATTCCCATTGTTGCCGCTATTGTCATTGTCATTGTTGCTGTTATTGCCAATGCCGTTATCATTGTCTCCGTTATTGCCATTTTGATCAGGTGCTGTTGGTTCCTCAACATCAGGTTGATCCGGAGTAGCTGGCTCTTTATCTTCATCAGTCGTACCTGTTACTTGGAAGGAAGTTGTCCCTGGTTTACTGCGTGTACCCTCTACAACTGCCACGACAGAAATCGTGTATTTGCCATCTTCCAGTATGTTGCTAATCGTTAAGCCTTTGCTTTCCGTTTTACCAAGAGGAATAGTCTGTCCATCTTCTCGTGTAGCGGATACCTCGAAGGTTGTTGGTAGAGGTTCGTCTGTTTCCGGATTAAGCATTGCATCATGCGCCCAAGAAATATTGATAGATTGACCTTCTAAATCTAGGCTTGCACTTACATTGTAAGGTGAAGAAAGTTCTGGCACTGCGTATTCATTTGAAACTTCGTTAGGCTCTGTACCGCGTACAAATAGCTCTGTTCGACGTAACTCACTTGGAGTGAAATCACTTGCTAATTTAAGCGGCTTTGTTCCTACTTCAATTGTAGCTTCTACAACTGAGTTTGGTTTTTTGAAACGTGGTGTTTCAACGTTCGCCGAAATATCTTTCATAATTTGTTTAAATAAATGTTGTGGTAAACGACGTTCATCCCAAGTTGTGATAGGATCAAAGTGATCTTCATAACCACTCCAAATAGCGATTGAATAGTTTGATGTGTAACCAGCAAACCATGAATCTGGCACACTTGTACCCGGTAAATTATGCTTGTTAAAATCAGCGCTTGAATAGTTTGTTGTACCTGTTTTACCTGCGATATCTAATCCAGATACATTGGCTGCAGTACCTGATGCATCAGGCTTATTGCCGACAACATCACGTAACATATCAGTCACCATATAAGCTGTGTAATCGCTCATGGCTACATTAGACTTTGGTGTGTAGTCTTTTGTTGTTTTACCATCACGATAAACGATTTTTGTAATCGCATAAGGATCAGTGTAAACACCATTATTCCCAAATGCTGCATAGGAAGCTGCCATTTGAGTAGGAGACATTGTAATATCCCCACCACCGATCGCATCAGATTCATAAACATTTTTACTATTAATACCTAAACGCCCAACAAATTCTTGTGCTTTTTCAATACCAACTTCTTTTAATGTTTTAACAGCTGGAACGTTACGTGAAGCATATAAAGCTTTACGAGCTGTTATTGCGCCCATATACTTATTATCCCAGTTTGTGATGGTTTGATCCGAATTTGTGTATTTCATAGGTTCATCCACAAGTGTTTGACCTGTTGACCATTTTAAATTTTCAATGGCTGGTCCATAATCTAGTAATGGCTTCATTGTTGAGCCTGGTTGATGCTTTAAGTCAAATGCATAGTTAAAACCACGTTCAGCCCCGTAATGGCGTCCGCCACCAATTGCTTGAATTTGACCAGTTTTCGTATCAATAACAGCCACACCCGATTGAATTTTTTCTGTTGGGAAGTTACTGTCATCATTCATAATGTTTTCAACAGTTTGTTGTGCTTTCGGATCAAGTGTCGTATAGACTTTAATTCCTTCCGCCATTGCACTACCATCACCGTTTTTCTCTAGTTCATTAATAACGACATCAAGGAAGGCATCGTATTTAGAGCCAGAAAATTTTTGACGTGTCGCATCGTCAGCTAGGCTAGCTTGAACGTTTACTTTTTTAGCTTCCTCCATCTGAACTTTGGTAATTTTATCATGTTGATACATTAATCCTAGAACCGTATTACGGCGTTTTTCTGCAAGTTCAGGATTTTTTAATGGATTGTAAGCATTTGGGCGTTGTACTAAACCTGCAAGTAATGCTTCTTCATCTAAAGTTAAATCTTTTAGTTCTTTTCCATAGAAATATTGGGCTGCTGTACCGAAGCCATAAACACGACCTGACATCAGCATTTTGTTAAAGTACATTTCAAAAATTTCTTCTTTTGTATATTTACGTTCTAATTGGAAGGCAAGCCAGGCTTCCTGTGCCTTACGTTTTAATTTTTTCTCATTTTGTAAAAATGAGTTTTTAACAACTTGCTGTGTTAATGTCGAGGCCCCTTGTGCCCCGAAGCCATCACGGAAGTTAGCGAGTATTGCCCCACCAAGGCGATAAAAATCCATACCACCGTGCTCGAAAAAGCGTACATCTTCCGTTGCAAGGATCGCGTTAATCATATCCTGTGGGATATCCTTATATTTTACATATTTACGGTTTTCTACACCAATCGTTGCAAATAAATCACCGTTTTTATCATAAAACTCTGAGGAAACGGGGTCCTTCAGTAAGTTTTCATCTAGTTTAGGTGCGCTACTTGCATAATAGGCGAATAACCCAGCACCTCCAATAAAACATGCAGCTACAATAGCTACAAGTGTTAGCATAATGCGCTTGAACCATTTTTTCTTCGATGATTTCGGAGCGCTTTTTTTATTTTTTTGAGCGAGAGCCTTTTGATGCTCACCGCGTGTCGCACGACGTTCAGTCATTCTACTATCTCCTCACTTTCAGAACCGTGACTTTTTGCTTCAATTAGCTGTTGGACAATCGGTAAATAATCGATACGTGGATAATAGCTTGTAGGAATTTCAAAAGCTTCCTTTTCTATAGTAGAGAAGGGGATCGATTTACGTTCACCGTTTTCCATCGCTAGCCAGGCCTTTTGAAAAACATCGTATGGCACGATAAAATATCGTTCAAAAGCTGAGAAACGAACGATAATAAAAGCCACACCATTTTGTTCCGTCACTTGCTGCATATGTGTCATTTGATGTGGGTGAATATTCTTTAGCGGAAAACTGGTTTTTGAAGCCGTTTCCTTTGCATCAAAATCAATATAATGCCCATTCCAAACACCGTTGTAATCTGTTGTTGATGGTGTTCGGAAATAAGCCTCACGAATAACTGCAGCACTTCGTGATGGGTACTCTACTTTGACGATTTGCACGGGAACAGGTTTCTTATGAATGATAGCAAGTCGCCTTTTTACATAATAATCGTTTGCTTCATTAATTTCATCTTCTAGTGTTTTTCCTCGATTACTAAAAGAAAAATCTTTGTCCTTTCCCTTTTTTGCTGTTTTTTGAACTGCTGGATTAGGGGAATATAATTTCCCATTCGGATAACGAATTGTCACTTAGTTCACCCTCTATAATACTGCTATTATACAATAGTTTACCATGATTAAGTAGCAGTTCTCCACTTCCATTAATAGTATAATTGATACTAGATTTACGTTAGTTGAAATTACCAATAAATTTGGGCAATTTTCGCCGCCTAAAGTCGAAAAATATCATGTAATATTACTAGTTCTTTCACGCGAATCGTCAAAATAACTGCTGAATTTCCCAAGCAAATTTATAGAAAAAACTGTACGCCACATTAGCTTCTTTACTTGATAGACGCTTTTGTAGCGGACGAAATTTAATAGATTAGTTCAATTAAATTTTATCGAAATACTTCTTCTTTCAGCTAACTTACGCTTATTTTGTCACGCATGAAGGGTATTTTATACATGCGAGGAATACATAAATTAAAGCGAAGGAGGCGTTATTTTGAACAAGTTAAAACAATTAGTTGCGCAGTTGGATCTGGTCAATCAATTACTGTTAACGAGGGTGTCTTTGGAAAACAATGCACAGAGCATGCAATTTTTTATGCAGCTCAAATCTGTTAGCCAGAAAGTAAGCTTAGCAGAAAAGAACTGGCAAGTAAAGAATGCTTGTTCGCCTATTAGTAGTGAAAAATGATAGACTTTGGTACACTTATCTTATAGGCAAGTTAAATAATGAGTATTTTTCATACATTGGATTAGTCATTTACGGAAACAAGGGACTCCTTGGTCAAAATTGTGAGTGGCACGAGGGCTAAAAAAGCATCACGTTGATAAAGACTTCGGGCCTTACATTACGTATTCGCACTGTCGGAACGAAAATCGAGCCCACGTTATGGTGATGAGCCATAAATAAAGGCTTCTATCTTAGAAATTACTCATATAGTATAAATTATTTTGTAGACGAATTTTAAAGTTCGAAACTAGCTTATAATGAGATTATGCGTTTATATTAATGTAGTTCACTCTGTATTTTAAGTAGTACCAACCTAATAATAAAAATATATTTTAACGCTCATCGCCAAAAATTTTGGGAGACAATTAATGTATGCCGTGTTATAAGGCTGGAGCACCTATAGAGGAACAAAGTGTGACGAATGCCCAAACGGCTTATCAAATGTCCTAAGCAAGTGACCAGTTGGAGCGGAAACCCACCCATTTTGGTGATGAGCCTTAATTGAATAAGAAGAGGTGCGAAATTTGTTATTATTACAGCAAACTTCCAAATTAATAGATGAATGTGAAAAATGTGTATCACGCTTCTGGCAATTGCGTGAGGAGAATCGTACGCCCGACTTTTTTGTGGAGGTGAAGCCACACGCTAATGTCATTCACCAACTTTTAAAGGAATGGCAGCAGGAGGCGAATGGGTGGATTCAAAAAAATCAGCCAAAATATATGCATACACAGCAAATTGCTTCAGCGGTAGAATCGATGGAGCAATTTGTTGTGCAATCTTTTTATAAAGAAACGAGTAAAAAGCGTTTTTTAGATGCAATTCATTCAACCTCGTATACATTAAAAATTTTTGAAAGGTTAGTGAAGGAGACACAAACAGATGTTATCGAAAAAAAGGACCATTAGTGACCTGTTAAACGAGTGGAGATATGATGAGGAGTTAAAGGAACGCATTTTACACTGGCAAACGCTTGAAGGGCGTGAAGCTAAATATGCTCCTTTTCCAGAGAATTTACATCCTTCACTTGTAAAGGCTCTCCAAACAAGAGGGATAGAACGACTGTATACTCATCAACGTCAGGCATTTGATTATGCGATAGAGGGTGTTTCTTTTACGGCTGTTACACCAACAGCGTCTGGAAAATCATATTGCTACCATTTACCGGTACTCCAAAAAATAGTAGAAGATAAAAATTCACGCGCGATTTATTTATTTCCAACGAAAGCTTTGGCACAGGATCAGAAAAATGATTTAAATGAACTAATCGAACAAAGCGGGGAGGAAATTTTAAGCTATACGTATGATGGGGATACCGCGCCTGGCATTCGTCAAAAGGTTCGTAAGGCAGGGCATATTGTGATGACAAATCCGGATATGCTGCATTCAGGGATTTTGCCACATCATACGAAATGGGTTTCACTATTTGAAAATTTGCAGTATATCGTCATTGATGAGTTGCATACCTATAAAGGTGTGTTTGGCTCGCATGTTGCGCATGTTATTCGAAGATTAAAACGTATTTGTGAGTTTTATGGCAGTAAGCCGATTTTCATTTGTACATCAGCAACGATTAAAAATCCAAAAGAGCTAGCAGAAGCTTTAACGAATGAAAGCCATGCCTTAATCAGTGATTCTGGCGCGCCAGTTGGGAAAAAGACATTTCTTTTTTATAATCCACCGATCGTCCATAAAACATTTGGCGTGCGTCGAAGCGCTGTTTTAGAGGTGAGCGATCTCGCAAAAAGATTATATACAGCAGGAATTCAAACCATTATTTTTGCTAAAAGTCGTGTGCGAGTTGAAATGATTGTGACGTATTTAAAGGAGCTTACGCGCAATAAGCTATTAGATGAGTCGGTGCGAGGTTATCGTGGTGGTTATTTACCCTCTGAGCGACGTGTTATTGAACGAGGGCTTCGTGATGGTACGATTCAAACGGTGGTTAGTACGAATGCGCTGGAATTAGGCGTCGATATTGGCCAATTACAAGCATGTATTATGACAGGATACCCGGGAAATATCGCTAGTGCTTGGCAGCAAGCGGGTCGTGCTGGCCGTCGTCAGGACGAGGCGCTCATCATTTATGTCGCACAATCGGCAGCACTTGACCAGTACGTTGTAAATCATCCACTTTTTTTACTTGGTAGTGCCCCAGAGGAAGCGCGTATTTATCCTGAAAATATGCTGATTTTAATGGATC
The DNA here is from genome assembly GCA_032053185.1 of Lysinibacillus sp. Classification (GTDB taxonomy): domain Bacteria; phylum Bacillota; class Bacilli; order Bacillales_A; family Planococcaceae; genus Lysinibacillus. The sequence goes on from DAMBVB010000002.1 coordinate 141,792, forward strand.
ATTTAAAATGTGCAGCGTTTGAGCTACCATTTTCCGTACATGATACATATGGTGAATATGACATTCAGGAGTTACTGGACTATTTAGCGGAGGAAGGCGTTGTTTTTAAAACGAGTGAGAAGTGGCATTGGATGAGTGACCGTTTCCCGGCACATGACATTAGTCTTCGTTCTGCTTCGCAAGCAAATGTTGTGATCATTGATAGGACTGTTCCTGCACAAACAAAGGTTATTGGTGAAATGGATCGTCATAGTGCGATGACATTACTACATGAAGAGGCGATATATTTGCACCAGGGCATTCAATTTCAAGTAGAAAAGCTTGATTGGGAAGAAAAGAAAGCGTATGTACGGGAAGTAGATGTCGATTACTATACGGACGCAAATTTAGCAGTCGAGATGAAGGTGCTAGAGGAAGATCGGAGCCGAGATTATAAAGGTGGTATTATTGGCTTCGGTGATGTTGGCTTAGTCGCACAGGCAACAATCTTTAAAAAAATACGCTTCGGTACACATGATAATATCGGTTCCGGTCCAATTCATTTACCACCGGACGAAATGCATACAAGCTCATCGTGGCTATCATTCTCTGCGCTAGAAAAATGGTCGGAGGCGGAGCTAACGGACGCCATGACTGGGGCTGCTTATGCGATGAATGCATTCATTCCGATATTCATTCAATGTGACAGTAGCGATGTCGCAGTTGTCCCACAAGTAAAGGCAACGCATAATGAGCAACCGACATTTTTTGTTTATGATAAGTATCCTGGTGGTATTGGTCTAAGTGAAAAAGTGTATGATTTATGGGAAAATTTATTAGCTAAAACATTGGAGCATGTAGCAGGCTGTGCTTGTGAATCAGGCTGTCCATCATGTATTGGAGCTCAAGATAGCTTAGGGCAAGGAAAGAAAAGGGTAGTAGAGCTCCTTTGGATTTTAAAGTAAAAGAGTGATGAATATTTTAGTGATCTCGTTGTTGCCACAGCTGGCGAGGATCTAGTGTTCGCGTATGCAAATCAAGCCCTTAAAACTCAGGTGGAAAAATTATTAATCAGCCACCAAAATATATAAACCAGGCGCTCTTACATGATATGCTCCCTATTAGATAAACAGATTTTATTTTTTATCTGTCTACCTAATAGGGAGCATATCAAATTGCCGTCTTTGCCATTTTTGGTTATTTTGAAAGAGTACCCTCAAGGAAAGGCTGCTTTAATTTTTTCAATAGTATTAAATTTTCTTTGTTTTTTGGTCTTTAAAGGCGAGAAATTGAGTTTTAACACTATTTTAAAAGAAGAAGGCCATCCCCGACGATTGGGGACAGCCAATGTTTTAATTAGAGAGTTCACTTTGGATAATTAATTTGCCTTTATCAATTGAATTTTCCTGGTTAAAAATATAAGTATCATTTTTAGCTGAAAACCTAAATAAATTGGGTATTTCCAACCAACCATCCTCTACCAATAAATTATCCGTTACCTTAAATTTTTTATAGTATTTATTTTCGTTATAGTTTAAAAATACTTGATTATTAAAATCAGATATAAGACCACTTGATGATAATATATCCGAAACAACTTCTTGAGTACGATTTGTTGATTCATCGTAGAAAATCAGTTTTTCTTTACCAGTTGCACGTTTAGTAGGGTCGTCAAAAGTTAAATAAACCCATTGATGATTATTTAGTAACCTTGCCCGACCAATAAATTCATAAGAGGTTTTAAATTCTTGTAGTTCTTTACTTTTCACATCATATAAATAGAGGTAACCTAAGTTATCCTTTTCATCAGAAAATAATATTTTTCCATCTGCTGTAGATAAAAACATATTCCTATGACTATAAGTATTTACATTATAAATACTTATGGTTTTATCTGTTTTAAGATTTTTAAGCATGATTTTCGCTTCGATATTTTCTTGGTCTGATTTAATCCAAGCTGCATAGTCTCCAATTAATGCTGGGAAATCATTATAGACACCTTCTTCTGCAACAATCACCTTGCCTTTGTGCACAAGTTAAAGTTGCACTATGATTGCTATAGGTTATAATTGTGGTAAAAACTTTAGAGCAAGCGAAGAAAAAGCACTACAAGTTTTAGCAATTTTACATGCAGAAAATGAGTGAAGCGAATGTCTTACGAAAATAAAATTTTACAAATGAAAAAAATGCTCGGTAAAAAAACGACGACAACTCCAAAAAAAGAGGATAAATCTGCTTATCAAAGACCTATTGCTCCAAGCTATACAGAGCGGTGGGAAAAGGCTGGTCTGACAGTTGTAGAAAATGATTTCGGTATTGTTTTTAAACGACAAGTGCGTTATCCGTTTAGTTTTCAGCACGGTCATTATAAGTTGCAGTCATTTTTTGATGCATTAGTAAAATGGCAAGAGGCACAGTTCGAACACCCATATGCGTTAGCACTGAATGAAAAGGTATTATTTTTTGATACGGAAACGACTGGCTTAAAGGGTGTAGGCACACAAATTTTTCTTCTAGGCTTTTTAGAAGTATCAGAAGAAGATGAGAGCTTTATTTTAACTCAATATATTCTAGCCGATCCTGCTCATGAGGCGGCGTTACTTTTTGAATCAAAGCTTTGGCAAAAAATAGCAACGGTGATTACCTACAATGGCAAAAGCTTCGATTGGCCGCAACTTGAAACACGCTGGACACTCCACCAAAAAGAATTACCTAAACTGCGTACACAACGGCAAATCGATTTGTTGCATAGTTCTAAGCGTTTATGGAAAAATGATATGGAACGAATGAAGTTAAAATCTGTGGAAGAAGAGAAGCTTGGCTTTTCTCGCATTGGAGATATACCTGGATATCTTGCACCTATTATTTATTTAGATGCAATCAAAAGCGGTGCTCCAGATGCACTTATGAAAGTCCTTCTTCATAATGAATGGGATTTACTTTCGCTGATTACGCTGTATGTCCATTCTACAAATTTGCTATTTGAAGAGACGGGCGAAGAATCGGCAAAAACGTTTACGAATATTGGGGAATGGTATGCTGATTTAAAAGAGAGTTCACAGAGCGTAAAAGTTTTGGAAAAGGTAACGACCCAATTTGATGCACTTGAAGCAGGAGATGCACAGTATTATTTAGCCCTACAGCATAAAAGAAATAAAAAGTTTAGTGAAGCGATTGATGCATTTGTGGCTGCTCTCCATTTCGTTGACCTACGAAAAAAGTTACATGTATTAGAACAGCTCGCTATGATATATGAGCATCAGATGAAAGATTATGACCAGGCCCTTTTTTATACGCAAGAGGGCATAAGATTAATTAAAAAGAATGAGCAATGGAGAGTAGAACAAAAGCACAAATGGGAAATTTCTTGGGAAAAGAGATTACTCAGATTAGGAAATAAGAAATAATTTCCTGGGTAAGCGCAAGAAACGACAAGTTTAGCCTTATATTTGATGTTTTCAGACGATATAATGTGATGAAGTGTGCTATAATGAGACGTACGTAGTGTGAGGAAGGGCGATGTGAATGGATATTAAATTAACGTCAAAAATGATCCTTGAAAAGGAATTTAAAAAAAATTTTAAAGGCTACAATGTAGAAGAAGTCGATTCATTTCTTGATGAAATAATACAAGACTATGAAATGTTTGAAAAAGTGGTGGCCCAACTTCGAGAAGAAAATAAACAATTAAAAGAAGAAATTGATAATACGCCCAAAAGACAACCTGTTGCATCGGTAACTGGTACGACAAACTTTGATATTTTAAAACGTCTTTCGAATTTAGAGAAACACGTATTTGGTAGTAAGTTGTATGAATAATTTTCGTCAAATATATTGAATTTATCATAAAACTCTAGTATAATTTCTTTTATCATCATGAAATTCGAGTAATCGCTGCGGCGCTAGACGTCGTAGAGGAAAGTCCATGCTCGCACGGTTCTGAGATGACCGTAGTGTTCGTGCTTACTGAAAAAATAAGGTAAGGCAGTTGTAAAGGCTGACGGCGGAAGGAAAACCTAAGTCTTAATGATATGGTTGAAACTTCCTGAAAGTGCCACAGTGACGTAGCTTGCTTGGAAACATGCAAGGTGGAACGAGGTAAACCCCACGAGTGAGAAACCCAAATTATGGTAGGGGCACTCTCTAGAAGGAATTGAACGGATAGAGGGACAGAGTTCGCTCTGTAGATAGATGATTACTACCCGGCCGTACGAGGCGATAGCTGTTTGAGTACTCGGGAACAAAACATGGCTTATGGAATTTTTTGATGCTTATTTATGAAATGACAAGCGCTCTCCAATTTGGTGGAGAGCTTTTCTTTTGAATACAGTAGGAAAAAGTTGTTAATCATGTCTAGACATGCGCGATATACGTTTGAGAATAAGGCTGTACACTGTTGGTCATGCCTCTGTCGCTATGCTTTCGGTACAAAAGACATTTGTAGCTGAAGCTTTGCTTTCGCTACAGAAAATATTTGCTAAAGAAGTTAAACTGTTATCGCAACGATGTACATATTGTCTACATACAGTAGACTGGCACAAAAGCGCATTTCTAAATAATGAGGGTAGTAAAGAGAGATAGGATGGAGCGGAAACATGAACGGAGTGAACGATAGTCTGGAGAAGCTAAATTCGATTTCCAAATATCCTACTGCCTTAATGACAAAAATCTTCGAAAATGTATCTGAAGGCATCATGATCACAGATAAAGAGAAAAGAATAGAATTGGTCAATCCTGCATTTGAATTTGTAACTGGCTATAAACGTGATGAAGTGATTGGAAAAACGCCTGCCGTTTTACAGTCAGGTGTTCATGAATTACAATTTTATTTAGATATGTGGCAAAAGATACGACAAGAAGGCATTTGGCAGGGGGAAATATGGAATCGTCGTAAAACCGGAGACGTATATCCAGAATGGTTAACAATTGTTGGTGTAACCAACGATAAGGGAGAGATTACAAATTACTGTGGTATTTTCACAGATTTGTCTGAAAGAAAAATAGTAGAAAATGAACTAGAAAAACGTTTATTAACTGATTCATTAACGGAAGTATCCAATCGATTTGCTTATATTGAAAGAATGGAAAATCTATTAGAATCAACTTCTACTATTTCTCATTCAGTACAGCATGCCGTCTATTTTTTAGACTTAGATCGCTTTAAGCAAATTAATGATACGTTAGGTCATGCAATCGGGGATACCATTCTAGTAGAAGTGGTAAAGCGCTTAAAAACATTGTTAAAAAATAAAGATATCATTGCTAGATATGGCGGTGACGAGTTTATTATTACGTTAACAAACGTAAAGAATGCCAAAGAAGCCGCAAATTTTGCTGAACAAATTATTGGGATTATTGAACAGCCTTTGGCAATTAATGGTCAAGATATTTTTATTTCGACGAGTATTGGTATCAGTATGTATCCATTAGATGGTGAAACAACGGAGCAGTTGATTCATTGCGCTGATAAGGCCATGACATATTCAAAAAAGAATGGCCTTAACGACTATGCGTTTTATTTTGATGAATTGAAGACTGACTCTCAGCGTGTTTTATTATTAGATTCAGAACTGCGGAAAGCCATCGAAAACCGGGAATTTGAACTGCATTTCCAACCTAAAGTATCTATGGAAAACGGTGGGATTCAAGGGTTAGAGGCACTTGTTCGTTTGAATAGTGAAAGACTAGGATTTGTCTCTCCAGCAGAATTTATTCCTTATGCTGAGGAAACAGGGTTAATTATTCCTTTAAGTGAAGTAATAATAGAAAAAGCTTGTGAGGCAGTTATGACAATGCATCAATGCGGCTACAAAATTCCAGTTGCGATCAATATTTCAAGCATTCACTTTAAGCAACAAAACTTTTTAGAATCTGTTCAAGCGATTTTAGAGCGTTATAACACGCCTGCTAACAATTTTGAAATCGAAGTGACAGAACGTACTGTGATGAACAGTGCCAATGAAACGGTTAGCAAGCTTGTGAGACTGAAGAAAATGGGCTTTAAAATTTCTATTGATGATTTTGGGACAGGCTATTCGTCTCTTAGTTATTTAGTTCGCTTTCCCCTTGATTATTTAAAAATCGATCGTAGCTTTATTCAGCATATTGGCTCACTCGATGAAAAACAGGCAGTAGTGGATGCGATTATTCAAATGTCGCATCGACTAAAAATGAAAGTTGTTGCTGAGGGTGTAGAACAAGCACAACAAGTGGATATACTACGTAAAATGAACTGTGATATCATTCAAGGCTATTATTACAGCAAACCGTTGCCACTTCACGAACTTATGGAGTTTATGGAGTATTGGGAAATTGAACATCAAGGAAGGAATTAGTGTATGGCAAACTATAAATTAGTAGCAACTGCTGCAATGGGATTAGAGTCGATTGTAGCACAAGAGGTACAGGCATTAGGCTATGAAACAACAGTCGATAACGGCAAAGTGTATTTTGAAGGTGACGAAACGGCCATTGCACGAACAAACTTATGGCTACGTGTAGCTGACCGAGTAAAAATTGTTGTAGGACAGTTTCCAGCTAAATCTTTTGAACAGTTATTTGAATGTGTAAAAGCTCTACCTTGGGAAAAATATTTACCCGTTGATGCAGCTTTCCCAGTATCGGGGAAGTCTGTTAAATCGAAATTATTTAGTGTGCCCGATTGTCAGGCTATTACTAAAAAAGCAATTGTAGAGCGCATGAAACAGCATTATAAGCGCTTAGGATTTTTGGATGAATCCGGTGCAACTTATAAAATTGAAGTTTCAATTTTAAAAGATGTGGCTACACTTACTATTGATACTTCGGGTACGGGCTTGCATAAGCGAGGCTATCGTCAAGCACAAGGCGAAGCACCATTAAAAGAAACATTAGCTGCGGCACTCGTACAAATTTCGAAGTGGAATCCGAATCGACCGTTCGTGGATCCATTTTGCGGTTCTGGTACAATTGCATTAGAAGCAGCAATGTTTGGACAAAATATTGCACCTGGCTATAATCGTGAATTTATTTCAGAGGATTGGCCATGGATGAAGGCAAAAATTTGGGATGCAATGCGAGATGAAGCGGACAGCCTAGCGAACTATGATCAACCATTAGAAATTATCGGGTCTGATATCGATCATCGTATGGTGAGTATTGCACAAGAAAATGCACTAGAAGCGGGCTTTGGTGATATGATGACGTTCAAGCAAATGCAAGCACGTGATTTTACAACACAGCTAACTGATGGTGTTATGATTGGTAATCCACCGTATGGAGAGCGCATTGGTGACATCGAAGTCGTGGAGCTGGTCATTCGTGATTTAGGAAAAGTCATGAAAAACTATCCGACTTGGTCTGTGTACATGCTATCTTCAATGAAAAACTTTGAGGACTTGTACGGTCGTCAATCGAAGAAGAAGCGGAAATTATTCAATGGCTTTATTGAAACGAATTATTACCAGTTCTGGGGACAAAAGTCTAAAAGAGAGTAACAATCGATAACGGAAGATAAGAATTTTTCTTATCTTCCGTTTCGTCGCGTATAATAGGACCAGATAGTTAGAGGGGGAACGTCAATTGCGTAAATCTTTACCATTTCTATTAACGAAGGACCGCTCATTTTTTGAGTCATTAGGTGACTGGATGGGGGACGTCCTTTACGATGAATTACCTGAAAAAGGCTTTGAATGCCGTGATGAACAAATTTTTATGGCCTATCAAATTGAGCAGGCTCTAAAAGAGAAAAACGTGCTATTTGCAGAGGCAGGTGTAGGGACTGGGAAAACAATTGCCTATTTACTACCATCTGTATCGTATGCTCGCTATACTGGAAAACCTGCCCTAATCGCTTGTGCTGATGAAACCTTAATCGATCAGCTTGTTAAAGAGGGCGGCGATATTTATAAGCTACAGCAAACGTTAGGTCTTGAAATTGATGTTCGCCTAGCAAAGTCACGAGACCAATATTTATGCTTAAAGCGTTTTGAGGAAGCTGAAAAAGTGGAGGCTGAAGAATGGCTCGATGATATTGCGTTTTCTATTCCTGATGGCGTATATGCACAGGGCTCGATGATTGCTATACAACCTTATGGTGAACGCAGCGATTATCCAACTGTCAGTGATGAAAATTGGCAAAAAGTAAACTACAACTCAATTATGCAGTGTTCAGTATGTGACCAGCGTAATCGATGTGGTCAAACATTGCATCGTGCACATTATCGTAAATCGGCGGATCTCATTATTTGTTCACAAGATTTTTTAATGGAGCATTTAGCAACAAAGGATTCTCGTGAACGTGAAGGGCAATTAGCTTTATTGCCTGAAGTATCAATGATCGTGCTAGATGAAGGCCATTTAGTAGAATATGCTGCACAAAAAGCAATGACGTATAAAGTACAGGCGACAACAATTGTGACATTGTTAGAGCGTTTAATGGTAGATGGTGTGCGAGAACGTACATTATATGCGATGGAAAAATTACAAGATGACCATGAGTTATTTTTTGACCAGCTACGAGATGATCTAGTAGTTTCTGAAGAAGAACGTAAACGTATTAATAAATCGCCAAATTTATTGAAATACGGTAAACAACTGATTGCCGATGTTGAAACATTACTCGAGGAGTTTGTCTTTGAATCTGAAATGTATATGATTCCAGAGTATGAATTAAATATGGCAGAGGAGTATTTGGAACAATACGAGGCATCTTTACGTATTTTCATAGCGCAGGGAGATGCAGTCGATTGGTTAGAGGAAACTGATGGAGAGGAAACGCTCGTAATTATGCCGCGTCTTATCACAGAAGTTTTAGCAGAAAAATTATTCTCTAAAAAACTTCCCATAATATTCTCTTCAGCAACTTTATCAGTCAACAAAGATTTTTCCTATATTTCTTATAGCTTAGGAATTCGCCATTATCAATCGTTTTCTGTTCCATCTCCATTCGATTATGAAGAAGTTATGCGTATTTATTTACATGAGCTATCGCAAAAGGGGAAAACGGCGCGTGTTCAACAGCTATTACGTGACGGTGAAAAAACATTAATTTTATTTAAATCAAAACAAGCAATGTTAGATTTCAAAGCGGATTTACCGCTTATGGAACGGATAGATGTAGCGTTTGAGGGGGACCGTGAACTATCAGGAATTGTTCGTGATTTCCAAGAAGGCACCATCAAAACATTATGCTCCTATCATTTGTGGGAAGGTCTAGATTTGCCGGAGGAGGCATTAACAAGAGTCATTATTTATGATTTACCTTTCCCTCCACATGATCCATTATTTGATGCGAAACGTACATTTGCAGAAAACCCATATGAAGAAGTGGAATTACCGTTTATGCAGCTTCGTTTACAGCAAGGAATGGGCCGCTTAATTCGTACTTCAAATGACCGTGGAGATATCCATATTTTGTTGAATGAAGAAGAAGCAAGGCAGCGTGAAACATTTGAAAATATATTAGCCGTGACACCAGAAATAAAGTAGAAAAAAGCGAGTTTGCATCCGTTGCAAGCTTGCTTTTTTATATATTAAAATAACATTTTCGTCGTAAGATAATAATGAGTTCTAAAAAAGTGTTGAATATTTCTCTTTTAAGCTATATAGTTCTTTGTAATGCAACGAAAATCATTAAAACAAATTATTTTTTATATTGAAAATAATTTTGCAAAAGGTTTATAATGATGACAAGAAATTTTAAGAATAATCAAAATCAACATTTGGTTTTTCGGTGATAGGGGGGGTGAGCCTGTCGAACATTCAATCTTTATGCCAAAAATATACGAGCTTATGTACCACAGATGTAGAAAAGTTAATAGAAATAGAAGCTACATTATCGTATTATGCTGAGTTGACAGATTGTTATATGTTCATAGATTGTATGCTGGAAAACTTACCACATGCAATCGTTGTGGCAGAAGCTTTCCCAAAAACAGAAAGTGGCTTATACGAAAAATCTGTAATTGGCAAATTTGTATTTGAAAGCTTCGAGCCAGCAGTATTTGCTGCGTTTAAAAATAAAGGAAAATCATCCATTACTCGAGCAATCACACAGGAAGGTATAACCGTTGAACAAAACGTTGTTCCTCTCTTTAATGACCAACAACAGGTTATTGCAGTGTTAATCCAGGAAAAAAAGGTGGACATGCAAACAACACCTAATGATGATTTTCGACAAATGCCTTTTGCGTTAATTGAACATATTGTAGAGTCAAATTCTCAACCGATTCCAGTAGTTTCTGATTTGCTCGTAGAATCCATTATTCTCACAAATCATGAAAACAAAGTGATCTATAGCAATCCTGCAGGCTACCGATTTATCTCGGAACTATCAGGGCTAGAACGTTTTGACAACGTTGCATTGAATAAGATTTTACCTTTTTTACAGGAGGTCTATGATAAAGGCGATGATGTCTTTTTCTTAGAAATTACGATTGATTGTAAATCCTTTATTGTGAAGAAAATTCCTATTCGTGATCAAAGCGATAAAGTGACACTCCTCATTATTCATGATCTTACAGAGCTTAAGCTGAAGGAAAATGAACTGATGATGAAAACATTTGCTATACGAGAAATTCACCACCGCGTGAAAAATAATTTACAGACAGTTACAAGTCTATTGCGCTTGCAAATGCGAAATGACTTGTCAGCCTCTAGTGCAAGTGCTTTTCAAGAGGCTTTAAATCGAATATATAGTATTTCATCCGTTTATGAACTTATTTTAGAAAATGAGGATAACGCCGAAGAGAAAGTAGACGTTATCGCGTTGGCTAAAAAAATTGGACATAAAATGGTTGGGGCATCCAACACACCCTCTATTCAGTTAACCTTTCATGATGATAATGTACAGTTATTTTGTCATGCTAAAAAAGCTGTTTCGCTCGCGTTAATCATTTGTGAGCTACTGCAAAATGCACTAAAATATGCTTTTATTGGTCGTGAGGAGGGTACAATCAATATTCATTTTCAACAGGATGCTTCCACTATTTCTCTTGATATTTCTGACAATGGCGTTGGAATGCAAGAGGTGAAGGCATCATTTGGAATGGAGATTATTACAAGGCTTGTTGAATATGATTTAGCTGGCACATTTTCAATTATCCCTAGTGAACAAGGTACACATACTCAAATTCAGTTTCCTGTAAGTGAGGAGGTATTTATCCTAAATGACTAGGAAAGTTATGATTGTCGAAGATGAGTCACTTATTGCAATGGATTTGAAGTTTATGCTAGAGGATAACGGCTACGAAGTGGTAGCACAAGCGAATAATGGAGAATCGGCAATTGAGTTGGCTTTTACACATCAGCCACAGTTAATCTTAATGGACATTAAAATGCCAAAGCTAGATGGTTTAAAGGCAAGCAAAATTATTGAACAGCAGCTCGGTATACCGGTGCTATTTATATCAGCTTATAGTGAAAAAGAATTGTTACTGTATATGAAGCAGGACAATATTTTAGGCTATGTTATGAAACCGTTTTCTGAGAAAAATGTCCTTCCAGCGTTGGAAGTGGCATTTCACCAGATTGATAAGTTTAACCGTCTTAATGGGGAATTGCTGCATAAACAAACAGAAATAGAAAAGAGAAAGATCATCGAACGAGCAAAAGGTTTGCTCATGCAGTCAGAGAACCTTAGTGAGGAAGACGCTTATAAAAAAATTCGCAGTGAGAGCATGCAGACTCAACAGGAAATGGTGCTTATTGCAAGGCGCATTATCAATTCATTACAAGTAAATAGTTAAAGCAAAGACGCTTTAAAGAGATTTCCTCTTTAATGCGTCTTTTTTTATAAATAACAAAATTTTTTAGCAAAACTAAAGGGGGGATGAGAACGATGGCAATGATTGGAACGGTTATCGTTTATATTATTATGATTTGTGCAGTTTTAGGAGCAATCGGAGCAATTCGAGATGCTGAATATGGAATTGGGAAAGAGTTTATGAATGGTATTCATACGGTTGGACATATTTTTGTACCTGCTGCAGGGATCATGGCTGCTATACCTTACTTAACGTGGTTTATCAGTCATTTTATTAGTCCGATTTTTGAAGTGATTGGTGCTGATCCAGCTATTGCAGCAACGACAATTTTAGCCTCGGACATGGGAGGATACCAATTAGCGAATGCGTTAAAAGAGTCGTATGAAGGATGGGTTATGGCTCTAGTTGTCGGATTTATGTCAGGCGCAACAATCGTGTTCTCTATTCCAATGGGTCTTGCCATGTTAGATAAACGTGATCATAAATATATGGCTTTAGGTATTATGGCGGGTGTTTTAACCATTCCGATTGGAGCATTTATTTCTTCCATCATGATTGTGATGTTTAATACAGATGTTCGTGAAGTGATTAGTACAACAGCGGCACCAACATATGTTTTTGCCATTTCAGTTTTACAAATATTAATTAATTTATTGCCTTTATTTATTTTCGTCGTGTTAATTGCGTTAGGTCTCAAGCTAATTCCAAATGGCATGATCAAAGGCTTCATGATTTTTGGACGCGTGATGGATGCTGCTATTAAGCTTGTGCTAGTGTTCTCGATTGTAGAAATTTTTACAGGTATTTTTACAAAGATTTTCGGTGCATGGGGCTTTGATCCGATCATGGCAGATAAAGTCGATCAATTCCGGGCATTAGAAACAGCTGGGTATATTGGTATTATGCTAGCGGGAGCATTCCCAATGGTGTACTTAATTAGAAAATATGCATCGAAACCTCTAGAAGCAGTAGGTGGGAAATTGGGCTTATCATCAGTAGGAAGCGCAGGTCTTTTAGCGACAATCGCCAATATTTTAGCGATGTTTACACTCGTTCGACTTATGCCACCAAAAGATAAGGTGATTAACATTGCCTTTGGCGTTTGTTCAGCCTTCCTTCTAGGAGATCATTTATCGTTTACAGCTAACTTCCAGCCGACCATTATTTTACCGGTAATTGCAGGTAAGTTTTTAGCGGGTGTGATCGCTATTATTTTAGCCTATAAACTATCTGTTCCAACCGCTCTAAGGCTAGAACAAGAGGATCGCAAGGCAGGCATTATTAAAGAAGGAGAATATTTAACAGATAAAAATCTTGAAAGAGGTGATGACGCGTGAGTGAAGAAAAGAAACGCTTTATTCAGGAATTTGTGCCAGGGAAGCAACTAACATTGAGTCATTTAATCGCAAATCCTGATCCTGAAATGTTTCAAAAGCTCGGCATTCAAGAAGCAGGTGCACTGGGCATCATGACATGTACACCGAGTGAGACTGTTATTATTGCAGGGGATTTAGCAACAAAGTCAGCCAATGTAAAACTAGGATTTCTAGATCGCTTTACTGGCAGTCTCGTTATTGTTGGTAGTGTCTCCGAGGTGGAAATGGCGATGTTAGAGATCAATCGTTTTCTATCAGAGATGCTAGGCTATACGCCTTCAAAAATAACGAAGTCATAGGATGTGCCGTATGAAAAATCGAGTAATGATCATAGGTGGTGTGCAAGCAGGTAAGTCGACACTGATGAATGCGTTATTGGGGAAAGATAGACAAGCTAATAAAACACAGGCGCTCGTTTATGATGATTGGATAGTCGATACGCCCGGAGAATATATAGAAAATCCGATGTATTACAAAAATATTATGGCAACATCGCTTGAAGTGACACATGTGATTTATTTGCAGGATGCTACATCATCAAAAAGTGTTTTTCCTCCGCAATTTAGCTTAGGAATTCCTAAAATACAAATTGGTGTTATGACAAAAATTGATGCACCCCTTGCTGATGAAGAAAGAGCAATAACGTTATTACAAAATGTCATGACGCATGGTCCGATTGTGAAAACCTCTTCGTGGCAAAAGCTTGGTATTGAGTTTATTGCGCCACTTATACAGCTCCATTCTGACGAAGAGATTCGTCAGTTTGTGAAGGATCGTGATAGTCCTTATCTCATTTATTGCCAGTAGTGGCGAGAGGGGAGAGTAAGTTGAAGACAGAAAAAATTTATAGTGCAGGCATTGATATTGGTACAAGTACAACAAAGATGGTTGTCAGTAGTTTTCTATTGAAAAACGTTGCAGGTGTAACGCATGTGCCACGCATAGAAATTATTGAAAAAACGGTTTTGCATCAAAGTCCTATTATTAGAACACCGTTTATTAATAAAGAAATGATCGATATGGAAAAAATCGAGCAATTTATTATTCAGCAATATGAATTGGCCCAAATGGCACCAGCAGATATTTCAACAGGTGCCATTATCATTACAGGCGAATCTGCCACAAAGGAAAATGCTAGCGAAGTTGTTCATGCGATTGCAGATACAGCTGGGCACTTTTTAGTCGCTACAGCCGGACCCGATTTGGAAGGTATCATTGCAGCGAAAGGCGCAGGTACCTTACAGCAATCTAAAAATACGGCCAAAATCATCGCGAACATCGATATCGGTGGCGGTACAGCAAATATTGCGGTAATGCGGTTTGGCGAAGTAATTGGTACATGTACATTGCATGTCGGTGGAAGACTACTAGAATTTCACAATGGCATCGTCCAATCGATTTCACCACCCATTATGAAACTTATGGAGAAATGGTCAAAGCCATTAAAGGTGGGTGATTCAGCAGAGGGTACACGTGTCACACAATTGGTCCAAGAAATGGCGGATACAGTAGCGATGGCTCTAAGCGGACAATTGACAGACGAACAGCATCCGTTATTGCTAGGACATTTACCAACTTGGGATAAACCAATTGAAGCAGTCGTTTTTTCCGGTGGTGTTGCTGCCTGTATTTATGAAAGTGAATGTACAAACCGTCAGTATGATGATATTGGTGAAAAATTGGCAAAAAATCTAGTACAGCATGAACAGCTACAATCCTTTTTATGGCTAAAGCCAGAGGAAACTGCTCGGGCTACAGTGACTGGTGCGGGTACGCAAACAACTGAGATTAGTGGTGCAACGATTCAAGTAGATGCGGAAGTATTGCCTTTAAAAAATATACCTGTTTTCAATTGCCATATGGATACGCACAATAAAAAATTCGACGATGCAGTGAAAACAGCTGTTGCACGAGCTGATGCTCTATTTCCTATACAGGGGAATCGCTCGCCGTTTGCACTTTATTTTAGTCAATTACCCTATTTAAGCTTCCAGGATGTCCATGCATTATGTGCGGCCATTTTGAAGCACTTTGCGATGAGAGGCTCCAAGAAAATACCAATTATCATAGTCATTCAATCAGATTATGCAAAAGTTATTGGGCAAACGATACAAGCGATCAATCAAACAGTCCCGATCATTTGCATCGATCAAATCAAAGTAGAAACAGGTGATTATATTGACATTGGGGAAGTACTACCATCTGGTGTTGTCCCAGTCGTAGTAAAAACACTTGCTTTCCATTCAAAGTAAGGAGGATGAATGTGAATCTATCGGTGATATTTGGTGGAGAAAAATATAATTTTAAGTCATTAAAGGATGTAATGGCTAAGGCCAATGAAGAAAAATCAGGAGATCAGCTAGCGGGTATTGCGGCTGAATCTGTACAGCAACGAATTGCGGCAAAGGCTGTTCTCAGTGAGCTGTTAGTGAAGGATATAAGAGAAAATCCATTAGTTCCTTCTGAAAAGGATGAAGTGTCACGCATTATTGAAGGTGATATCAATGAGCAAATTTATGGGGAAATTAAAAACTGGCGTATCGAGCAACTAAGAGAATACATTTTAGCCAATGAAACAGGCGATCGGGAATTAAAACGCTTAAGCAAGGGCATGAATTCAGAAATTATTGCGGCCGTTACAAAGCTGATGTCCAATTTAGATCTTGTCCATGCTGCCAATAAAGTGGAAATATTGTCAACTTGTAATAGTACGATCGGACAAAAGGGCACACTTTCCTCAAGATTGCAGCCTAATCATCCAACAGACAATATTGACGGTATTATTGCCTCATTAAAAGAGGGATTGTCCTATGGTATTGGCGATGCGGTTATAGGGATTAACCCGGTAGATGACTCCGTTGAAAGTGTGAAAAAAGTATTGCAAGCCACAAAGGAGTTTATCAATGATTGGTCGATTCCTACACAAAACTGTGTGTTAGCACATATTACAACACAGATGAAAGCTATTAAACAAGGGGCGCCAGCCGATATGATTTTCCAAAGTATTGCAGGAACAGAAATTGCTAATCGCTCGTTTGGCATTTCTGCTGACTTAATAAGAGAAGCAGAGGAGCTTGTGAAAAAGCAAGGAACAGGAGCGGGCCCGAACTTATTCTATTTTGAAACTGGACAAGGTTCGGAGCTATCTGCTGAGGCACATATGGGTATTGACCAAGTAACACTTGAATCGCGCAATTACGGCTTTGCTAGACATTTTAATCCGTATATTGTGAACACGGTTGTTGGCTTTATTGGCCCAGAGTATTTATACAATAACAAACAGGTTATACGTGCAGGACTAGAAGATCACTTTATGGGCAAAATGCATGGCCTCCCAATGGGCGTTGATATTTGTTATACAAACCACATTAAGGCAGACCAAAATGATATTGAAGATTTAAGTGTTTTACTAACAGCAGCTGGTGTCAACTTCATTATAGCTGCACCTATGGGCGACGATATCATGCTGAACTATCAGTCCATGAGCTTCCATGATGTTGCTACATTACTTCAAACATTTGGAAAAAAACCAGCACCTGCCTTTCTAGCTTGGTTAGAAAAAATGGGCATTTATGAAAATGGTCGTCTATCTGCAAGAGCTGGCGATTTATCTATATTGGAAAGGTAGGTGAGTCCATTGAATGAACAACTAGTATCCATGATTACACAGTTAGTTATGGAAAAGATGGGTAATAATGCGTCAGACAAATCTCCTGCTGACATAGCTGTGCCAACAGAAGGCCAAAAGGAACCACTTATTAAGTTTCACGATACAGTAGCTAATGCCAATTATGTTGATGAAGTGGTAAGTCTGAGCACAACAGAAAAATCAAAGGAACCATTAATTAAGCTTTATCATACTGAATCAAGTAATGATGAGCAATCATACTTCAGCGCAAGTAATGATGAATCGACTGTCACTTCTGTACCTATCAAAGCCTTTAAGTTTGAAGAGGAGGAAGTGTCTGCAAGTGTTCAAGCTGCCAAAAAGCATACACCAGCAAGAATAGGTGTTGGAAGAGCTGGTACAAGGCCTAAAACAAAAACTTGGCTAAAGTTCCGACTCGATCATGCAGCGGCAGTAGATGCAGTATATGGAGAAGTGACAGAAGGGCTACTGCAAAAGCTCGATGTCTTTCAAGTAACAACAAGAGTGACAGATAAGGAACAATACATTATTAGACCGGATTTAGGTCGACGTTTATCAGATGAAGCAAAGACACTTATTCAATCAAAGTGTAAAAAAAATCCAAAGGTACAAATCATTATTTCTAACGGATTAAGTGCAAGTGCGATTGAAGAAAATGTGCAAGATGTTTACTTAGCGTTACAGCAAAGCCTTCGTAATTTAAATATTGAAATAGGCACTACTTTCTATATTGATAAAGGGCGTGTTGCTCTGATGGATGAAATTGGCGAGCTTTTACAAGCAGAAGTGATCGTTTATTTAATCGGTGAGCGTCCTGGACTTGTATCGGCTGAGTCCATGAGTGCCTATATATGCTATCAACCTAGAATTGGCACAGTAGAAGCTGATCGAATGGTCGTTTCGAACATTCATAAAGGTGGTATCCCGCCATTAGAGGCAGGTGCTTATTTAGGAACAGTCGTTCAAAAAATATTGTATGACAAGGCAAGTGGAGTTGGTCTTGTGGCAAAAGGAGGTTAGGGGGCAAACAATGATTCCTCAAAAACTTATGGCAGAAATTTTGGCCATGCAGATCATTCCAAGAGTGAATAATGAATTAGCAGAGCAATTACATTTAAAGCCATATCACCATAGCATTGGAGTCGTCACGCTAACAATAGATGATGTTGGCTATGTAGCGTTGGACGAGGCTACGAAAAAAGCAGATGTTGAGGTTGTTTATGCAAAAAGCTTTTATGCTGGAGCGGCACATGCATCTGGGCCATTATCTGGTGAGGTCATTGGCATCATTGCTGGTAGCTCGCCGGATGAAATACGCAGTGGTTTAGATGCGATTCAGCAAAAAATTCAGTTTGATACGTATTTTGAAGCGATCCTTCAAAATGAAAGCCACGCACTTTTTGCCCATACTGTAGCGAGCTGTGGTACGTATTTAGCAGAACTAGCGAACGTTAAGGTTGGAACAGCCCTTGCTTATTTAATCGCACCGCCCCTTGAGGCTGTCGTCGGTTTAGATGCGGCATTAAAGGCGGCAGATGTAGAGCTAAAGGTTTTCTTTGGTCCACCATCTGAAACCAATTTTGGTGGCGGGTTAGTAAGTGGTAGCCAATCTTCCTGCCAAGCTGCTGCAAATGCATTTAGAGAAGCTATTGAGAATTTAGCGAGAAATCCAGTTGTATAGAAAGGAGGGGCTTTATGACCACATTAGATAAAGACTTATTAGCAATACAAGAAATGAGAGACGCCGTGAGACGTGCCAATATGGCACAGGCTGCTTACATGCAGTACTCACAGCAGCAAGTAGATCATATCGTCAAGGCAGTTGCAGATGCCGCATTTAAAGAGGCAGAACGTTTGGCCAATATGGCCGTTCAGGAAACAGGGATGGGTATCCCTAATCATAAAAAGATGAAAAATGAGGTGGCCTCTAGAGATGTCTATGAAGATATGAAAGATTTAAAGACGGTTGGTGTCGTTGGTGTCGATCGAATAAAGAAAGTGACAGAGATTGCTAGTCCATTTGGCGTCATCGCGGGCATTGTCCCAACGACAAATCCAACATCAACAGCAATTTTTAAAACACTTATCTCATTGAAAACTAGAAATGGTCTTGTCCTAAGCCCACACCCATATGCGGTTGAATGTACAAAGGAAGCTTTAGAGATTTGTAGAGTTGCTGCCGAACAAGCGGGAGCGCCAGCAGGATTGCTACACTGTTTAACAATGTCTTCTATGGAAGCTACGCAGCAATTAATGAAGCATCCAGATATTCACCTAATTTTAGCGACAGGTGGCGGTGCGCTAGTAAAAGCCGCCTATAGTTCAGGTAAACCTGCGTATGGTGTAGGACCAGGAAATGTTCCAGCTTACATTGAAAAAACGGCGAACATCTCCAAATCCGTTCGTCAGCTTGTACAAAGTAAGTCTTTTGATAACGGCACAATTTGTGCGACAGAGCAGTCGATTATTGTAGATAAAGTCATTGCCGAGCAAGTGTTAACAGAGTTAAAGAACAACAATGCGTATATTTTGAGTGATGAAGAGAAGGTGAAGATGGAGAAGTTAATCTCTCCTGTTCCTGGGAAAGTAAATCCTCAAATTGTAGGTAAATCAGCAGCTTGCTTAGCAGATTCTATCGGTATTACCGTGCCGGAAGATACAAAAGTGCTTGTCGGCATGGAAACAATGATTGGCAGGAATATTCCATTTTCACTGGAAAAACTATCCCCGATATTTGCGTTATATACAGTCGAGGACAGTACAGAAGCCAAACAGGTAATGATTGATTTACTAAACATAGGTGGACGCGGGCATACATGCTCTATTCATACAGAGAATACAGCTTTAGCTGAGCCATTTTCAGTCGATTTACCAGTGTCCCGAATTGTTGTCAATACATTATCATCTATTGGCGCTGTTGGTGGGACTACTGGTTTAGCACCATCCTTTACATTAGGGTGTGGGACGTTTGGTGGCAATATTACGTCCGATAACATTACAGCGAGACATTTATTGAATATTAAACGTATGGCTTATGGCATTAAAGATGTAGAAGTACCAAAACCAGAATTTTTAGCAAAACCAGTAGTAGAGAATATCAAGGCACAAGATCCATCTTTGGATACAGCAGTAATTCAACAAATTGTTGATCAAGTATTAAAACAAATCACATTACAAAATAAATAATTTGGAGGAATGACAAATGAGTACAGCATTAGGAATGGTAGAAACAAAAGGATTAGTAGGAGCAATTGAAGCAGCAGATGCAATGGTGAAGGCTGCTAGCGTTAATTTAGTAGGAAAAGTACATGTTGGTGGCGGTATTGTCACTGTATTAGTGCGTGGTGATGTAGGCGCAGTAAAGGCAGCTACTGATGCAGGTGCAGCAGCGGCGCAACGTGTTGGAGAGCTTCTATCTGTTCATGTAATCCCACGCCCACACCATGAATTAGAATTAATTTTACCAAAAGCAGAGGCTTAATATTATTTCGGTCCACAAGGGCGACGGAAAGAACATTGTAAAGGAAATGGCAGGGTGTTACACATTGCGCTTCATCCTGCTTGATTTCCTATAACAATATAGCGAATAGATATAGAGGTGGCTAACTTGAATACAGTGACAAAAACATTTCCTGTGGCCATTTCAGCTCGTCATATACATGTCAGTGAAGAGGATTTGCAGGCACTTTTTGGTCCAAATGCGACGTTAACGAAGGATTTTGATCTTTCGCAGCCAGGGCAGTTTGCAGCCAAAGAGCGTGTCTCTATTGAGGGACCAAAAGGTGTTCTTCACAATGTGCGTGTATTAGGTCCTGTAAGAGCGGCAACACAGGTGGAAATTAGTCGAACAGATGCTATGAAACTAGGATTAACTCCTCCTTTAAGACAATCGGGTGATATCGAAAGTTCAGCTGGCATCAAATTAATTAATCAAGAGCAAGAAATAAGCATCAAGCAGGGAGTCATTATTGCACAGGCACATATTCATATGACCGAAGAAGATGCGTTAGCATTGGACGTTCAAAATAATGAATTAGTATCTGTTGAAATTGATAGTGAGCGACCTGTGACATTTCGAGGGGTTGTAGTTCGTGTATCAAACGATTTTAGTCTAGAGATGCATATCGATACAGATGAAGCGAATGCGGGCTTTATTGAACAGCAAGCCGAGGGAAGAATGATCAGATCATTGACATAAGGAGAGGTTAGATGCAGGAAAATGTAATCCAAAAAATTGTTGAAGAAGTATTACAGCAAGTTTTAAAAAATCAGCCTTCCTCTCAGCATGACGGAAAAATCCCTGTCGGTGTCTCTGCGCGACATGTACATCTTGCTCAAACGGAAGTGGAGCAGCTTTTTGGTGAAAACTATCAATTAACCCCTAAGTTTGAGCTTTCGCAGCCAGGACAGTTTGCTGCTGAGGAAACAGTTATTATTGCTGGACCGAAGGGATCCATTGAGCGAGTGCGCATTTTAGGTCCAGCTCGTTCATTATCTCAAGTAGAAATTAGCTGGACAGACGCGGTGAAATTAGGGGTTAAGCCACCTTTAAGGGTATCAGGAAATATAAAAGGCTCTAGCCCCATTACACTTATTGGTCCAAAGGGTAGTGTCGTACTACATGAGGGACTCATTATTGCACAAGCACATATTCATATGTCACCGACTGACAGTGCTCGGTTCCAAGTAGTGGACGGACAATCGGTACAAATTAAAGTAGAAGGTATAAGACCGATTATTTTATCGAATGTCATGATTCGCGTTTCTGGGCGTTATAAATTAGAGATGCATATTGATACAGATGAGGCAAATGCCGGTTTAATCCAGCAAGGTGCATTTGCGGAAATTGTCAATGCTCAAGTTAAGGAACAAATAAATGTCAAAGAACTTCCACCAATCGTAAATCAAGCTGAAAGACCATTAAGCTATCAATTTGATAAGAAACTACTTTCACAAGTTGAAGTGCTTGAAATAGAGGCGCAGGAAATTGTAGTTCCTAAAAAAACCATTGTGACAGCATTGGCGTATGACAAAATACGAGAGTTGAATAAGACGTTAACAATTCGCTCTGACTAATTATAGTCCATACGGGATAAAGAGGTGAAGTTCATGCAGATGGGCAGAGTGATCGGTAGCGTATGGGCAACACGTAAAGAAGAAGGGTTGAATGGCTTAAAATTATTAATTATTCAACCAATCGATTCCAATCAACAACCGATCCGAACAGAAATTGTAGCAGCTGACCGTATCGGTGCAGGAATTGGAGATGATGTGCTCATTACAAGTGGTGGATCATCCCGATATATTATGAAAGAAAATCCGTTGCCTATCGATGCGGTCGTTATAGGTATTATTGATTCCACGGAAGTGATGCGAGGTGAGGAAAATGGGTAGCGCAATTGGAATGATTGAGACGAAAGGATTAGTTGGCTCATATGAGGCAGCAGACGCGATGATAAAGGCGGCAGATGTGACCATCGTCAAACAAGAATTTGTTGATGGTGGCATTGTTACTATAGTAGTTAAAGGTGATGTTGGTTCAGTTCAAGCAGCTGTAGATGCTGGGAAAGAGGCGGCTAAGCGCGTTGGAGAACTATTAGGGGCTCACGTAATTCCGAGACCTGATGAAGATGTGTTTCAGATGATTCAAGGATCAGAAGCACCGAAGAAAAAGCCGGCACCAGCAGCACGTGCTAAAAAAACAACGACGGAAACAGCAACTACTGAAAATCGAGGTGAGACAAAATGACCTTTCGAAAAAGTAAAATTGCTGTCATCGGTGCTGGTCATACTGGTGCAACGTTAAGCTTATTTTTAGCACAAAAAGAGCTAGGCGATGTTGTGCTATTAGATATTCCAGAAGCGGAGAATCCGACAAAAGGAAAGGCACTGGATTTATTACAAACAGGACCCATCGAAAAATTTAATGTTTCCATTAAAGGAACGAGCAATTATGAGGATATTGCTGGAGCAAATATTGTCATTATTACAGCCGGTCTTCCTCGTAAACCAGGCATGAGCCGGGATGATTTAGTGACGACGAATGCCAAAATTATTCAACAAGTGTCTAGACAAATAAAACACTATGCTCCGAATAGCATAGTCCTTATATTAAGCAATCCAGTTGATGCCATGACCTATGTTTGCTATAAGGAAACAGGCTTTCCGAAAAATCGTATCATTGGTCAATCAGGTGTGTTAGATACCGCGCGTTTCAATACATTTGTGGCACAAGAGCTGCAAATTGCACCGGAAGATGTGTCAGGATTCGTCTTAGGTGGACACGGTGACGAAATGGTCCCTTTAATTCGATATTCCTATGCTGGGGGGATCCCATTAGAAAAATTGATTTCTCAAGACAGACTACAGCAAATCGTAGAACGTACACGTAAAGGTGGCGGAGAAATTGTTGGTTTGTTAGGCAATGGCAGTGCTTATTATGCGCCAGCTGCTGCCTGTGCACAGATGGTCGAAATCATCATGAAGGATCAACGTAAAATAATCCCTTCTATCGCCCTATTAGAAGGAGAGTACGGTTACCACGAATTATTTTTAGGGGTGCCGACAATATTAGGTGGCAATGGCATTGAGTCGGTCATTGAATTGCACCTGACAAATGAAGAAAAAGCCGGGCTCCATCAATCGGCAGAAGCCGTTAAACAAGTAGTAACAATTTGTCAAAACATTTAACTTCTTTGATATGTAGGCTCCCCAATATATTTGTTGTTATAAAGTTTAGCTCTTAAAAATGCTTGATTGGAAACCGAACATTGACCTTGAAAGCTAGTTAAAATTCCCCCGTATCTATAGAATAAGAAGCTCTCTTTGATCGTGAAAGTTACGAAGAGAGCTTCTTTTTGTGGAGGAAAACGCCATTGGATAAAGTTAATTTTAGCCCTTAGGGAAAGGTGTATAAATGAATTGTAGTGAGGTACAAATCAATGAGTGAGGTGGTTTTGTGCTAACAATTGTGAACAGTTGTTATTGCTCTAAAAAATACTATAAAGTCCATAATATACAAAATTTTCGAAAATATGATAAACTAGTAGCGTGAAAAGGAGGATGAAGTATAACTGTTCGACAATTTACTGATTATGTAAAAAAAATGCAGCACTACGAAGAAGCATTAAGTGTGATTTATTGGGATATGCGTACCGGCGCGCCTAAGAAAGGGTTAGCTCAGCGTTCAGAGGTAGTCGGAACACTATCTGCCTCCTTATTTGACATGCAAACTAGTGAAGAGTTAGGGCATTTACTAACGGATCTAGAGGGGCAAAAGGAAGATCTCGATTATGTTACGCTGCGTGTAGTAGAGGAAGTACGTAAAAAGTACGATCAAAATAAAAAAATTCCGGCTGATGATTATAAGGAATTCGTTATTCTACAAACTAAAGCGGAAACAGCCTGGGAAGAAGCAAAGGCAACTAATAATTTTGCTTTATTCCTACCTTGTTTAGAGCAAATGATAAGCTGGCAGAAGAAATTTATTCAATATTGGGGTATTAAAAACGGTTCTCCATACAATACATTATTAGATGTATATGAACCTGAAATGACGACTGATGTATTAGATCAAGTTTTTGGTGAATTACGTGAAACAATCGTTTCGCTTGTGCAAAAAATCGTAGCTTCACCAAATAAACCAGATACAAGCATATTATTTAAGCATTTCCCTCGTGAATCTCAGCGTGCATTATCATTAGAAATATTAACACAACTTGGCTATGATTTTGATGCAGGTCGCTTAGACGAAAGTGTGCATCCATTTATGATTGGCTTAAATCATGGAGATAATCGTATTACAACGAAATATGATGAAAATGATTTCCGCTCAGCAATTTTTGGAACAATCCATGAGTGTGGACACGCCATGTATGAACAAAATATCGATGTGAAGCTAGATGGTTTACCGCTAGCAACAGGTACATCTATGGGTATACACGAATCCCAATCTTTATTTTATGAAAATTTTGTTGGTCGAAACGAAAGGTTCTGGGAGCATAATTACGAGCGGCTGCAAAAGTATTCACCTGCACAATTTGGTGATGTAGCATTAGCGGATTTCCTGCGAGCAATTAATATGGTGGAGCCATCGTTTATTCGCATTGAAGCAGATGAGTTAACATATCCTCTACATATTATGATTCGTTATGAAATTGAACGTGACTTATTCAACGGGGATCTTCAAGCGAAGGATCTTCCGCAAGTATGGAATGATAAATACGAAGAATACTTGGGCATTCGTCCTGAGACAGATGCAAAAGGGGTACTACAAGATATGCACTGGTCAGGGGGCATGTTTGGCTATTTCCCATCCTATGCTTTAGGAATGATTTACGCCGCACAATGGAAGCATGCAATGGATAAAGATATTCCAAACTTTGATGAGCTGTTAGAAAAGGGAGAGCTTCTTCCAATTCGAGAGTGGTTAACTGACAAAGTCCATCAATACGGCGCGCTGAAGAAGCCATTCGAATTGCTACAGGAGGCAACAGGGGAAGGCTTAAACGCTAAATATTTAGCAAACTATTTAGAAGAAAAATATATGAAGCTGTATCAGCTTTAAATGACAAAGCGGTTTCTCTATAGTTGAGAAATCGCTTTTCATAATGCCGAAAAACCAAATAGTCAAGAAAATTATGATACATGTTGGGGCGTTTTCGAGGAGGTTTGTTCTAAGCTACTCGCATTCCTTATGGAGGTGGCGAGCCACTCCCTCCACTTAGTTATTGCTGTCGCTATGTTTTCGTACATAATAAACATTTACTGAAATTTTGTTTACCATTAACCGGTCGGAACGGAATTCAACTCCTCGTTGTGTAGATAAGCCATATTTTATTTATTATGAAACCTTAAATTTATTGAGATAATTGGTCTTATACAACATGAAAAAAGATCGAGACAAAACCCTTCTCTAATACCAAAAAGCCGGTGAAATTTTACCGGCTTTATATTCTTCATTTTTTCGCTATGTTTTATCTTTCTTTCGAAAATCAATTTCCTCATAATCCGCATTATCGACTTCAATTGATTAAAACTGATATAATACAAAATGGTTATTTAGACATCCCCTATCTAGATACATATAGATAGTTAAAAATAGTAGGGATTCACCAAAACGGAGGTATGAAAGTGGCAAAGAATAAAAGTAAAATAGGGGTAGTAATCGCTGGGCTATTGTTAGCGATTTTAATGGCTGCAATGGATAATACAATTGTAGCAACGGCAATCAGTACAATTGTCGGAGATCTTGGTGGATATGACAAACTTGTCTGGGTGACATCAGCTTATATGATCGCGTCGGTTGCAGGTATGCCGATTTTCGGTAAATTATCCGATATGTATGGTCGTAAAAGATTCTTTATTTTTGGTTTAGTTGTATTTTTAATTGGTTCGGCGCTAGCTGGTACAGCAAACTCAATCGTTCAGCTTAGCATTTACCGTGCAATTCAAGGTATTGGCGGTGGTGCATTAATGCCAATCGCATTCACAATTATGTTTGATGTAGTGTCTCCAGATAAACGCGGTAAAATGGGTGGTTTATTCGGGGCAGTATTTGGTCTATCGAGTATCTTTGGTCCACTTATTGGAGCCTATTTAACAGATTATGTTCATTGGTCTTGGATTTTCTATATTAATTTACCACTTGGGCTAATAGCCTTTGTGTTAGTTGCAAAATTTTACAATGAATCTGTTGTACATGCTAAGCAAAAAATCGACTACTTTGGCGCAGCTACTTTAGTTAGTTCAGTAGTTAGTTTAATGTTTGCTCTTGAGCTAGGCGGCAAACAATATGCTTGGGATTCCGCAATGATTCTTGGATTATTCGCTTTATTTGCAGTGCTTTTTATTAGTTTTATCTTCATTGAACTACGTGTAGAAGAGCCTATTATTTCTTTTAAAATGTTCAAAAATCGTCTCTATGCAACGAGTAATATCATTTCAATATTTGCTGGAGCTGCTTACATTACTGCTGCCATCTACATTCCAATTTTTGTTCAAGGCGTACTTGGAGGCTCGGCAACGAACTCAGGTCTTATTTTACTTCCGATGATGGTCGGTTCAGTTGTAACAGCATCTGGAGGGGGGGCTCTCCTGACGAAATTTAAGTATCGAACGATTATGTTACCGACTTTAACTCTATTCGTTGTTGGTATTACCTTGCTTACAACATTGACAACTGAAACGTCACACTTTACGGTAACAATCTTTATGATACTTGTAGGTCTTGGCATTGGCTCGTCTTTCTCTGTGTTGAGCAATGCCGTTATTCACGGTCTTAGTATGAGACAACGTGGCTCGGCTAACTCAACGCTAAACTTTAATCGAGAACTTGGAATGACATTAGGAATTACAGTGTTTGGGATAATCCAAAACCATATTTTCTCAAATAAATTAACGTCTGCGTTTAGTGGGCAAGCACCTACTGGTATGGATTTAAGTGATCCGAGTGTAATCCTAACATCTGATACTCGAAACGTCATTCCTGTAGAGGTACTCGATAAAATGCAAGAAGCACTTACGATTTCAGTTGCTCATACTTTTGCTTGGGCGATAATCCCAGCTGCTATTGCGCTAATTATGGCATTTGCTATGGGTAGAGAGCAATTCGACCCTGCTTCTGAAATGGAAACGTACAATCACGATGCATCACGCGTTAATAAATGAGCCTGTGTTTCACAAATTATCAAAATGCAGCCTCTCCTCAATTAAAACAATGCTAGATGGGCAAAAAGTAAGCCATCATGCTATCCTCTGATACCAAAAGCCGGTGAAATTTACGATATGTAAAATTTCACCGGCTTTAAGTTTTTCGTTATAAGCACTCGAACCATTTATACGAAGTACAGGTTGTCCTGTCTATCATCCACGCATGGTGCTTAAACGGATTTTAGCCTATATGCAAGTGAAAACGATGCTTTCATCAGAAAAAACGAACGCCATTTACGTCAACGTAAAATTGATGTGGAACCAGTTTTTTTGAAGGTGAATTTACGTTTCATTCGATTTTCTATCCGAGGAAAATTGAAAGTTGACAACGAAATAGGTCTTGCATGAATGGCTGTAAATTTAAGAAAATTCACGGCCATTCACTAAGAAGTGTTAGCTAAAATAGGGGGAATAGAAAAAAGTGAAATTAAGCGCACTCAATTTCACTTTTTTCGATATTAGAAGCTTGTTTTGTCCCAGTTTTTTTTTATGAAGATGTAAAAGTTGTTACCAAAGCTTATAGCCTTTAGAGCCAGGAGGGGAATTAGCAATAATATCGATAATTGGAATAGTATAAGCAAATAAAATTAATGCTACTAAAATAACAAGCCATACTTTAAAGTTTTCTAAGATAGCTGGAGTAGTGCCACTGTTTTCATGTACTTCACCAACTGGGAATTCCTCCTCGCCTTTTGGTGCAAACCATGCTAATTTCACCACAATATAAAGTATGAATATGATCGCGATGAACAGGATTGTGCCACCTACAGCTTGAGCGATTTGATAAGGAATCCAATCATAAGCTTGTTGAGCACCGCCATACTCAGAGTAATCGGAGCGACGAGGTGCACCGATCAGACCAGCGATATGCATAGCGGAAGACATAATTGTCATACCAGTAGCCCATAAAATAGCTGCAAAATTACCAAGATTGTTTAAAGATTTAGTCAGTGTGCGCCCTGTTAAATGTGGAATTAACCAGAATGCCGCACTGAAATAAGTTAATACGACTGTTGTTGCAATTGTTAAATGGAAATGTCCTGTAACCCAAATAGTGTTATGGATTAATTGGTTCATTTGGTAAGAAGCATTGATGATACCGCCTGCGCCACCAGGAATAAAGGATACCATACCGATAAATGGTACGAAGAAACGAGCATCTTTCCACGGTAATTTTTTGAACCAGCCGTAAAGACCTCTACCACCTAACTCACGTCCACGTAATTCAAACATGGCAAACATCGAAAAGGCAGTCATTAAGGATGGTACGATTACGGCAAATGTTAAAACAACTTGTATGAATTTCCATGTGCCAGTGATACCTGGCTCTGTTAATTGGTGATGAATTCCAACTGGTACAGAGAAAATTAAGAATAGCATAAATGATAGTCTTGCTAAAGAATCAGAGAAAATTTTTCCGCCAATAACCTTCGGAATAATGACATACCAAACCATGTAAGCTGGTAATAACCAGAAATACACAAGCGCATGACCAAAATACCAAAATAATGTACGGGATAGTGCTATGTCGACACGTTCAATAAAGACTAAGGACCATGGAAGTAACTGGAATAGAACGGAAGCAGCTACACCTAGAGTTGCTACGAACCACATTAAATTGTTGACAACAACCATAAATGATAGTAGTGGGCTTCGTTGTCCGTTTCCTTTGTTTTCTTTCCGCCACTGTGCATATCGTAAAATTTGACCTGCACCACCAACCCAAGAACCGACGACGACTAATGTAAGGCCTAAATAGAATATCCAGTGAGCTTTCAATGGTGCATAAAACGTATATAAAACAGTTGCCTCATTAAGTAGAACCATTGTTGCAGCAGATGCTGTACCGATAGTCATTAGCCAGAAGCCAATCCAGCCCAGGCGCCGTTGACCATCCGAAAAAGTCCCTGACGTACGGCTAACACTGGCAATTTGGAAACCAAAAATAAAGAACGTTGTTAAAATAAGACCGAGTAAAACACCATGCACGGTTAAAACTTGATAGTAACCAATGCCTGCTGGTAATGTAAATTGGCCAGAACGAACGAAAACTTGTAATAAACCTGCAAGACCCCCTAATAACAATGCGATGAATGCCACATAAATATGTGCCATCGCTAGCTTTGCATCACGTCGATCCACTTTTGTCAACTTATTATTGAGACTCATTTGGCTTCACCACCTTTAGCATAGAGTGCATCATCGTATGTCCTGTACCACAGTATTCATTACATACGATTAAAAACTCTCCTTCTTTATTTACTGTAGTTACATATTCAGAAATGTAACCCGGTTCAAGCATCATATTAATATTTGTACCTGCAACTTCAAAACCGTGCATGACATCTGCACTTGTTGCGATAAATTTTACTTTAGCTCCAAGTGGAACTTCAATTTCTGAAGGATTGTAATTAAATGCTGATGCTAAAACAACTACTTCGTAATCCCAATCCTTACCTTCTACTTTATGTACACCCGGATTATCGAAGGGTGCAAATTCTTTTACTTTCTCATAATCTAGTGTTTTTTTACCATTGTTCGGATGTGAGCCTTGATGAAATGCACCGATGCCTAGAATGATAAGGAATGCTACTAAAGTAGCGACCCCGAACACAAGCCAATACTTCTCATACTTATGTATGTGCATATGTCTCTGTCCTTTCTTAGTTGAATCAATTATGCCTTGGCATAATTGCGTCCGGAATCGGCTTTGTGCTTGCACAAAGAACTACTTTCCGATTCCGTGTCATCCGCCGGAGGCTTTAATTTCTTTCAGTGGAAACCCGCTGAAAGAAGTTAAAAACGATTGATGAACAAATCGAAGCAGTACACCCAAAGCAAGATAATGAGGATTCCTACTCCAAATACCGCATAGAGTGAACCTTTTAAATTTTCATCTGACTTTTTTTTATTTGCCATTTTTGCTCCTCCTACGCTTTTTTGTGTCTTTCTTATTGTCATGATATATAAATAAATTTCTTTTTGATGTGAAAAAAATCACACATCTTAGCGAAAAATGTGAAAAAAATGTGAAAAAATGAGGAGAAAATAAAAAATAGCCACCTCAATAGTCATTGAGATGGCCACTTATTGTTTAGAATTAGCGTAATTTTTATTAAAATTCCTTATTTTTCAAGAAAATTTACTAGTTGAAATCTGACTTGAGCCTAATGGGGCATCCTCTATTCATTAAAGAAATGAATAACAGTGTTCATAAATGTTTGATGTATTAGCATAGGATGTATCATTCGGAACAGTTCGATATTTTAGTACTCTATTCTCCTTCAATTGTTAAAAGAACGTTTAGCGGACCAACGTTTGGAATTGAAACAGGGAGTACAAATGCCTTTTTAAAGCCGTATAACTTTGTGTTGCCAACCATCACTGTTGGCGGCGTGATATCAATCTCTAAGTTTTCTTGTCCTACGGTAGTACATAAATTTCCTGCAATCATATTTCCGAATTCCCCTGTAAAGGATTCCAACATTTCACCTTCAAGGGGCATACCAAACATCGTATTGCCGATACCACTAAATATTTCAGGAGAAGAATCTATGATTACACGGCCCTTTAGATCTCCTATTAAACCAATTAAAACACCCATTTGCTGTTGTTGAAATGGTTCAGAAATAACACTAGGGGTTTTTACCTCTATTTCCATAGGTAGGATCGATTTTAAAGCGTGAATTGTCCCATTTAAAATAGTTTGAAAGTACTTCGAATTACTCATCATTACCGCATCCTTTTTCCGACTTTCCTACATCTTACCACGTTAAATGGGTAAGATGAAAGTATGTCTTGACGAATTAGGGAGAAATTTATATTATAATAATGAGAATGATTTTCAAAATCAATAAATGAACGCTTAAGTTTTTTAAATTAAAATTTATATATAAAGGAGCGGTCAGCGATGACATTCGTATTTATTGGAGCGGCAGTGGTTATCTATATTGGAGTGGGGAAACACGTCATGAAACAGGCGACTGCACATTTGAAATAAGAAAATAACAATAACGACAATTTTCATATAATAGAGCATGGTCTAAGTATTTTTGAGATCATGCTTTTTTTATTTATCTTTAACTTCTTTCAGCAAGTGTCTTTTGACCGAAAGTGTAGCGACAGCTACAATTACGCCAAGGCGAAATGGCACTAGTTGATGACCGTTTCGACTGACGCCCCTAGGAAAGAAGCACAGTCGAAACGGAAATCAACACCACGTTTGGATAGCAGGCCTGAATAATGCTTAATTTTTTTGATTAAACAGGTGATATGTGAAACCTTTATATATATGCTTTTTAAAGTAAATTTGTGTTATACTTTGCTTGTCGAATAAGGTAGAATACTGTTTATGAACAATTTATCTTCATTCAGAAAAACTCCCACCTCTGAAGATGGTGTGAGGAATGCGGCAGTAGGTCCTTTCCAAACACCACTAAATGAAGATAAAGCTTTGGCGGATGTCACGGATTTTTAAAGGAGTGAATTGTGCTCGCACAATTCAAAATCCGGACGCATTATTGATCAGTGCGACAGCGGCAAGTACGCCGCCAAGGCGAAATTGATTGAATAAAGGGGTTACTGGTTTTATGAAAGATTTTGAACAACAGTTGGAGGCGCTATTAAAGCAAGCTTCGTTACAATACATAATTTATCAGCACAATGGTGATATAGAGCGTATGGATAAGACATCACTTTTTGCACGTAAAATACAGCAAAAAGAATATGTTATTGGCTTTGCTGGCCATTTCTCTGCTGGTAAGTCAAGTATGATTAACGCGCTATCAGGTGAAGATTTACTTGCGTCAAGTCCTATTCCAACGAGTGCTAATATCGTTAAAGTCCATAAATCAGATGAAGACTTTGCGATTGTCTATATGCACAATGAAAAGCCTGTAAAATTTGAAGCAGGTTATGATTTTAAAACAGTGAAAGAGCTTAGTAAAAATGGAGATTTAGTGTCTCAAATTGAAATTGGTCATAGTGCATCGACATTACCACAAGGCGTCACAGTTATGGATACGCCAGGTGTCGACTCAACAGATGATGCACACCGTATGTCAACAGAGTCAGCTCTTCATATTGCTGATATCGTATTTTATACAATGGACTACAATCACGTGCAATCGGAATTGAATTTTCAATTTACAAAGCAATTAATGAAGTACAATCCAAACGTTTATTTAATCGTTAACATGATTGATAAGCATAATGAAAATGAATTATCTTTTGAGGAATTTAAAGCAACAGTTCACAATTCCTTTGCGGCTTGGGGTGTAGTACCAAAGGGTGTATTTTTCACTTCATTACGAGAACCTGAGCATCCTAATAACGATTTTAAAGCGGTCAAGAAAATTGTTATGGATAGTATGAATGATTGGCAGGATCAGCTTGTACAGACAGCATCCAATACACTGCGTTTATTACAGAGTGAGCACGACACTTATTTAACAGAAGAAAGGCAAGATCGTTTAGACATCGATGAAGATGTATTAAGTGCCGATGACTGGGCAAATCATAAAGATATTTTAGAGCAGTACAATAAGCTAAATCGGCAGGTTGAATTGTTCTCGATTGAGGCATGGAATGAAACGTTCGAAGAGCAACGTAAAGAGCTTCTTGCGAATGCTGCCATTATACCAGCTGATTTACGCGATAAATTACGTCTGTATTTAGAGAGTCAGCAGGATGGTTTCAAGGTAGGGGGCTTATTTACTGCTAAGAAAAAAACGGAGGAAGAGCGTAACCGCCGTAAAGAGGATGTCTATAGTGCCTATCAAACTGTTGTCCATGCACAGATTACTGGACATTTAAAAGGGCTAATGAAAAAGGTGTTAAAGGATGTTAGTGCATTAAATGAAGAACGTGCTACAGCTATTGATGCCTACGCCTTTGCATTACCATTCTCCCTAATTGAGCAGCAAGCACAAGTGGGTGCTCTATTAACTGGAGATGCCGTACTAAACTTCGCAAACCGTGTGGCAGAGGCAACAAAACGTTATTTCATCCAGGAAACAGATAATTGGAAGGATGCACAAGCAACGACTTTAGAAGCGGTGGCTACTGAAACAGCCGCACCTTCTAAATTAAAAATGGCAGGGATGCAAGCGAAAGTTGATGCTATCCAGGCAGTGCTTGAAATCGAGGGCTATCAGCAATATAGTGCGAGTATTATGCATCAGGCAAGCAATGAAATACGTCAGCTAGCAAATCAACAGCTGACAAATTGGGGTCAAGCCTTTAAGCAAGATTTAGCAGATATTCGATTGTTTGATGAATCGATGTTAAAGCCAAAAGAGGAAGCGTTACAACAGGAAGAGTCACAGCAAGCAGTAGGTGCAACAAGCCTACCTATTGAAGGTGTAGTGAAGCGTGCCCTTCATACGGCAAATGCGGTAAAAGATGTACAAGGCTTTGCGGAAGTAGCAAGTTACTTAGAAAATAAAGTACAACGATTGCAGAAAAAGGATTTTACAATTGCGCTCTTCGGTGCATTTAGTGCAGGAAAATCGTCGTTCTCTAATGCGTTAATGGGTGCCAAAGTTTTACCTGTATCACCAAATCCTACTACAGCGGCTATTAATAAAATTCGTCCTGTGACACCAGAGCATCCACATGAAACAGCAGATGTACTGTTAAAAACAGCTGACCAAATGCTAGAGGATATTCAAGCTTCATATGCAGCAGTCGGTTTATCCGTTTCTTCTTTAGAAGAGGCGTTTAATCGTGTAGATGAAGGACTTGCGGTGCAGCTTTCGGACGAACGCTTAAATGTGCATAAATCATTTATTCGTGCCTATAAAGAAGGGTTCCCAACATTTAAGTCTGAGCTTGGAAAAGTAGTGCGTGTTAACCGTGAAGAATTCGAAAAGTTTGTTGCGCAAGAAAATAAATCATGCTTTGTCGATAATATTGATTTTTATTATGACAGTCCGTTAACACGCATGGGTGTGACACTTGTTGACACGCCAGGAGCAGATTCTATTAATGCGCGTCATACAGGTGTTGCGTTTGAATATATTCGCAATGCTGATGCAATCTTGTTTATTACTTATTATAATCATGCTTTTGCTAAGGCAGACCGCGAGTTTTTAATCCAACTAGGGCGTGTCAAGGATGCCTTTGAACTTGATAAGATGTTCTTTATCGTCAATGCGATTGATTTAGCGACAACAGAAGAAGAGCAGGAAGATGTAAAAGGCTATGTACGTTCAGAGCTACAACGCTTTGGCATTCGCTTCCCTCGACTTTACGGTGTGTCGAGCTTATTGGCTTTAAAGGAAAAAGTAGAGGGTGCTGATTTAACATCAGGTATGCCACCTTTTGAAGATGCCTTCCACACATTCCTACATGATGAATTAAGTGCATTGGCTGTTCAGGCACTTGCAGAGGAAGTCGATAAAACGGAGCAACGTTTAGGTGACTTAATTGCGCAGACTGAAGAAAACTTAAAGCGTAAGGATGAACGTTTAGAGGAATTAACAACTCTTGAACAGCATATAA
This sequence comes from Lysinibacillus sp., assembly GCA_032053185.1. Taxonomy (GTDB): domain Bacteria; phylum Bacillota; class Bacilli; order Bacillales_A; family Planococcaceae; genus Lysinibacillus. The sequence continues at coordinate 176,753 of DAMBVB010000002.1, forward strand.
CATCGAAGTTTCATACACTTAATACAAGTATGTTAGAAAGTGAAACGAAGCAAGAGCTTGATGAATTACTGTATTATGTTCTTCAGCGTGTGTATTATCGTTATCCAGAGTTCTTTAAGGAAGGCTACAATCCTTCAACATTTGCCGCAATGCCGGCTCAGCAAGCATTAGAGCATGCTTTAAAAGAAGTAATGCAAAGTTTACGCTTTGACTTTACACAAGAAATGCGAGTAACAAACTTCCGTTTATCACAGTTTATTAGTAAGAAGATGCAGCTACGCTTTAAAGATGAAGTACGTGAGCTGAAAGAATTAAACCGTAGTTTCTCATTCTTGGCGTTTGAATCTTCTGAACCAGATTTACTTGATTTTGAAGGACCATTTACAGATATCGGGAAATATTCGGGTGTGAAATCACACTTCCGCAATCCAAAGGCCTTCTTTGAGAAGAATGAAAAAATGAAGCTAAGTGAGGCGCTTGAAGTAGTAACAAAACCAGATGCGCAAAACTATTTAGATTCACAGAAAGTATCGCTCATGACATGGGCTATTACCTATATTGCTGAGGAAGCGGAGAAATTACGTCTGCATATTTACCATCAGGCACTTGAACAAATTGCCACAGAAAGACTTGCACTTCAGGAAGAAAGTCGTTTAGCTTCTTGGAAAGCTATTTACGCTCAAATACAATACGCATGAGGTGATTCATTTGGGAAAAGTATTCAAATCAGTTGAGGAAATTCAGTTAGATGGAGTCCGATTCATAGATGCTCGCTTTGATTTACAAAACAAAGAGGCGGGGAATAAATTATTTGAAGAGGGACATGCACCAGGAGCGATTTATATCGATCTAGAGCAGGATCTATCAGATATGGGGTCTAGCGATGGCCGTCATCCTATGCCATGTAAGGAAAAGCTATCAGCAGTATTTCAAGGATTAGGATTAAGCTATGAAGATCAAATTGTCGTTTACGATCAAGGAGCTGCACCATTTGCATCACGTGCTTGGTGGATGCTGACATATGCGGGCTTTCCGAATGTAGTGATTGTGAATGGTGGTGCACCTGCGCTCGAGGAAAAAATACCTTTCACAAAAGACATTATAAAATATCCACCGACCTCGATTGCATTTGTTTGGCGAGATGAACTATATGCTTCACGGGAAGCAGTTAAAGCCATTGTGGATGGAGATGTCAATGCCACGTTGCTAGATGCACGTGCCGCAGCTCGCTACCGTGGTGAGACGGAGCCTCTTGATCGGGTAGCTGGGCATATTCCAACAGCGAAAAACTTTGACTGGGAGCAATTAAAGTCAGATGGTCGCTTGCAAGCCAATGATGCGTTACGCAACAAGGTTGCTCGCGACGAGCGCGTTGTTGTGTACTGCGGCAGCGGTGTTACGGCATCACCACTGTATGCGGTGCTAGCAGATGAAGGTTACGAAAATATTCAATTGTATGTAGGCAGCTTTAGTGACTGGATTACACAATATGATGTAGAAAAAGGAACAAATGACTAAATGATTGAGGAAGAAACGCTCACTTTGTGGGTGTTTTTTACTTTTATTGGAGTTGAAAGGGGGAGAAGGGCATAGCGAGGGAACGAAAGGCAAGTGTGACGGATAGAAAAACCGAAGCGACGGAAAGAAGAGCCAAGGTGACGAATAGAAATAATGTGGATTGTACCCTTTGCTACATTATGCGGGACTTTTCTAATGAATGTAGAAACGATGCCATAGTCTGTGATGTATTCATAAAATGACTGGTTATTCATTTTATGCTACACTCTTTTTACAAAGGGGGGGGAAGGATGATTAAACGAGAGAAAAGTATAGAGATTCAACAAAATCGTGATGTGCAATGTGCGCACGGTAAAGTGGCAGTTCAGGGGATAGGAATGAGTGTTTATAGTTTTTTTGTGGATGGATTACTAATTGATACAGGCTCATACTCACTTTCACAAGAGTTCCAATCCTTTTTTAACGAAATACCAATTGAACAATTGACGCTCACTCATTCTCATGAGGATCATTCAGGAAATGCAGCATGGATTCAGCAGCATAAGGATGTACCTATTTATGTTCATCGTGATTCGGTAAGCCTTTGTGCAAAGGATGGAGAGTATCCTTTTTATCGACAGGCATTATGGGGTGAACGACCAGCGTTTAATGCTCAACCATTTGCAGATATATTGCAAACGAAATCTGCTACATGGGATGTTATCGAAACACCCGGGCATTCGACAGATCATGTATCATTTTACAATCGAGAAACAGGTGCTATGTTTACAGGTGATTTATATATACAGACGAAAACGAAGGTTGTCCTTGATGAAGAAAATATCGTACATACCTTGGCGTCTTTGAAGAAAATATTAAACTATGATTTTGAAGTAGTTTATTGCTGTCATGCAGGCTATCTAGCGGATGGTCGAGCGAAAATACAGGAGAAAATTGCTTATTTAGAAGAATTAGAGAACAATATATGGAAATTATTTACTAAAGGTTATACGATAGAAGAAATGACAAAATCCATCTTTTCTCGAGATTACCCGATTACAAAAGTATCGGGGGAACAGTGGTCTTCCAAGCATATTATCACCGCTTTTATCAATCAATTTACGCATGAGTCCTTAAAATAAGGGCTCTTTTTGTTGATTAACAAAATATTGCCTCGGAATCGAGGAAAACAAAAAGAGAAAATGATGTAAAAATGTGAAGAAAATGTGACGGGATTAGATGAAATATGAATACGCTTACATTCTTTGTGAAAAATTTCTCATTTACACAAGAAAAATACTATGTGAAAAGTTGAACAGGTTTAATGGCGGTATTGGTACATTTTTTAGAAAGCAAATCGCTGTTAATGTTTTATTAAAATAATTGATTGTGAAGTTAATAACAAAGCATGAAATTAGCGCATCCGATAATAAATGGCGCTATTTCGAAGGAAAAATAAAATTGACAGAAAATTCATTTACTTTACTTTCACAAAGTATTATGATTCTGAAATATATAATAAATTCGAAAAGAAAAGGATGGGATTGAATGGACGTTATGAAAAAGGCTTTAGAAATGCACGCGTATTACAGTGGGAAATTAGAGGTGATTTCTAAAGTACCTGTGCAAGATTCATATGATCTAAGTCTTGCGTATTCTCCAGGGGTAGCTGCGCCTTGTATAGAGATTGAAAGAAATCCATCACTTGTTTACGACTATACAATGAAAGGTAATATGGTAGCAGTAGTTTCAGATGGTACTGCGGTATTAGGATTGGGAGATATTGGTCCGAAGGCGGCATTACCAGTAATGGAGGGGAAGGCCATTTTATTAAAGCGCTTTGCCAATGTGGATGCTTTTCCTATTTGTTTAGATACCAAGAATACGGATGAAATCGTCAACATTGTGAAGGCGCTTGCTCCCACTTTTGGCGCTGTAAATTTAGAAGATATTTCAGCACCAAGATGCTTTGAAATTGAAGATCGTCTGCGCCAAGGATGTGATATACCTGTATTCCATGACGATCAGCATGGAACGGCGATTGTAGTAGGTGCAGGGATGATTAATGCCAATCGTATTGTGAAAAAAGATGTGGCAACGATGAAGGTCGTCATTAATGGTGCAGGAGCAGCAGGTATTGCTATTTTGCGTATTCTTGTGCAAATGGGCTATAAAAATATTTATATGTGCGATACAAAGGGACTCATTTATGAAGGTCGCGCTGAAGGTATGAATCCAATTAAAGAAACGGTAGCCCATTTAACAAATCCAGAAAAAGTATATGGAACATTGGATGATGCTATTAAAGGGGCTGACGTCTTTATCGGCGTTTCTGTAGCTAATTTATTAACAGAAGCACGTATTGCTTCAATGAATGAAGATCCAGTCGTGTTTGCACTGGCAAATCCAAATCCTGAAATTACGTATGAAAATGCCAAAGCATGGGGTGTACGGATTATGGGGACTGGACGCTCGGATTATCCAAACCAAATTAACAATGTTCTTGCTTTCCCTGGTATTTTCCGTGGGGCATTGGATGTTCGAGCAACAGATATTAATGAAGCGATGAAGATAGCTGCAGTGGAAGCGATAGCCGCTCTTGTAAGTGATGAGGAATTAACCGAGGAATATATTGTACCGAAATCATTAGATGAGCGGGTTGTTGAAATTGTTTCGCAAGCTGTAAGTGGTGCAGCTGTGGAGTCAGGTGTGTCGGAGTTATTCCAACAAAATACAGTGCTTTCAGTCTAAAATTTCTTATACAGGTGAACTAAAAAAATCCCCCGCTCTCATTAAGAGGGGGAGATTTTTTTACATTATGCCGATAAAAATGCCAAAAACCAAAAAGAGAGTAATAATAAGGATAATGAATAGTATACCTAAAATAATTGTTGGAATTAATAGTGTTAAGAAGGCCATCCAAATGGCTATTTGATGTGCTTCTGCAATAATTCCTACTGTAATAACGACGGACCAAATTACAACTACAAGGGTTAATAAAATTGCTATCCAGAAAAACCAAGGGTAAGGTCCAGCGAAGTCAGGATTCATTAAAGACTCAGGTGATGTAAATAACCAAATTAAATAAAAAGGAATAAGTACTATAAATGGGATAGAAGTTAAACTTAGCCCTTTGAATAATTGTGAGTACGTGCCTGTTCCTTTGAAAATTTTACCAAACAGCCAAGCGATTAGTGCAGAAACAGCCGTAGCAATTATCCCTGTAATCGGTGCTAAAATAACACAAAAAATGGCGATTAGCCAAGGAGACCAGTCTATTGAAAATTTGCTATCAATAAGGTCTGTAAGTGTAACACCTAGATAACCAATTGACATGAGAAGAATAGCAAAACCTATTGATTTTTCTTCGATCATGTAACGGGTTGTTTGCTTTGGGTGCAACCAAATAGACAAAAATGGATTCATCTTTAGCCTTTCCCGTGATGTTTCATGAAAGTCAGCCATTAAATTACCTCCAAAATAATAGTATTAATACATTATGCGTATAATTAGTATACGAGTGATTCAATGAAAAGTTTCGGAAAAAGAAAAAATGCTTATCAACAAAAAGAGCCGCAAGAAAGCGACTCTTTTAGATTATTCGTATCTAGTCAAGATAATAGAAAGGTTTGTTTATTTAGCTAACATAATTTTTTCAAGCTCTAAGGGCTCTATGTATTGTTCGCCTTTGTAAGCGCGCATATTACCACCCGAAATTTCATCTATTAATAAAATTTCATTTGTTTGTGCATCGCGACCAAACTCTAATTTAATATCATAAAGTGATAATCCTTTTTTTGTAAGCTCTGCTGCAATAAATTTAGCAATTTCGATAGTGCGTTGCTTTAAAATTGCGTATTCTTCGTGAGTTAACAGGTTTAACATGGCTAAAGCATCTTCAGAAATAGGAGGGTCTAGTCGATCGTCATCTTTGATGGTAACTTCTACAAAGGAATCTAAGTCTTGTCCTTCTTTTACGTAAGCACCATAGCGACGTAGGAAAGAGCCTACTGCCTTGAAGCGGCAAATGACCTCTAAACCTTTGCCGAAAACAGTTGCTGGTTTTACCGTCATTGTTGCATCGTTAAAGTTTGCATCAACGTAGTGAGTAGGAACACCTTGTTCGTTTAGTTTTGAGTAGAAATAAGAAGTTAAGCGAAGTCCAGCTAATCCAGCACCATCGATTGTTAATCCAACAGTATTAGCACCTGGGCCAAATACGCCGTTTTCTCCAGTTACATCATCTTTAAATTTTAATAAGTAATGACCGTCTTCTAATTGCAACACATTTTTCGTTTTACCTGTATACAATAATTCCACAAAAAACCCTCCAATATTTCGTAGTACTTCAATATTATAACACGAATATTTTAATTATTTAATAGGAAAATCGTTCGTTTTAATGTAGTTTTTATATGTTTTCTAACTCTTTTTTTATTAAAAAATAAGATGATAACGAATGTTCGTTATCATCTTCGGGTTTTAATATACGCCTTCAGCTAGCATACCATCAGCAACTTTTATGAAGCCAGCGATGTTCGCGCCAAAGACAAGGTTCCCAGGGTAACCATATTTTTCAGCAGCCGCTGTACTGTCCGCGTAAATGTTTTTCATAATTTCATGTAATTTAGCATCTACTTTTTCAAATGACCAGAATACGCGACTTGAATCTTGCGCCATTTCAAGAGCAGATACAGCAACTCCTCCTGCATTAGCCGCTTTAGCAGGACCGAATAAAACGCCTGCATTTAAGAATTCGTTAATTGCTTCAAGGTCTGATGGCATGTTGGCACCTTCACCAATAGCTTTTACACCGTTAGAGATTAAAGTACGAGCTGAATCACCATTAATTTCATTTTGAGTAGCACATGGAAGCGCGATGTCGCAAGGGATCGTCCAGATACCAGTACAGCCTTCTGTAAATGTAGCATTTGGACGATAGTTTAAGTAAGTGGAAATACGATCGCCTTTTACTTCTTTAATTTCTTTAATTGCATCAAGGTCTAAACCTTCCGGGTCGTAAACATAGCCTGAAGAGTCAGAACAAGCAACAATTTTTGCGCCATAAGCTTGCGCTTTTTCAATAGCATATGTTGAAACGTTACCAGAACCAGAAACGACAACTGTTTTACCTTCGAATGAATCGTTGACATCTTTTAGCATTTCATTTACAAAATAAACAGTACCATAACCAGTTGCCTCTTTACGAGCTAAAGAACCACCATAACCAGGAGTTTTACCAGTTAATACACCAGATTCATTTGCTTTTGTTAAACGCTTATATTGGCCCCATAAATAGCCTACTTCACGAGCGCCAACACCGATATCACCTGCTGGAACATCGACATCCGGACCAATATGGCGGTATAATTCAGTCATGAATGCTTGACAAAAACGCATGATTTCCGAATCTGATTTACCTTTAGGATCGAAGTTTGAACCACCTTTACCACCACCGATTGGTTGGCCTGTTAAAGCATTTTTAAAAATTTGTTCAAAGCCTAAGAATTTGATAATGGATTCATTTACGGAAGGGTGGAAGCGAAGACCGCCTTTGTATGGCCCCATAACGTTATTGTATTGCACACGGTAACCACGGTTTACTTGAACTTGATTGTTATCATCTTGCCAAGCTACGCGGAATGAAATGATACGATCTGGCTCAACGATACGAGATAAGATATTGGCTTTAATATATTCAGGGTGTTGTGCAAATACAGGCACTAATGAAATGAAAATTTCTTCAGCTGCTTGTAAGAACTCCGCTTGATAACTATTTTGTTGTTTTAGTTGCTCGAATACACTATCAACGTATTCTTTTGCTAATTGTTCGTTGCTTACAGTTGTCGTTGTCATCGTAAAAAACCTCCAATTATTTGATAGTTGTATCGTATATCTATTTTTCACACTATTCAATAAAATACTTTTTCTAACAGTCTTAAGTTTGTGAAAAATTGAACAAATGAGAGTGAGAATTTGTTATATTGAAATAAAATGAGATGAGTAATGTATCTAATTATGAGAAAGGAATGATGCTTTATTGTGAAGCTTTTAATTGACGCTGATGCCTGTCCAGTCGTGGATTTAGCGCTATCTATATCATCTGAGTTTGAGATTGAAACAATCTTGTTTTGCGATACATCCCACCATATTGAACGTGATAATGTTATAACGATTATGGTTCCTAAGGGTCCAGATTCTGTTGATTTTACACTGGTGAATGCGCTTTCAAAGCATGATATTGTCATTACACAGGATTACGGTTTAGCGGCTATGGTTTTGGCAAGAGGAGGCTATCCAATCGATCAAAACGGGCGAGAGATGACCAATGAAAACATCGAACGTTTGCTCGATATGCGCCATGTTGGACAAAAAATTAGACGTGCTGGTGGACGTACGAGAGGACCTAAAAAACGAACACAAGAAAACAATATTTCGTTCGAATTGAAATTTCGACAAATTTGTGAACGAGCGATTTTAGCTGAAAAAACGGAGGATTCTAAAGGTGAAAAATGAACTTAAACACGAACTATTTAATCAATTTCCAAGACTAAATGAGTTAGCAAATCATGATGTTGTACTTTGGGAAAATACAAATCGAGAAAAAATGGCGCAAACAAATCTTTTTTCAATGGAGGAAGTTCAGGAGGCAGAAGAAACACTTCAACGCTTTTCTTCCTATTTAATTTTAGCATTTCCAGAGCTTTTGGACAGCAAAGGGCTTATTGAATCATCTTTACAAGAAATACCTTCGATGAAGAAAGCTCTTGAAAAGGAATATGGTGTTTTAATACCAGGTCAATTTATCTTAAAATGCGATCATGCCTTACCAATTTCCGGCTCTATCAAAGCCCGTGGTGGTATGTTTGAAGTATTAAGGCATGCAGAACAGCTTGCGATCGCTAGTGGCAAGCTAACAAAAGAGGATAGTTATGCAGTGTTGGCAACAGAGGACTTTCAATCGTTCTTCCAGCAATACACAATTGCCGTAGGTTCTACAGGTAATTTAGGCTTGAGTATCGGCATTATGGGCAAAAAACTCGGCTTTAATGTCGTAGTACATATGTCGAGTGATGCAAAAGAGTGGAAAAAAGCATTGCTGCGTGAAAAAGGTGCGACAGTTATTGAATATGAAGCTGATTATAGCGTTGCTGTAGCACAAGGTCGTCTAGAGGCTGAACAAAATCCTATGTGCCATTTCATTGATGATGAAAATTCGAAGGACTTATTTGCCGGCTATGCTGTAGCGGCGAAGCGTTTAAAAGCACAGTTCGAAAAGACGAACATTACTGTGGATGAAGCCCATCCGTTGTTCGTGTATTTGCCGTGTGGTGTAGGTGGAGGACCAGGTGGTGTAGCGTACGGCATACGTGAAATTTTTGGAGAGCATGCCCATATCTTCTTTGCTGAACCTGTAGCATCCCCTTGTATGACCATTGGCTTAATGACAGGTTTACATGACGCCATCAGTGTAGAAGATATTGGTCTTGATAATAAAACGGAAGCAGATGGTCTTGCTGTTGGTCGTGCGTCAAAATTTGTTGGCAAAGTGATGGAAACTTATGTGAGTGGCTGTTATACAGTAAAAGATGAGGAATTATTTAAATCGCTGGCATTAGCCATGGGGGTAGAAGGTTTATTTTTAGAGCCATCTGCACATGCAGGGATGTTCGGACCGATTCAGGTAATGAAAAATGGACAAAGTTATTTAGAAAAGTTTGATTTAGTTGATAAGATGGAGCAAGCTACCCATCTTGTATGGGCAACAGGTGGAAGTATGGTGCCGATGGAAATGCGTGAGGAATACATGGCGAAGGTAGTGCGTAGCAACAATTAATGATTAAGGTAGTTCGTTAATGAGAAAACGCAAGAATGCTATCAGAATCAACATTCTTGCGTTTATTACTTTTAAAAAATTGCTTTGAAATTATTAAAAGGGTATTTGCTCATTGAAAGTTATTTATATAAATAGTCCAACGCTTGATAATCTTGCTGATAGCGTCCACCGTCCGCTACTTCAGCGTGATATAGTGCTTTTAAAGCATAATTTTTTTGCAAATCCATTTCGGCCATTAACTCTTTTAGGCGATCATGTAATTCACGGTTTTCTTTCACAAGTTGCTGCATTTGTGGTTTAAAATATTTCATACTGTCTAACTCCTCAATTTATAACGTGCTTAATAGTATAACACTTTTAGCTTTTGAAAATGCACTCATATTCATAATTCTAGCTTTAAAAGATTATTCAGTCGTTGCCATGAAATATTGGCCTAAATTGCAATTTTACATAGGAGTATCGTTCGCTTACAATTTTTTAAATGCTCGCTCAACCTGAAAAATAATAATGAAACCTCCAAACCCATATAAAGATTTGGAGGTTTCATATTGTTAAAGCTTTATCGTTGCAATTGTTTTCGCTGAGCGGTTAAAAATACTTCCTGTGCTGCCCGTACACCTGCACCTGGCTCAAAGTCATATTGAAAGTCTTGAAGTGCAGCTTCCATTAAAGAAATGGCCTGTAAAATATCACTTGGGAAGCAATAGCCCATATGGCCGAATCTGAAAATTTTTCCTTGCAAATGACCGAGTCCACCAGCAAAATCTAAATGATATCGTTGCTTTAAATGCGACAAGAAGTCACCGAGTGCTATCCCCTTTGGTGCCATAATCGCTGTAATGGTTGGAGAAGCATGCTCATTTGTAGTGAGAAGTTCAATATTAAGGGCATTCATTGCATGACGCACCATGTTTTGCATTAGTTCATGGCGGGCAACTGCATGTTCAAAGCCGCCTTCTTCCTCTATAAGTTTACATACTTCGTAAAGTCCATATATAAGTGTGACAGTAGGCGTGTTTGGCGTCATCCCTTTTTCTGCCCAGCTACGATAGCTTAATAAGTTTAAATAATAGGACGGTGTATTATTTTCTTCAATAATGTTCCAAGCTCTATCACTAACGCTGACAAGCGAAAGTCCAGGAGGTAGCATCATCGCTTTTTGAGATCCAGTAACAAAAATATCGATTCCCCAGGCATCCATTTCAGCAGGAGCTCCACCTAGGCAACTGACACCATCGACAATACATAATGCATCCGTTTCCTCACGTACAACTTGTGCTAATTCAGCAATGGGGTTTAAGATACCAGTCGAAGTTTCATTGTATGTGATAAAAACAGCTTTAATATCTTTCAACGGCAGCAAGAATTCTCGTAGCTCCTTAGCTGTGCAAGCTTGTCCCCATTGTTTTTCAAGCTTATGTACATGAAAGCCGTATTTTTCACAAATCGAAACGAAATAATCGCCGAATGCTCCGACAGTGACTACAACTACATTTTCACCAGCAGAAACAGTGTTCACCGCAGCGGACTCTAAAGCTGCTGTACCACCTGATGGAAGGAGTAAAATATCCTGCTTTGTCCCGAAAACAGGTTTTACTAATTCAATTGTTTCACGGTAAAGCTCCACAAATTCACTACTGCGATGACTAATAATATCGCGACTCATTGCAAGCTGAACCTTTTTCGGAATGGGCGTAGGTCCTGGATGTCTTAAAATATTTTCATACACAATCATCAAACCCCTTTGTATTTTAAAATTGGAAATTCTAAATTTTCTAACTATAATATAGCATATTTTTTCTGTTAACTAACTTTTTTTCAAAATTTGATAAGTCAAGTGCTGTAGGAGAGTGTTAGGCTACGCCGCAGAATAAGATGATGCTTTTTTTTTTCTAAATCGGAAGGGAATCATTTCCTTTTTATAGAATATTGATATAGATGGAAGGTGGGGTTAGTTTGTCTCTGTTTGAAAATACATCTTTGAAGACATATTGATTATCATTAATACCTATTAATCAACACCTATTTTTATAGATTTATCTCTCAAGTGATCAAGGATGGCACGAACAAATGAGGTAATATCGACACACCTTAAAAGTACTTAGTATACACAAGAAAGAATCCTTTACGATAATGTAGAATAGGGAATTTTTTGGAATTATGGAATCTGAATTGCTTTTCTACAGCTTTACGAGCTTGATCTAAAATGATTAGGAGGAAAACAATTTGAAGAAAATAGTTTCATTATTAGTAATGGTCACGATTATTCTTTTTTCTACCCCGGATGTTTTTGCCTCAAACCCGGTCGAACCTTATGGATTGAGGCTACCAGGTGAAAGCTTTACACCTGGAGAGTGGTTTTTAGGAGATACGCCACCTAATGTTGATTCGAATAAACCACCTATTGTTTTCGTTCAAGGGAAAAACGGTAACTCTACAAGTTGGTATGGGAATACAGAATATTACGGTATTAATGACATGTATACAAAAGCTTATGAAGCAGGGTATCAAACTGTATTTGTTCAATTATACGATGCGGCAGGTAAAGGTTCTTATAGTCAATACGATAATGGAAAATTATTAGCCTCTATATTAAAAGAAATCAGTCAACATTTTCACGGAAAAAAATTAAATATAATTGCCCATAGCAAGGGTGGGCTAGATACCCAAGCAGCATTAGTTCTTAATAATGCTCATTCGTACGTTGGTAGGGTCTTTACTTTAGGTTCCCCTCATTATGGATCAGAGTTAGCCGATCTTGCATATAGCTGGTGGGCAGGTTGGCTAGCTACATTACTCGGTCAAAAAGATGATGGAACTTATTCACTTCAAGTTGGGGAAATGGAACACTTTCGCTCACTAATAGACAATCACCCCAACGTAAGCAAGAACAACTATTATACAATTGCTGGCACTAATACAGGACCATTTCTATCTGCACTCTGGATGGGTGGGCTATATCTTTCCGATCCAAATGATGGATTAGTCAAAGAGGCGAGCACTAAATTATCTTACGGAACACATTTATTTACCGATGCCTCACTTGACCATGACCGTATTCGCATGGGATCTGCGGTATTTTCTAGATTGGAACAGTATCTACAGTCTGATTCTACTGATCGTATCATTGCAAACAAAGAATCCTTTTCTCAATCTGATATGTTTCAGGAGTTGGATGCTTCTCGTTATTTTTATGGAGGAAAGTTACAATCGTCAAAGGATGTGACACATTCTTTTTATGTGGATACCGCACTCGATAATGTTAAACTGTGGACAGGATTAACTAGTGATAAGATAGAGTTGGTATCTCCTTCAGGGAAAAAATATACCAACCAGACAATCGATTCATGGCAGGAAGCCTCCTTCTTTAATGGCGTAGTACCTCATACATTTACTGACGTTATTTCTGAGAAGGGGGAATGGAAGATAAATATAAGCACGCAGGCAGAAGATAATGCGTATTTACTGGCAGTTCAACACGGAGGCCCATCTTTGATTAAGGTGAGCATTCCGACAGTCGCATTAGAAACGAATAATATCATTAAAGTGCAAGCGAATCAACCATTACAAAAACTTACTTTCGATGTACGAGTACTAGATCCAACAGGTAAAGACATTGTTTCTTCTCTACAAATGCAAAAGATTGATGAACAAAACTTTATGGTAAATTTTCCAGAGAATAAAAAGTCTGGTGTATATAATATAACTTTAAATATTTCCGGTGAAACGTTACAAGGTGCGCTATATAATAGGACTATTGTTCGTTCTAAGTATATACAATAATTAGAAAAGACCTTGGAAACATATATTTTTAGCGACAATGGGTTCTCGAATTGATAATCATATAGTTAAAAAAGAGAGTAAAGAGGTAAGAAGTCACCCTTAGAGTTTGAAAATACCATGTTGGCATTCAGCATGGTATTTTTTATGTGTTCGATAACCTTTGATAAATTATTCATCCGTTAATTCTAGAATGTTAAAATACTTTTGATTTTTATATCTTTCAGCAAAATTCTTTTATTTTGGTTATTTCTGGTTCCGATAATGTAAATCCTTTGTATAATTGAGCAGCTGAATTAATCAAATGAATAATATTTTCATCTAAGCGCTTATCAACATCCTCTGCATGCCCAACTTTTAATAGGTTAGAGTAAGATGGAAGTAGGTAACAGTAGGAATCTTAAACAAACGGGCGCATTAATTGAACAGAGAAACATGTATTATGGTGTTTCTCTGTTTTGAATAAACTAAAAGTACTTCTGATAAAATTCCTTCCTAAGCTTTCCACTTAGATGTGAGCAGTAAACTGCTGCTGCTGCTTTTCCGATGGCGATTAAGACGATTGGCACCTGATTTGTTATTCAAAACGCTTTGCAAAAGCCTCTTTATTGAAGCCACCCATTGTAACCGTAGCATAGCCGATATCATTTGCTAAAGGCATGATTTACATGGAAATGAAGCCCGCATCAAATGTAGCTGTTTGGGTAATGCTTTAATGAATTTGCAATCGGCGATATTACTTAAATTTAAATGCCTCGAAGTCAATGCTTATATCTTTATTGCGGGATTTCAATTGCTTGGCAAAATGTTTTAGCATTTTTTCAGGGCCACACATAAAAATACTTGTTTGAGGGGGCACTGAAACGTTTTCAAATGATAACCTGTCCATTTGAGCGGTATCAATAAAGTTCACGCTGAATTGTTGATTGGTTTGTGCATACTCCTGTAAAAACTCTTTATAGATAGCATTGCCATGACCATGATAAGTGTAAAATAATTTAATATCACGATCGACGGGCTGTGATTGCAAATAAGATAAAAATGGAGTAATGCCTATACCACCAGCTATCCAAAGTTGTTGCTGTGTCCCGTTTTCAAAGTTTAAATGACCATAAGGACCATCAAGCGTGACTGGTGTATTCAGTTGAACTGAATCATAGACTTTCTTTGTGAAATCACCAAGTACCTTAATAGTGACAAGTATTTTTTTCCCATCGCCACCTGAAATAGAAAAGGGATGAGGCGCCTTTTCTAGGCCATCTTGCAAAATCTTAATAAAAATAAATTGGCCATGTCGATAAGGTAATTTTTTATCAAGTGTTAGCTCCAGTTCAATAACATAGGAGCTCAATTTTTTGATACCTGTAATATTGCCTTTATATTTAAAAAACATATCCTGATACATCGTTAACATATATAAGGCTGACATAAATCCAATAGTCGTAGTTATTGCGGTAAAAATTCCTAAAGGTGTAGGCTGTAATAAATCATATCTGCTGGAAAAATAGGCATGGTATATTCCGAAAGTATAAGGGATCAGCAATAATCGATGAAAGATCCGCCAGTGCTCATATTTTAGAAATTTAGCCATAAGCGCAATTAAAATTAGCGCTATGAAACCATATTGTCCAAGTGAGCCTAGTTCTTTCGCAAATTCACTAAAGGAAGTTTCCTCCATTTTATTCCAGCGAGGGACAAGATCTTGTAATTGCCCATGTATAATCACCAATACTAGGGAAATTATTGCTAAATATTTATGATAAAAATACACATTTTCTAGCCCATGAAACCAACGCTCAAAAATTTTCATTCTTGTTGCTAGAAAAAAGACAAGAAAGAAGCCTGTAATGGCCATGCCTCCAATGATGTGACTAAGCCTGTTCACTACATGAATAGGCTCTATAGGTGTAGCAAAATACCATAGTAAAGCACTGCTACTCATTACTAGTATGATAAACAAAAGTCCTTTAATCGATTTCATAAATTACCTCCAATATTCATTTTTATCTTTAATCATCTTAGCTATTCAATAAGAACCTGAAATGTTTCTGATATTTTTCATTTTATATGAGAGTTTATTTCGTCGACAATAAAAAGAGGATTGTATGTTCGGAATATATGTTCCTTTTTGTGGTGGGGTGTGTTAAATTAAGAAAGATAAAAATATAGAGACATAAAGGAGTGGAGGTAAATAATGCGAGGGGATACACATATTGTTGGAGGCATCACTGCAAGCCTTGCTTTTGCACAAATTTCTAATGGTAATCCGCTTGTTTTAGTAGGAGCAGGCGTTATCGGTGCATTACTTCCAGATATTTGCCATAGAGGCAGCAAAATCGGGCGGAAGTTCCCCATCGTTTCAAAAATTGTTAATTCTCTGTTTGGACATCGTTCCTTTACACATAGTTTACTTTTTTTATTTCTAGTTGGGATGCTACTACATACATTGATACCTTACGAATCCATTTCACTAGGTATTTTATTAGGGATGGCAAGTCATATTTTCCTTGATATGGGGACAAAGAAGGGCGTTAAGCTGTTCTTCCCAGTATCCATTTCAGTACGGCTACCACTTACTACAAAAACGGGTAGTAAAGCTGAAAAGGTAGTGTTTATGTTATTAACGATGCTTTCAGTCTTTTTTAGCTATGAAATTATGGTTAATCTAATTCAGAACTGATAACTAAAGAAGCCCCAGTAGGTGGTACTGCACCTCAGACTGGGGATATTTTTAAAGGTGTCAGCTTTAGTCAGCCTGTACCTCTTCGACTGTTTGTTCTACTTCAGCTCGTGACATTTTTTCACGACCTTCTTGCATTGCCTTCAATGTTTTGTGGGCTAATGCAAGTGGTAATCGACAGAATAATAATACCGTACGCTTATTAATATCTTTCAAATAAAGATCAGCTTTCGCAAGATTTTCCTCCGCATATGCAAATAAATCTTCGCGTGTCCAGCCATCAGGAACGAAACTTACTCCGCGCTCGTCCATATCCTCATGCTGATTGCGTAAAATATTGACTGCTTGGAGACCTCGGCCATAGCTAATTGCTAAATCGCGATCTGTTTGAATGTCTGCACCCCACGCCCAAAGCTCGGACAGCATTGTTCCAACAAGCCCTGCAACGTAGTATGTATAATCATCTAAATCCTCTCGCGTATGCACCTGCCAGTTTGCTTTTGCCCATTTGGCCATCCCAAATGCCATTTCACCCGTGGAAGCTTGGATAATTTTACGTGAGCCTTCAGGACAAAACGTAAGCCAATCTGCTAAACGAAGAGATACTTCAGGTAGCTGATCTGCATAAGGTGCTAATAACGCTTCATACGCTTCGACATTAAATGTATCCTTTAATAACTCGCTTGTTGCCGTTAGTAAATCAAATTTTACATCATTGGAAAGCTCTTCATGGTCCTCAATCTCATCTATAGCGCGCATTGCTAAATATGCAGCTGCCACTGACAATTTTAAATCATTTTTTAAAAAAGTAATCGGTATATAAAAAGTGCGACTCGTTTCCTTTAACACTTGCATCGCTTCTTTATAAAGTTTCTTTTGTTCTTTCACTTGTATTCCTCCGTTCAAATGGTAACACATCTATACTATATCGTATGGTAACACATCTATACTATATCGTATCGTAAAAGTGATGAAAGATAAAACAGATTGTGCAATTTCTATTTAATTTTTTATCAAAAATAAAATAGAAGTAGGGGAGATTAGATAACAAGGTTGTATTTATGTTTGCTACAGAAGCGAACTAGTGTGGATATTCTGCTTTTCATTAAAAGAGTTGAAAATGCATCGAGTTTAATTGCATTTTCACTTCTTTTGTTATTATAGTAGAATAATGTTAAAGTTTAAAAATGCGACGAAATCGTGTGATTTATAGAAGAAAATTGATGTTTTTCGTCTTTTTTTCATGAAAGTTTGCTAAGTTATTGCACATTTATTTCAACAGCGTTAAAGTTTAGGGAGGACAAAGATATAACTTCACTTTTTGAGTAATTGTAGCTGTTGATTTGCTTTCGGTACTGGAATACAATACATCGAATTTTGGTACAATAACTCCTTGCAAAATCCGTGACATTTGTGAAGGCATGAACGTTATTCAACTGGCTTCTAAATGCCTCTTGAGTACAAGCAAAATCTAGTATATATCTCACCATTTGAAATAGAGATTGTACGTAAAGTCAAAGGAGAATGGTATGCCAAAGGCTATAGGTATTGACGCAGGCGGAACATTGACAAAAGTTGCTTATTTAGATGACCATAATGAGCTTGTTTTAACAACTTTCCCGTCAAATGATTTGCCAGCTGTGCAGAATTGGATTATTAATCATCCAGATATTGAGGATATTGGTGTTACGGGAGGGCGTACAGAACAATTACTGGATGTCATCAAAACAATGAAATCGATTCATTATATAGTAGAGTTTGAAGCCACATTGAAGGGCGTTCGATTTTTATTACATAAAGAGGGCTACTTCTTCGAGCGAAGTATGATTACTAATATTGGTACTGGTACGTCCATTCATTATATGGAAGATAATACACATGTTCGTGTCGGTGGAACAGGCGTTGGTGGTGGAACATTGATTGGACTATCAGCGCTTACAACTGGCATCACGGATTATAATGAAATAAGAGAACTGGCTTCTAAGGGTAAGCGAGAAAAAATTGATTTACTTGTAAAGGATATTTATCAAGGGATGGATACACCTATTGATGGGCAATTGACAGCTAGTAATTTTGGGAAAGTTGGGATTACAGAGTCTGTCAAACATCCGACAGAAGATATTATTGCAACGGTCCAAGGGCTTGTCGGTGAAGTTATTACGACACTTAGTATTCAATATGCCGAAGAAAAAAAGGCTCAACATATCGTTTATATCGGTTCAACTTTAAGTAATAATGATCATCTTACACGTGTTATTGCCAATTACACACGTACGAAAAAGCATACACCAGTCTTTATAAATGACCACGGTTTTTCAGGTGCAGTCGGTGCATTATTAAATATAACTGAATATACGATTGTCTAAATACAATGTCCATTACTAATAATAATTAAATAGACTAAACTAATGAGAGTATAAAATATTTTGTGTAAATGAAGAAGACGACAAAAAAGGAAGACCTTGACTTGGTAGAATGAAGTCACCACAACCATCCTAGAAAAGAGGTCTTCTTTATGAAACAGTTTACAACAGAAATCGTCGAAGCTCTAGTAAAAAAACAAGATATTACTGAAGTATTTCGTATGCATTTAGAAACAGCGGTCAATACGCTACTTGCGACAAAACAACAGCTTTTTTAGATTACGAAAAATCGAATCGGTTTCAACTCTGTAATTCACGCACGTTACATACAATAATTTAAATAGTCTAGTACACGTAGCACGCAATATTTCACACAAAGTCCGTGTAGAGGGTTCGTCAAGAAATTTGTGCTAACTTTAAAACCATTTCAAGGCAGCGAATAAAGAAACAGACAACTTTCGATTTCTGTTCAAAATGGCGAAAAGCCTATCCTAAAAGTCATGAAATCTTTGCAGGACAATGCCTATGACGTTTTACGGTTTCCAAAAGCGATTTGGCGTAGTATTTATGCACCAATCTAATTGAGTCATGGAATAAAAAAAGCAAGAAATATACAAAACATAAAGAGCCATTTCCTAATGAAGAATCACTTTAACGTTTCCTTGTTTCACAGTTCGAAGAGTACAACCAAAACTTTGCGACACGTTGTCATATGGTTTCAATCAGGCACGAGCAGAACTTGAAGCGATGTTTGAATGACAAGAATAAGGAGAAGGAATTCGCAACGCGATATTTTGGTTATTTGGGAAGGGTTAACTACTTTGAAGGATTTACAAAATGAAACAATGACAAGTATATTATGATTCAGCAAAGATTAAATAGTTATGATGACCAGCAAAGCTAATTTAGCTGAGCTTGTCTTTTTTATTTCCATTAGCTAAAATAATCTCAGGTACCTGGAATTAAATGAGTTAAATCTTTTATAAATTGGGATTTCCCCCTGTAAATTTCCAATGAAGTTTTAGACAAAAAAGACCGTAGGCAACTCGATTTTTGTCGAGTTAGTCTACGGTCTGAGAAACCTTGTAGAGTGTCTTTTTTTACTATTACTATTAATACCTAAAGTTAACTATCGTGGAAATATTAAATATGCTCAGTTGTATCTCTTTTTGTTTTTTAGTTAGAGGATAATATAAAGTGTTACCACAGAATATTTCTCTTTTAAGCAATTTCCACAATTCTAATAATAACATTAGGGAATAAAGAACCTAAATCCTGAAGGGCCAAAGGATTTACTATTACTACATTTAAGGTACTTGTAGTTCCTGAAGGAGTAGTAATAATAGCTGGTCCAGAGATAGACGAAGGAGCTGAAGTTACTGTATTTCCTAATGGATCAGTAATACCAGATCCAGGGATATTAACTCCATTTAATAAAAGAATTGATTGTAAAATATCCCCATCGGCTATGCCAGTTACATAGTAATCTATTAAATAAGTGTGTCCACCTGCTAATACAATATCTGGTGAGCCATTTACATGAGATATATCTGTTCCATTAATAACTACATTAGTATCAAAAGGAACAAAATTTGCAGGATCTGTTGTACTAGTTATAGTTGTAGTAAATGATCCTACATTTGTAATTACCGCATTATTCACAGTTGGAGTAGGACCAGTAGCCCCCGTAGGTCCAGTAGCCCCCGTAGGTCCAGTAGCTCCATCAGCGCCAGTAGGTCCAGTAGCCCCGTCAGCACCAGTAGCTCCGTCAGCACCAGTAGCCCCCGTAGGACCAGTAGCTCCATCAGCGCCAGTAGGTCCAGTAGCCCCGTCAGCACCAGTAGGTCCAGTAGCTCCGTCTACACCAGTAGCTCCCGTAGGTCCAGTAGCTCCATCAGCGCCAGTAGCTCCGTCAGCACCAGTAGGTCCAG
>DAMBVB010000003.1:0-11556 GCA_032053185.1 Lysinibacillus sp.
TATGGGCTTCTTTTATTTCCACTTAGGTGTTGCACTTAATATTACAATTCGTCATATGTAAACAAGGATGGTGAAGTAAAGAGATGGTCATTAATTTACACACGACACAATCACCAGTCAGTCGATCAGAACGAATGAAAATAAATGAAAACTGGCAAAGGATTATTGAAGGGTTATCAAGATTACAATATCAGGTCAATATTTTAGCTGGTGGAGAAGAAGTTGACGAGTTAATTAAACGCATTAATGATGCAATTGATACGGTATCTAATGCTTTAGAAGACAGCAAAAAAGCGATTAATGATGCTAACAAAGCTACCACAGAAGCGCAGGAAGCTACAGCAAATGCTAATACTGCTGTTCAAGTAGTTAATGAAACAGTAGCAGAAGCGACACAAATGTTGGAGAATTTAGAGACTTTACAAGCACAATTAAAGCAAATGAAGCTACAGCTAGAAACGGCTGCGACAAACGCTGATACAGCAGCGATAAATGCCAATGATGCTGCAAAAATAGCAGCTGACCTAGCCGATGCACTAAATGAGGCAATAGTACAATCGAGAGATGCAGCGCAAAGAGCAAATAATGCCGCCGAAGTTATTGATGGTTGGGGGACAGCTACAGCATGGAATGCAACTGTTGAATACGTTAAGAACAATGTAACAACTTACAATGGCGCTACATGGCAATCATTGACGACAAATATAAATTCAGTTCCTTCAGAATCTAATACAGACTGGATTTTACTTGCTCAACGTGGGGTAGATGGTACTGGCTCTGTTTCTAAAGTTGCTGGCCTATCCCCTGACGTTGACGGGAATGTACCATTAATCCCAGCCGACATTGGCGCAGAAACTCCTCATGGAGCGCAGGAAAAAGCAAATGGAATTAAGGAATGGGTACAGGCACATGGTTTGGGAACTGACAAACCAGGATTGATAGCTTCACCTGATGTTTTATTAACTAAAACTGAGTCAGGCTTTTGGAATGTTAAAAACACACCAGGATCAACTGTACTACCGAACGATACAGAAGATTTTCATGTTTATATCGGCATGAAAGCGCATGAAACAAGCAAAAAAATTTATCAAACATTTTTAGCTATCTCCCAAAAAACGGCTAAGACATATACAAGGGTAATTACTAAGGAAGGACAAACCGATGTTCATATAGATGATTCCGGCTGGGTTGAAGGTGGAGGCTCCGGAAGCGGTGTTGGCGGAGGACTTAAATTTAGTGCCGTAACTTACGACTTACCTACAACAGAAGAAAGCCAAAAATCATGGAATTTACCTGAAAAATCTTATGTTAAAAATAACGACTTTATTATTGTTTTTCATAATGGTTTTTACCTATCCCCTACTTCATGGAATATTTCAGGTGATGCATTTAATGGCTACGTCTTAAATATCCCTGAAAACCCTATCACTGCTATTGTAGACAATAATGTCAGAATCATAATTTTCAAAAACGTCCCTACCGATGGAACAGAACGCTTTAGTGGTAGTTTATTAGAAGATAGTACAGTTTCTTTGGAAAAATTAGGTCAAGATGTGCAAGATGCTATTAATAATGCAGGAACTAAAATTGATATTATTGATAACCTAGATTCAGAACGTTCGGATGCGGTATTATCTGCTAAACAAGGTAATGTATTAAAAAATAGTGCTGATGTAATTACACACGCAGTGGTAAATTTAGAGCAAACAGTTACTCAAAATCATGAAGAAGTTACTGCACATTTGGCACAATATGCGACTACTAAAGATATTACTTATTATGTTGATTCAGCAACAGGTAGTGATGATAATGACGGCTTAACAAGCACTACTCCCTTTGTAACAATTAGTAAAGTTACATCTTTAATACCGCAAATAGTTAATCATGTTATTACAATAAATATTGAGGCTGGAACCTATAACGAAGATTTAAAGGTACGTGGTAAAACAGGCGGTGGTGCTATCATAATTAACGGTGCGACATCATTAACTAACACTCATAATTTGAAATCAGTTAATATAGAACAATGTCCGTTATCAGTAACAATTCAAGGGATAAACACAACTAATACAACAGGCAATTCATTTACTTTAGTAAGAAGTAACTCAGTGTATATTCAGCATTGTAAATCCAATACTGGTTTTTTATTTGCTGATACTCGAGCTTCGATTCGAAATAGTGAAGGGTCAAATTCTGCAAACGGCGGAATAACTTTAATAGAAAATAGCACAGTTATTTCTGAAAACAATTATGGAACTAACAATATTGCAGGTGTATTAGTTAGTGCCAGTATGCTTTATGCTGTTGGTGCTACGCCAAGTGGCAAAAATGCGCCGACCGAAGCTAATGGTGGATTAATAACTAGCAATTTAATAAATAAAAATCAAATAAAATTGGGCACTGGACATCCTGAGGGAGTGGTAACTGCTAATGTTGGTACTTTATATTTGAGGAGTGACGGAGGAACAAATTCAACATTGTATGTAAAGGAATTTGGATCAGGAAATACGGGGTGGGTTATGAAATGATAAAAACTTGTGTTGTTTTAAATGGGAGAATCATTAATGTTGGTGATTGGGATTATCAGTACGAAGAAAAAGATGGTGCGAAAGTATCTAAAAATCCTATTCCAGAAGGAGCCACTTTCGAGGAACGAGAATTTGAGCATAGCTTGGAAAATGGTTGGACAGAAACAGGTATATCAAATGTCCTGTCTACCGAAGATAGAATACAGGTATTGGAAGATGCTGTAAATTCATTACTAGGATTATAAATAAGGAAGGGGTAAATTCAAGTGAGTAGACTGTATACGTTTATTTTAAACATGTGGATCATGGGGAAAGACGAGAATTATGTAAGAAATGCATTACGCTTAGGGTACATTTCAGAGTCTGAAAAGAGCAGGATTTTAAACACACCTAAGGCAGTTAACTGACTGCTCCTAAAATATTATATAAGTTTAGTAACAATCCGTTAGATTAATGATATTATTTAAATAGTCATGTAATATTTTAGGGGGGATTTTTTGGAAGGGAATCGAAAGTTTGGCTATTTGGATGGGTTGAGAGGGATAGCTGCTTTAATAGTAACTATCCATCATTTTGTCCTTGCGTTTTACCCAGCCTTATATACCGCAAACCCAAACCAATCACATACATCAAATGATTTAGAGGTACTTGTTGCAAATACACCTTTAAATTTGTTTTACGCAGGAAATTTTTCAGTTTGCATTTTTTTTGTGTTAAGTGGGTATGTATTAAGTTATAAATTTTTCGCTACTCAAAACACGTCATTTGTTATCTCTAGTGCTATTAGGAGATATTTTAGGTTATCAATTCCTGTTGCGTTTTCAATAATCTTGGCTTATGTATTACTGAAATTAGATCTCTTCTATAATGTTGAAGCAGGGAAATTATCATTCTCTGATTGGTGGCTAAGCACATTTTGGAACTTCGAAACGAGTTTTTTAGGAGTAGTTTCCGAATCATTTTACGGCGTGTTTTTTACAAGTAACATCAATTATAATCCAGTTTTATGGACAATGAAGATTGAGTTATTTGGATCTTTTCTTGTTTTTGCGATACTTCTAACATTTAGAGGTTCGAATTATCGTTGGATAATGTATTTATTGCTGTGTATTATTTTGTGGGATAGTTACTACTTAGCATTTTTATTAGGTATGATTCTTAGTGATTTACGAGTAATCAGTCAAAATAAAATTAGAAAATATAAAATGAATTGGTTGTACAGTGTACCGTTATTAATAATTAGTTTGTATCTTGGGTCATATCCGGATGTTAGTGCTTCTAGTACAATTTATAGCATATTACCTAAGTGGCAATCATCAGTACAGTTTTACCATATCCTTGGTGCGTTTATGTTAGTTTTGTTTGTTCTAATATCGAAGACTGCGCAAAAGTTGTTACTAAAGAAAACATGCTCATTTTTAGGGAAGATATCTTTTTCAATGTATTTAATTCACTTTTTGATTATCGGGACTTTTTCAAGTGCCTTGTTCCTAAAATTACAAGCGCATTTACCATATTATCAATCTGTAACTATTACTACCGTAATATCACTCTTCATAATATTTATCCTGTCTTACCCGATATATAAATACGTTGATTTAGGAGCAATTTGGATATCCAAAAGGATTTCAGATAAGTTGATGAGTGTTAAATCAATCAAGGGTTTTCTTATCGAGCTTAGAGTTTTTAAAAAAGCTTAGAGAGATGATTAATGCTTTGACGTAATCGTTTTATATTCAATAAACGTTGCTCGCATCGCGTAGCGTATTTTCATTAAAAAGAAGGTGATATTTCTTGCTCATTGTAACGAATGGAACGCAAGTCGAACCTATTTTAGAAACAAATTATGAAAAGTTTGAAGAGTTGAATGGAGCGTTGCGTATCTCATTTAACTCTTTTTTACATGCAAAAAACCCAGGGCATCCGCTGTTAGATTTTGAAACAATTATCGAGGATGAGGATGGTCAGGAATATGTAGTTAAAGATTTCGGTGGTGACACAATTTCTAAAAAGGCGACTGCTGTTCACATATACTTTTCGTTAGCTGATCATTTTAAATACGATATTTACGGCGGCACACGGACTTTCGATGATTTTATGTCATTTGTCCTTGCTGGGACTGGCTGGACTTTCATCAATGTAGATGTAGACGGCTATCAATTGCTACCGAATTTTGGTGAAACAAATTCAATTGTTTTAATTGAACAATTATGTGCAGCATTTAATTGTGAACGTCAAATATTACCAGGTAAAGTTCTTTGCTTTACAAAGAAAGTTGGTGCAGATAATGACATTCAATTCCGCTATCGCCATAACATCGAAACCTTATCATACAGCGTAAATACTGCAAATTTAAAAACACAAATTCGTGGGTATGGTGCAGAGGGAATTGATATAACTTATACTTCGCCATTAGCCGATTCACCTCGAATCGGAATACGCATTGCAGATCCTATTCATGACGAGAATATAGAGTCTGTGGAAGAAATGACAAAACGATTATCCGATGAGCTACCTGCAGCACCTGAAACGAACATTAAAGTAAAGGTCACAACAGTAGACGGTAATATAGGGGACATGGTTTGGCTTATACATGAGGATCTTGAGCTAGAATATCAAACTCGAATTCTTAGTAAAAAAACAAAACGGGACTACAGTAATTCAGAGATTGAAGTTGGGAATACACAAGCGAAAAGTATTATAGATGCCTTATTAAATCAACATGCTACTATTAATGCTAACGATAAACGGTATCGTTCAAAATTCGAACAAACGAATGATCGAATAGATTTAGAGGTTGAGGAAATAGGGGTATCCATTGCAGCCATTAATATTCGTGTTGATAGTATTACTCAAAGTGTTACAGACTTAAATAACAATTTAAGCAGCCGTATTTCTCAAACAGCAGCTGAAATACGTGGTGAAGTATCAGCACAAGTCATTACAATCAATAATAATATTCAAACGGTTCGTAATGATATATCAGCTGTATCGCAAACAGCCTCTCAAATACAATCAACTGTCACGAGTCAACAGACACAAATCAGTGGCTTGGGTTCACGAATGAGCAACGCTGAAAGTAGTATCACACAACAAGCATATCAGATTGAATCGAAAGTTAGTGTGTCTGATTATACAGGTAATACTGTTGTGTCTAAAATTAATCAAACAGCAACGACTATTAGCATACATGCTTCAAAGATTAACTTGATCGGTGCAGTTAACGTGTTGTCCGACATTACAGGGAATTTAGGAACGATAAATACTGGTACATTGAATTCCGTGAATATTAATTCTGCTAATATAAGAATTAATGAGGATGTTTATATTGGTAATACATTACAGATAGGGCCGAGCTACGCGGATACATCCCCTAAGCTGATTAGATTCGGTAATACTACTGGTGGTTATATTTCACATAGAGGGGATACTCTCAACTTAAGTGCAATGTATGGTGTAAATATAAATGGCAATCCTGCTTTAACAGGAAATCGGGAAGGGATGTCTATAAATTGGAATGGCCAAACAGGTACGGATGGTAGATTATACATTCGTATCTATAACATGGATTGTGGTTTTATCAAGTTTGATGGTTAAAATAAAATGATTTGAAAGGTGATTAAACATGGATTATCAAGTACAACTAAACAATGGACAAGCAATCAATTTAAAAAATGCTGAGTTTGATGCTACGGCATTTACAGCTACATTAAATGATCAGAAAATTAACTTTGTCAATATTGGTGGGGCTATTATTAATAAGAACATTATTGTGAGTGTATTACCAGCGACAGCCACACAAACAGAAACGCAGTCTTAAGACGGGCGTTATTTTTTATTCAATTTTGAGTAAATGCCTTCCACAAATGTGGAGGGCTTTTCTTATGGATAATAAAGGGAAGTGGTGTAGTGGACAAATGGATAGCAACTTGGAGTGGTTTTATTGGAGCACTTATTTCTTATTCGGTGAATGGTTTAGGCATGACAGTAACGGTTTTAATAGGGTTTATGGCGATTGATTATCTCACTGGTATTTTGTCTGGTATAGCTAATCATAATTTAAATAGCCGAATCGGTGTGAATGGTATTATTCGAAAAATCTATTATTTGATGTTGGTTGGATCGGTTTATTTACTAGCTTTAGTAATACCAGGGATTGAATATGCAGGTGATGGAGCGGCCATTGCTTTTTGTGTTTTAGAGTTTATCTCAATAACAGAAAATGGCACAAAGATGGGGTTACCTACACCGACTTTTATTAAAAATATTTTAGCGATTGTCAAAGATAAAACGCACGAGGGGGGCAATAAATGACTACGAATCTAACAACAACATGCAGAGATTTGGCGCAATTATTACCAGCTGCACAATTAGCATGTCGACTCTTATTCCAAGAATGCTACAAGGCAGGCATTCGTAACATTTTTATTACCGAAACATATCGCTCACAGGAGAGACAAAACTATTTATATGCACAAGGGCGTACTCGACCGGGGCCGATTGTAACTTGGACGCTAAAAAGCAACCATAGCAGTCGTTTAGCTTGGGATATTGCCGTTGGTCCTCCAAAAACGCTTTATGATGTAACGACACTTAATAAAGTGGGTACTATCGCTCGTAAGCTTGGCATTACATGGGGCGGGGATTGGGTAGGCAGCATTGACCGACCGCATTTTGAAGTTAAATCGACTTGGAAGATGCCTACAGGTTATAAGTTAGAAGGACAAGTAATCGTTCCAAGCAGTAGCAAAATGACAGTGCAATTAATTGTAGAAGACGACAAGGAGGACAACAAAGTGATACAAGTGTGGAATCCCGCATCACCAACAATGCGAACAGAAACAGAAAAATATTTAGCGCAAGCCATCAAAGAAGGTATTATTCAAGATTCGCATTTGAAAGATTTACAAAATGGTGTAATGACAACTGACCGATTATTAGGTCTATATATTACGATCCAGCAACGTCGAACAAACTAGTGTAAAAGACACCGCCAAAATAATGGCGGTGTAAATCATGAATTATGACTTGGCATATTCAAATGATTCTCCATTACTGAATGCTTAACTTCTACAAAAAATAGTCGTTTTTCTCTTGGCTATTGCTTAGATTCTTCTCGCAAAAAATACATTCATAGATGCAGCTACTTTATACCTACTAAAAGAAAGAATAGATTTACTATTTTTCCTACATAAATAAAAAAAGCTATAAAGCATATTTGTAATAGGAATGTTATTCAAAGTGAAAAAATGATACATTTCGTTGGAAAAACTACCTAATGTATTGTAGAAAAAAAGGATTAAACCTTGTGAATTTTTGTGGAGATTTAGTAATTTTCAGTGTTGTGAAAAATAGGACTTTATTATTTTTTTGAATAAATTACATATTTTTATAGATTTACTAACAGTTGTTTTGTACACTGAATTTATGAATTGAAAGGGGCAAGAATAATGAAAAAGACATTTTTAGCTGGTGCACTTAGTATTGCATGTTTTACAGGAGGTTTTGGATTACAAGCAAATGCTCAAGAAACTGTAGATGTTGCTAGCTTTATCCACCCAAAACATGCAGTTGCAGCGACTAAACAAGGGCAATTAATGACCTACCAAGATATTTACAAAACGTTTTTACTTGCTAAGTTAGCATATGAAGATAAAGATATGACATTAGTAACATCAAAAGATAGTATTACAGTAAAGCTATCCTTACAAGCACTAATGCAATCTTCTGAAATGAGTGCACAGGAACAAAAAGAATTTAAAGAGCTTTTCGGTGACGCTATTCAAATGAAATTTATGCCATCTGGAAATTCATTCAAAGCAGAAGTTTTTTCTGAAGGAAAATGGGAAGCTTTAGGCAATGAAGATATGAATGCTTTTATAGCAGCAATTAGCGAAGAAGATATAGACTTAAAACCAGGTGGTTACTTTACTGATACTATCGGGCATTGGGCTGAGAGCTACATCCAATTACTTTACCAAGCGGACATTATTAAAGGTACTTCTGCTACAACATTTAATCCAAATGGACAAGTAACACGTGGACAATTAGTTTCTATGATTTTGCGTGCTTCGGGTTTAGATGTGAATGAAGATTATGAAGGTCCTGCTACATATAAGGATTTAGCAAAATCCCCGGGTGCGAAGGAAGTAGCGATTTTAGAGGAATATGGTTTAATTGATATTTTTGATGGTGTTAATTTTGAGCCCTATAAACCTGTTACACGTGAGGAAATGGCATATGTAACAGCAAGATATTTAGAAGGAATGGACTTTGATGTAAGTAAGGTTAACAAACATAACCCATTTACAGACAAAAACCAAATGCGTCAGGAAACTGTTGAATCAATCGGATTATTAAAGCAATTAGGTGTTATTGATGGAGCGAATGGTCAATTTAATCCCAAAGGTAATCTTACACGTGCACAGTTCTCTAAAATCTTAACGCTAACATTAATGTTAGTTGGTGACGAAGAGTAATTAAAAAAGAAGCAATCCAATATCTGGTGGATTGCTTTTTTATTCTACGAGCATATGAAATGCGTAGCTTAATAAATAACCTAATAAAATATATGTTATAAAGGATTTTCGTGATACTGAACGAATATGGTGCAAAATAAACTCTGAAATACTGGCGGTTGCGATTAACCCAATCGATACGCCCATTAGTACTCCTTGTGCCTTATCTGATAACTCCCAGTATTGACCGATCTGTATAAAAATACTAAAGAAAATCGAAAATGCTACAAAATAAATAAAGAGTCTCCATAACCTTTCTCCTTGTGATAGTAATGCTGTTGAAAGTGCAAAGCCTTCCGGTAGATGATGTAGGATAATGGAGGCTGTTATGGTAATACTTAATGCGGAGCTCCCTAGTAACTGTCCGACAGTAAGACTCATCGGAATAGTGTGGATAATTATAGCGATTGCAAGCAGTGATACAGAGGGATTTTGTGTATGGGAAGTATGAAATAAACTATTAAGTATTTCAAACATTAAATAGCCCATCAAAATGCCAAGTAAAAGGCCAATTGATTTGTACATTTGAAAAGAAGAAGGAATAACGTCTACTACAAGTAAGCCAACTAAAAATCCGCCACTTAATAATGATAATCCATGAGTTGTATGCTGGAATAGCCTGGAGAATACCCAAGCAAGAGCTCCTCCTATGCTAGCGCTAAAAAAAAGAAAACCACCAAGTATCATTGCACTCAACTGCAAAATTCCTCCACCCTATATATTCTTTAAGCTGTTTTAAAAAATATATGCTAAGTAGAAACGAATATGATAGTCCTAAGTTTTAGTAAAAGGTTTATGGTATTAATTGCCGGAAATTTTAAGGTTATTTAATTTAGGGGGATTATTATCGAAATGTGCGTAATCGAAAAATTACAAAGTTGGTGTATTGAATGAACTGAATAAATTCAGATTCATTGATTTTATAACTACTAATGAAGGTGGGGAATGTAAGGATGAAATGGGATGCGAATAATGATGTGTAGTAGTAGGTTCAGGTTGGTTAAAATACCTTCAATCACAAGGGCAAAATATTGACCATCTATGGCAATTAGCGTTCTTGCCATTATTTGTTTATTTAACTTCTTTAAAGCAGATGTCTTTTGTACCGAAAGCGTAGCAACAGGTACAGAAGTCTCCCACATCTATAGGGGGTGAGATGAATGCGGATTTTAGTCGCTTTTTCAGCGGGTAAAGCAATGATGCCGAGGCATAATATACATCCCCAGCGTTTATAAAGCGACGCTGAGGATTTTGGATGATGTTTAGACACCTGCTGAAAGAAGTTAAAAGTGTATACCTGGTTTATCAGATAACTTGCAGCCTGTGCCGTATTTCGCTTTTAAGGCACCTTTAAAATTAGTTTGTTCAAGTTCTGGGAATGCCTGCTTCCAAAGTTCAAATACATTGTGACTTGAAGCAGAACCTTCTTTTGTTAATCGAACAATATGGAAACCATATTCATCGTTGCATCGAGCTAATGGACGATTTTCACGCACTGTAATGATTCGACCGCTCGCTGTAACATCATATAAGCCCTCATAGCCTGAAATAGCACGTCTTTCTTCATCGAAGTCAGATGATATTTCTACTTTTTCGTTCTTTTCTTTTTTTGCTTCTTTGGCTTCATCTCTCCCTATAGATTTAGTCTCTTCTTTATTTTGGGTTGGAAGCTGTTCCACAATGACGAAATCCTTATTAGAAGCTTTGTCGCTCATTGTCGCCATCACGTTCATAATAGAACCTACATAACGTACCGGTTTATCTGTACCTTCTTCAAATACGAAAATATTATAATCGGTTTTATTCATCTTTTTCATAATAATATTTCCTGTTTTAATAGTAAAACCGATAAATTTATTCTTTTTAAGTGCTTGTACTGCTTGTTGCTTTGTTAAAATCATTTTTTAAATCTCCTAAAGAACTGTTTTTTCTATTCTACCATAAAATCAGTTTCCTGTTTTTCTTAAATATTGGATGTTTCATTATGGCAATGATCATTTTTTATGCCGAGGGGAGAAAAGTGTATATTGCAATAGCGTGGGGCAATAGATGTTTTTTGTGCAAAAGCGTAGTACAACGTAGCGGCAGGATGTTCGTCACGAAGATGTGATCACAAGACTTGATGCTGTTGCCTTCGTTCCCCTATGTCCAGGGTCTCATGTGACGCGATTGATCTGACCCCAAAAACTGATCGGGTAGTGTGTGGAACTGCTCGGGTAACCCTGAAAAGTGATCGGGTAGTGTGTGGAACTGCTCGGGTAACCTTGAAAAGTGATCGGGTAGTGTGTGGAACTGCTCGGGTAACCCCGAAAAGTGATCGGGTAGTGTGTGGAACTGCTCGGGTAACCCCAAAAACTGATCGGGTAGTGTGTGGAACTGCTCGGGTAACCCCGAAAAGTAATCGGGTAGTGTGGAACTACTCGGGTAACCTTGAAAAGTGATCGGGTAGC
Organism: Lysinibacillus sp.; assembly: GCA_032053185.1. Lineage (GTDB taxonomy): Bacteria > Bacillota > Bacilli > Bacillales_A > Planococcaceae > Lysinibacillus. The sequence goes on from DAMBVB010000003.1 coordinate 11,497, forward strand.
ACGAAGAACTGCTCGGGTAACCCCGAAAAGTGATCGGGTAGTGTGTGGAACTGCTCGGGT
>DAMBVB010000003.1:11656-133095 GCA_032053185.1 Lysinibacillus sp.
CTCGGGTAACCCCGAAAAGTGATCGGGTAGTGTGTGGAACTGCTCGGGTAACCCCGAAAAGTGATCGGGTAGAACGAAGAACTGCTCGGGTAACCAGGAGAACCGCTCTGTAACCACATAATCAAAGGAGGATTTAATTATGGTTCAACATTTATTTAATATGAATTTAAAATGGTCGGAGGGGAGAAACGGAACGGGTAATATCGTTGCGGACAACTTAAATACGAAAATGTCCATTCCTCGAGAAATGAATGGGCCAGGGGTTGGGACAAATCCTGATGAGATGCTGCTTGGAGCGGCAGCAACCTGCTATTTAATTACACTGGCTGCACTACTTGAAAATTCGAAGATTGCTGTGTTGGATTTGTCTATGCAAGCTGAAGGTTTTGTTGATGTCACGAACGGTATTTTTACTTATGAGAAAATCGTACATAAGCCAAGAATTGTTGTACAAAATTTATCTGAGCGAGAACAACAAAGAATTAATCGATTAGCTGAGAAGGCAGAACAAACATGTATGATTAGTAAGGCATTAAAAGGAAATGTTCAAATTACATGCGAAGTGCAAATTGTACAAGGGTAAAAAGGATCATCTCTAATCATGACTGAATATAATAATGTTAGGAGTTATGCAAAAATGATTTTGAAATAACTCCTTCGCCCAGTCGGAACGGAAATCAACCCATGTTGGTGGTGTTCCTGTTTTTTACATATTATTATGAAATTGCTTTTTCAAAAGTAGTTCTATAAATGACCCAAATGAATATATAAAGTTAAGTGCTAAAAAAGGATGATGTATTGCACGGATGGTCAGCTTAGCTTAACGCTTCTTAAAGGGGAGGCATGGCAAGTCGAGATAGATACACTTGTTTTTGAAGACCAATGGATTGCCTTCACGTACGGAATTTGCTGTCGTGGACGTTATGTTACCTACGCACTTGCACATGAGCCAACATTTATTCTATTTGGGCCTAATAGATTAGTGAATCAGGAAACGATCAAGCGAACCTATTCTGACAACTATCGCTTGTTCGATATGAGTATTGGCTACGAGCCGTATAAGTTCGATTGGCGCCCTAGTATAGATTTTACAAGGCGTATGCTCATAAGCGATGGCACGAAGCAAGCAAAGCTATTGGCCAGTTGTTATACGCTGAAAGAACGACTCAAGGAATTATTAAAAGGCAATCATCGTGTCGTGGAATGGAAACACAACACTCTAAGTATGGAAAAGTAAAAGATTGGCTAGAATATGGACAACTGTTCGTAGAAAAATTTATTCGTTTTAAGCAAGTGGATTTGTATGAATTATCCCCATCAGATAATGTGACACCGCAACGACCTGTGGAAGAAATTATTTCTCTATTTTATAAGGGATACTCCATTTACAAAGATTCTTATGCAGAAACGAATAAGCCTGCGTTTGCGTTACATGCGGTGAACTGGCGTGTAGATAAATTGCAAATTGTTGAAGCATTGCCTAAGCAGACATATTTTTTAACCTATGATGTTTATAAAAATATCGATATTATTTCAGCCTTTTTCCAAAAAATGAAACCTGCACAAACACTTTGGGTTACTGCAAGCTTTTGGCATTGGCGAAAGCGTAAACGATTATTGCAGCTAGGCTATAAACGTATTTCTCGAATGAAACATTTTAAATGTGCTCGTTATGAGCGAAATCATGTAGAAAAATACACAGAGAGTGGGGGCGATGTTCATTCTATCCATTAAAAGTAAGCGGTGGAATATCGCAATGCAGCATTTTTATTTCGTAGAGAAGCCTGCCAATGTTAGAAAATCAATGAAGGTTGTTGGCTATACAAATTCACTTGTACCGAGCCGTAAGCTTGTTAAAAGTGAAACGGTTCATATTCACCTGACAGATAGTGAGTTATCATTGTATCTTGCTCTTTCAGAAAGTAATCGAAAAATTCTGCGTCGTGCACAAAAAGAGTCCTATCAAGTTTTTATTTATAAAGAACCATCAGATGAAAATTTACGAGCCTTTCAACAGTTTTATAATAACTTCGCAAAAAGGAAAAAACTCGAGCTCATTACTAAGTCTCAAATGGAAGCGATTACGCTCTTGAAAAATAAAGGAGCACTATGGTTGTCCGAGATTCGCAGTATTTACGGACAAACACTATGTTATAGACTGGATATTGTCTATGCTAAAAAAGCGATGTCCTATTATGTAGCGACTTGTCATTCACAATTGATGCCAGAGCATGTAAAAAGACCAATTCGATATGCAAATCGTTTCTTACTATGGCATAATTTATTGCATTTAAAGGAGCAAGGCTTTGTTTTATATGATATGGGGAAGCTGACAGATGATCAAAATGTTCGTGCATTTAAGCTAGGTTTCGGTGGACAAGTCGTCGATGTATACTCCGGCTACATTACCCAATCAAAAATACGTGCACTGTTACTGGGCGTGCAAAAATGGAGGAAGTTGTCATTGAAGTAAATCGTGGAGGTCTTGTCATATCATTGGATTTTGAGCTGAATTGGGGTGTCCACGATGTATTTAAGTACGGACGATATAATAAAAATGTATATGGCGTGCGTGAGGCATTGCCTAAAATACTAGAGTTGTTTGAACAGTATGGCATTCATGCGACTTGGGCAACAGTAGGTCTATTGTTTGCGGAAACAAAAGCTGAAATGGCTCATTACTTAAGAGGTATTCCAATAAAATATAGAAACATGCGCTACGCGGCACATACACAACTTGCAAAAGTAGGAGAAAATGAGCAAGAGGACCTTTTACATTTCGGCAAATCCTTAATTGAGAAGATTAAACGTACGCCACATCAAGAAATAGGCAGTCATACATTTTCACATTTTTACTGTTTGGAAAATGGACAAACTGAAGCAAATTTTCGTGCAGATTTACATGCGACTGCCATGATTTGTGAAGAAAATATCGCACCGATGAAATCGATTGTATTTCCGCGTAATCAGGTGAATGAAGCCTATTTCCCAGCTTGTCAGGAAGTAGGCTTTGTATGCTATCGGGGAAATAAAAAACATCCATTGTACGATCCTCAAAAATTTACGAAAAAAGGTCGATTATTAGGTGCGAAAAAATGGCTGGACAGCTATGTGAATGTAACGGGAAATCATCTAGTAACGCTAGAAGAAATGCAGAAGGATTCCTTTATTAATATTCGTTCAAGTGCATTTTTAAGACCCTATTGTAGCCCTTTACGATTTTTTGAAGGCTTAAAAGTCCAACGTATAAAAGAGGGAATGCATGAAGCTGCAAGGTCTAAAGCTTTTTATCATTTATGGTGGCACCCACATAATTTTGGCAAGAATATCGAAAAAAATTTAGCTATGCTTGAGGAGCTTTTACAGTATTATCAGGAATTGCATCATCAGTATAACTTTCAAAGCTATACGATGTACGAGGTCGCAGAGCTTTGCCAAACCTTATCCCGCAAAAGCCCAATTGGTGAAGAGTAATAATCAGTTGGGTGAAAAAAACCCCAAAAAGTAGTAAACTAGAAAATGGTCTAGTTTGCTACTTTTTATGTTATAGGGTAAATGAAGTGTGGGGGATTTTTTAAATTACACGGAAAATCCTGAGTTTTGACGAAATTGTATGTACGAATGGTACTATTAATAGTAAAGGTAATTCTTTAGGTATCATTTATAGGAGCAATAAAGTTTGCAGTGGAGGCTAGGCGACTCTTTAGTGATTAGCGAATAAACCATCATGTCCTGTGATAATGCCTTCGTACCAACATAATGTTGGCCCAAGCGGCTCATCGGACGGAAATCAACCCTACGTTATGGTGATGAATTTTCAATATATAAAGAATGAAAAAATTTGAAGATAGTATAGAAAAATTACGTGAAGGTGGTCGTTTAACATGTTTGTTCAACCAGAATGGCAGTATAAGATAGAAAATGGTTCAGCTATGCATCAATGGATTAAGCAAAAAGAAAATCCACTTCCAAGTGATGTAGATATTATTTTGTATGGTGCTTTATTATCGTATGCTAGTAAACCTTCCGAAAAAGCACTGTATCCAACAGCATTTCGAAAGGCTTGGCCAAGCTTTCAATCCTATAATTTAGATGAGCAAATAGATTTGCGCTCGTTAGCGGTCGTTGATGTAGGCGATGTGGCCATCAACGAGATGGATAGAATGCTTTCAGAGTCAGCTATAGAAGCTGCGGCAGAAAGCTTAAGCACTGCATATTCTAAAAGTTTCACGTGTCTTATAGGTGGAGATCATGCGATTACAGCTTGCTCTCTAAGAGGAATAAAGAATGCTTTTCCAAACGATCGAATAGGGATTATTCAAATTGATACCCATCTGGATGCAAGGAATCGGGAGGAAATTGGCTTAGCTATGGATTCTCCAATACAGCAGCTCATTGCAGCAGGCGTTGTAGAGGGGAAGCATGTGTATAATGTCGGGTTACACGGCTTTTTTAACTCACCAGAAATGATTTACTACGCGAAAGAACAGGGAATACATATGATTACGTTAAAGCAAATGCGGCGTGATGGCATTCAATTAACAATTCGCGAAATGCTTCGTCAGCTTATGTATGAGGTGGATCGTATTTATGTATCGGTAGATTTGGATGCCCTCGATATAACATTCGCCCCAGATGTACCTGCTGCAACGCCAGGTGGATTAACGGCCTATGAATTATTTGATATCCTAAAGCTCATTGGAGAAAATGAGGGAGTCCGTCATATTGACTTTGTCCATGCCGATCCTATGCAGGGGGACCTACGCCCGGAAACAGTAAAGATGGGCGTGACAGCATTTTTACATTGGCTAACAGGTATTCGATTGGATTATCGTAATCGTATTCAAAAAAACAACAACCAAGGTGTAAGTACATAAAGTCGATTTGTCACGCAGCTCGTGGAGTTACTTCTACATGTGATGCAATCAACTTAAAATGACTCTAGATCCTTGATTTTATTGCACATAAAAAGCTATCGTTTCGAATAAAGATTGACCCAAACGATAGCTTTTTTTATTTTCGTTCAGATAATGTATAAAGTTTAGCTGCAATTGCCTCCAAAATTATAGCTAGAACCGAAAAAACATTTTTCCTCCTAAATGCCAATCTAAAAACTAATGATATCGAATATCGGAGTGGAACCCTCAAGATGATTCTAAAATATCCCACTTACAAGCACCACTTAAACTACGTTGAAGATTTTAATAAAATTAACACTATGCTATATATTGTAGATGTTCTCATATATTTTGCTATAATAGACAATGCTTAATAAAAGTATGATAGATGCATACAATCATTGTATTGTTATAGAGAGGATAATTTATCATGACAGCAAAACCAAAACTATTAATTGTTGACGGCATGGCGCTATTATTCCGTTCCTTTTTTGCGTCGGCTGCGATGGGGCATTATATTCGCCTTGCGGATGGGACACCTTCTAATGGTGCCCAAGGATTTGTGCGTCATGTATTAACGGCGCAATCTATTATGAAGCCGACCCATCTTGCTGTTTGTTGGGATATGGGGGCACACACATTCCGTAACGAATTATTTGCTGGCTATAAGGCTAATCGTCCAGCACCACCAGAGGAAATGCGACCGCAATTTGATATGGCGAAAAATTTATCGCAACAAATTGGCTGGCAAAATTTCGGTGTGAAAGGAATGGAGGCAGATGATTTAATTGGCTCAATGATTACAAAGTTTCAGGATGAGGCTGACATTACAGTCATTAGCGGAGACAAGGATTTATTACAGCTTTTAAGACCATCAACGGAAATTGCTTTTACGAAAAAAGGCTACACAGAGTATGACGTTTATACGCATACACGCTTTCAAGAGGAATATGGCATTAAACCTATTCAATTTGCACAGGTCAAGGCTTTTATGGGGGATACGAGTGACGGTTATCCAGGCGTAAAGGGCATTGGACCAAAGCAGGCACTTACGTTAATTCAAACATATGGTTCTATCGAAAATGTTCTTACATCAATAGACGAATTAAAGCCAGGTCAACGTACGAAAATTAAAGAGAATATAGACATGCTCAAATTGTCACACGAGCTTGCAACAATTCAAACGAACGTACCAATCGAGACAGAGTTAGCGAGCTTAGTATTACCTAATTACGAGCCTCAAACGTTCAAAGAAATAGAAGAACGTGGCTACACATTAATCGCCAAGCAAGCACGCTCGTTATATTCACTTATTTAACTTTTTTCAGCTGGTGTCCAAACATCCGCTGAAATAGAGGAGCTCAGTCTAAGAACGCCACGTCTTGTGGCAACGACTGAGTGACCAACATCGTGTTGGCCCAAAGCCTGGCGGATGTCACGGAATCGGAAAGGAGTTCAAAATAGGATGTTAGCGTAAGATCATCGCATCCATGCGATAAAGGCTAACCGACCTGCGTCGTGCAGGCCTAAGCACAAAGCCGATTCTGGACGCAATTATGCTAAGGCATAATCGATTAACAAACATCAAGGGATCAACGCAGAGTATAGAAATATGCTCTGCTTTTTTTATAGCTCATGACCAAATGTTGAGGTGAATATTTGGTGACTCCTTGGTGTGCCACCGAGAAGTTTATAAAGCTCATTGACCGAAGGAGCTTGATCTTCGTGTGATGGATGCATCATATTGAGACTTTCCGAGTAGCGGCAATTGCTGGCGCATCATCATCTCCTTTCTAAAAAGAGCCGCATTTCAAAAAGAAATGCAGCTCATTTTTCCATTATTGTTATGCAGATAAGAATTCTGCTACTTGCGGCTGTTGCTTCGCTTTCGCCGCAGATTAGGAGCTCTTCTACATGAACTTTGCTATTTCAGCCCAGTTAATTATTGCTGTGCAGATAAGAATTCTGTTACTTGCTGGGGAGTTTTAGCATTAGCACTATGTAAGTGTGCTAATTTTTCACCGTTTTGGAAAATTAGTAGGCTTGGAATACCCATTACATCATATTTGTCTGCAATTTCTGGAAGCTCATCACGGTTAAGCTCATACCAGTCAAACTGGCTGTATTCTTCGATAATTGGATCGATGAACATATTCATGCGTGTGCAATCTGGGCACCATCCAGCGTAAAATTTCACTAGAACTTTTTGATCACCTGAGATCAGTTCATTAAATTGTTCAGCAGTTGTAATTGTTTTCATTAGTATTTCACTCTCCTTGCTTTCCATTCTACACAGTTTTTCCTCAACCTGAAAGTTTTCTGTTTGGAATTATCACTATCTACTTATTGTCTTGTTTTCGCTCGTAAAAAACAAAAAAGTTGTATATCGAAAAAATAATTGGTGAAAAAAGATTGCTAAATCAGACAAAATAATCTACACTAAAAACAGAAAAAGTAGTTTTATCTTTATTCAGCAGAAGATAGTAACCTCTAATCCAAAATGGTAGCTGAATGAAGATAAGCCTCAGTCGTATGTCACAGATTACGCCTGACATGATCTGGACAAAAATACACTAAGGCAAACTTGATATTTTTTTGACCAAAAAATGAATGGCTATTCATTCAATGGGAGAATAAGGGGGAATTGCTTGTGACGTACAACATTAAAAAAGCGGCTGTTCTAGGTTCTGGGGTAATGGGCTCTGGAATTGCAGCACATTTAGCAAACATCGGTATTCCAACATTATTATTAGACATTGCACCGAGGGAACTAACAAAAGAGGAAGAAGCGAAAGGTCTTTCCTTAGCGCATCCTGCTGTAAGAAATCGTATCGTTAACGGAGCGCTTCAAAAGTTATTAAAGCAAAAGCCAGCACCACTTACTTCTAAGAAAAATTTATCACTACTAACGGTTGGTAACTTTGAGGACGATTTACAGCAATTAAAAGATGTAGATTGGATCATTGAAGTTGTCGTTGAAAATTTAGCGATTAAACAAAGCCTATATGAAAAAATTGATGCTGTACGTAAGCCTGGCACCATTATTAGTTCAAACACATCTGGCATAAGTATCAATGCAATGGCAGAGGGGCGTTCAGACGATTTTAAAAAGCATTTCCTAGGAACTCACTTTTTCAACCCGCCTCGCTATTTGAAATTACTTGAAGTCATTCCGGCAAACACAACAGCACCTGAGGTTGTAAGCTTTATGAAAACATTTGGCGAAGATGTGCTTGGAAAAGGTGTCGTACTTGCGAAGGATACACCAAACTTTATTGCCAACCGTATCGGAACGTACGGTTTACTAATTACATTACAAGAAATGATGAAGGGTAGCTATTCGGTTGGTGAGGTGGATTCTGTAACAGGTCCACTAATCGGTCGTCCAAAATCTGCAACATTCCGAACGTTGGATGTTGTTGGTTTAGATACATTTATCCATGTAGCGAAAAACGTGTATGATCAAACAACTGGTGAAGAGCAGCAAGTATTTGCAGTACCAGAATTCCTACAGAAAATGGTCACAAATGGCTGGCTAGGAGCAAAATCTGGTCAAGGGTTCTTCCTGAAGCAAGGGAAAGAGATTCTTGAAATTGATCCAGGCACACTAGAATATAGCCCAGCAAAAAAATTAAAAACTCCTTCTATTGAGATGGCAAAACAAACTCGTGGATTAGCAAATAAAGTAAAAGCACTAACATATGCGAAGGATCGCACAGGAGAGTTATTATGGGGTATCTTCGCTCCAACGCTAATTTACTCGGCACAGCTACACGGTGAAATTGCTGATGATATTGTGGCGATTGACAATGCTATGAAATGGGGCTTCGGCTGGCAGCAAGGGCCATTTGAAATATGGGATGCAATTGGTGTCAAAGAGTCCGTAGCTAAAATGGAGGCTGAGGGTCGTGAGGTGCCGGCATTTGTCAAAGATATGCTAGCAAGCGGCTTTGACACTTTCTATGCGGACATGGACGGTGACCTAGCATATTATAATGGCTCTGACTATGTAAAAGTGCCAGTTAATGAAAAAGAAATTAACTTAAAACGCTATAAGAAAAAGCACGGTGTTATCAAATCAAATACAGGTGCTAGCTTCATAGATTTAGGTGACGGAATTGCCTTACTTGAATTCCATTCCCAATCAAATGCAATTGGCTTAGACATTATTCAAATGATTAACTTTGCAGTCGATGAAGTAGAAGCTAACTATAAAGGCTTAGTCATCGGTAATCAAGGGAAAAACTTCTGTGTTGGTGCGAATCTAGGAATGATTTTAGTAGAAGCACAGGATGATAATATTTTTGAGCTAGATTTCGTTATTAAAGCATTCCAAGATGCAATGCAAAAGATTAAATACTCTCGTAAGCCTGTTGTAGCAGCACCTTTTGCTATGACACTTGGTGGAGGAGCAGAGGTTTGCTTACCAGCTGCACATATTCAAGCAACAATGGAAACGTATATGGGCTTAGTGGAAGTCGGCGTAGGATTAATTCCTGGTGGCGGCGGTAATAAGGCACTTTACCAAAAATTCATCAAAGGGCTACCAAATGGTGTTGAGGTAGACTATCAACATATTGCGAATAAAGTATTTGAAACAGTTGCGATGGCAAAAGTTTCGACTTCTGGCGAAGAAGCACGTGAAAATAACTTCTTAAACTTTGCTGATGGGATTTCTGTTAACCCAGATCACCAACTATATGATGCAAAACAAGCTGCACTAGCGCTTTATGAAGCAGGCTATTTACCACCTGTACCTGCGAAAGTTCCTGTAGTCGGTGCATCAGGCTACGGTACGCTATTAATCGGTGCGCAAGGGTTGTTTGAATCAGGCTATATTAGTGAACATGATTTAAAAATCGCTAAAAAATTAGCGTATGTCATTGCTGGTGGTAAAGTTCCATATGGCACATTAGTAGATGAGCAATACCTATTAAACCTTGAGCGTGAGGCGTTCCTAAGCTTAGTTGCAGAACCTTTATCTCAACAAAGAATGCAGCACATGCTTTTAAAGGGAAAGCCACTGCGTAACTAACGTTAAGATTGAATTGTCCATACTTGCACATGAAACAAAGGGGGATTAATACGATGCGTGAAGCCGTTATTGTAGCAGGAGCACGAACTCCGATTGGAAAAGCGAAGAAGGGTTCTTTAGCAACAGTTAGACCAGATGATTTTGGAGCGGTTGTTGTCAAAGAAACATTAAAAAGAGCGGGCTATGAAGGTCCGATTGATGATTTAATTTTAGGGTGTGCAATGCCTGAAGCTGAGCAGGGCATGAACGTCGCACGTAATATAGGAGCGCTTGCCGGGTTACCAGATACAACACCAGCGCTGACAATTAATAGATTCTGTTCATCAGGTTTACAAGCAATCGCTTTTGCAGCAGAGCGTATTATGCTAGGACATTCTAAGGCGATTGTTGCTGGTGGTGTCGAGTCTATGAGTATGGTGCCAATGGTAGGTAATACACCTCGCTTAAATCCAACGCTAGCAGAAACTGCTCCCCAATATTATATGGGGATGGGACACACAGCGGAGGAAGTGGCACGTCAATACAATGTAAGTAGAGAAGATCAGGATGCATTTGCTGTTCGTTCACATGAGCTTGCAGAAAAAGCGATTACAGAAGGTAAATTCAATGATGAAATCGTACCAATCGAAGTAGAGCAGCATTATGTAGATGACAACAACAAGCCACAGGTGAAAAAATTCACGTTTAGCATGGATGAAGGTGTACGTCCAGGTACATCTGTAGAAGGTTTAGCGAAGCTTCGTCCAGCCTTCCATGTTAAGGGCAGTGTTACAGCTGGTAATGCCTCTCAAACTTCGGACGGTGCAGCGGCAGTACTTGTAATGGATCGTGAGGAAGCAGAAAAGCAAGGGCTTACACCAATGGCGAAGTTTTTAGGCTTTGCAGTTGGTGGTGTACCTCCTGAAGTGATGGGTATTGGACCAATCGTGGCAGTACCTAAAGCACTTGAAATTGCCAGGTTAGCAATTGCTGACATTGATTTATGGGAAATTAACGAAGCATTTGCATCACAATCTTTACAGGTCGTACGTCATTTAGGCATCGACCAAAATAAAGTAAATGTCAATGGTGGAGCAATTGCCGTAGGTCACCCACTTGGTGCAACGGGAGCCATTTTAACATTAAAGCTTATTCATGAATTGAAGCGTCAAGGTAAGAAGTATGGCGTCGTGACAATGTGTATTGGTGGCGGAATGGGTGCTGCAGGGGTATTTGAAATTCTATAACATATTTAAACGTTCGATGAAATAGAGATCGTTGCTAGATCAGCTTGGCGTGCAGCGTTTCCGGTGCCTCCGAACACCGTGCCTCAAGCTTTTCTATATATTGGGGATTAAAGCTACTAACAATAGATAAATAGGGAGGAATTTAGCATGACAGAAAAAACAAAGGATTTTATTAAAGGCGGCGGATTTATTATTGAAGATGTGGAATTAGATCGTGTATTTACACCAGAAGATTTCACAGATGAGCATAAAATGATTGCTAAAACAACGGAAGAGTATGTAGCAAATGAAGTGTTACCAGTCGTTGAAAATTTAGAACACCATGAATTTGAGCATTCGGTTCGTCTACTAAAAAGTGCAGGTGAACTTGGCTTACTAAGCGCAGATGTACCTGAAGAATATGAGGGTCTAGCATTAGACAAAGTTTCTTCTGCATTAATCGCAGAAAAAATGTCAGTTGCTGGCGGCTTCTCTATTACGCATGGTGCACACGTAGGTATTGGTTCTTTACCAATCGTCCTTTTCGGAAATGAAGAGCAAAAGCAAAAGTATTTACCAAAGCTTGCGTCAGGTGAATTAATTGCTGCTTACGCATTAACTGAGCCAGGTTCAGGTTCAGATGCACTAGGTGCAAAAACGACAGCAAAATTAAATGATGCAGGGACACATTATATTTTAAATGGTGAAAAGCAATGGATTACAAACGCAGGCTTTGCAGATGTATTTGTTGTCTATGCGAAAATCGATGGTGATAAATTCACGGCATTTATCGTTGAACGTGCCTTTAATGGCGTTTCGGTTGGCGCAGAAGAGAAAAAAATGGGGATCAAATCTTCATCGACACGTACATTAATCCTTGAAGATGCAGAAGTACCTGTAGAAAACCTTTTAGGTGAAATAGGTCGCGGACACGTAATTGCTTTTAATATTTTAAATATCGGGCGCTATAAATTAGGGGTTGGAACAATTGGTGGCTCGAAGCGTGCATTGGAGCTTGCCATTCAATATACAAATCAACGTCAGCAGTTCAAAACAAAGCTGTCTGATTTCAATTTAACAAAAGAAAAATTATCAACAATGGCATCGCAATTATATGCATCTGAGTCATTAAACTATCGTACAGTAGGCTTATTTGAGGATCGTTTAAGTCAGCTAAGCCCAGAGGAGCAAAAGCAAGGGAAAGTGATTGCTGGTGCAATCGCAGAGTATGCGATTGAATGTTCTATTGCTAAAGTATTTGGTTCTGAGACGTTAGATTACATTGCAGATGAAGCGGTTCAATTACACGGTGGTTACGGCTTTATGGCTGAATACGAAGTAGAACGTATTTATCGTGATTCTCGTATTAATCGTATTTTTGAGGGGACAAATGAAATTAACCGTATGATTGTACCAGGTACATTTATGAAAAAGGCAATAAAAGGTGAATTGCCATTGCTACAAGTCGCTCAAAACTTACAACAAGAGCTTCTTATGCTAATGCCTGAAGAGGTAGGCACAGAGCCGCTAGCACAGGAAAAATATCTTGTGAAAAATGCGAAGAAAATTGCTGTATTAGCAGCAGGTTTAGCGGCGCAACGCTACGGCGCGAAGCTTGATCAAGAGCAAGAGGTATTGGTGAATATTGCAAATATTGCAAACCAACTATTCGCAATGGAATCAGCTGTATTGCGTACAGAAAAAGCAATTGCTCGTGACGGTGCTGAAAAAGCGCAGCAAAAATTACTGTATACTCAAATCTTCTGCCAAGAAGCGTTTGCTGAAATTGAAAAAGAAGCAAAAGATACGATTCTTGCTTCAGCGGACGGCGACGCAGCACGCATGACATTGTCTGCGCTACGCAAATTAACTCGCAACAACCCATACAACTTAATCGCGAAGAAACGCGAAGCTTCTGTTAAATTAATTGAAGCAGAAAAATTTGTAGTTTAATATAGCAGACTTAGCCTAGCTATCCGAGATGTGATAGCTAGGTTTTTTGTTGGAAATAAAAGTATAGCTCTTGCAAAATGAGGGGGTGATTTCCGTTCCAGGCTAGTCGATTTGCCGCTGACGCTTCGCTTTCGCGCAGAGCTTCCTGTGGGTGAGCGTCGAGCCGCTTTCGTCGCTAAAGGAACGAAGGCTAAATGCGTCACGCCCTGTGAAAATGCCTTCGTGACCAACATCATGTTTTGGGGTCTCGACTGTCTCGCTATGATCTGACCCCAGGAAAGCGACCAGCCGGAACGAAAATCTACCCCACGCTTTGGAAGTAATAAGCTATTAATTGTTTCATTTTGGTTCATAACGATTAAGATGGTATACTACAGAAAATGAGGGATACAATGAAAATGTAGTTCCTAAAAATGATAGTAGAGGAGCCTATAAATGACGATTCAATTTATTCAATATCCGAAATGTACTACTTGCAAAAAAGCTCAAAAATGGCTAAATGACAATGGGGTTTCATACGAAGAGGTCCACATTGTCGAACAACCACCTACAAAGGACGAATTATCAAATTTATGGCAAGCTAGTGGGCAACCTTTAAAGAAATTCTTTAATACTTCTGGTATGAAATATCGGGAGCTTGGCTTGAAGGATAAACTTGCTGAAATGACTGAAGAGGAGCAGCTTGAACTGCTTGCATCAGATGGTATGTTGATTAAACGTCCGATTGTAACTGATGGGAAAAAAGTTACTTTAGGGTTTAAAGAATCGGATTTTGAGCAAGCCTGGAAATAACCGCTGTTAATTTGTTTTATGTAACGAAAGCGAAGCATCAGATTAGAAGTCTTCATCTAAATAGGCGCTGAGATGGATGAGGCATAATTGATTCTTGTTTTTATGGAAGAAGTATGGCACACTGAAAATGAAATATATTACATATTTATGGAGGGGTTTTTTGCATGAGCACACCTAAAGACTTACGTTACTCTGAAGAGCACGAATGGGTAAAAGTAGAAGATGGTAAAGTACGTATCGGTATTTCTCATTTCGCACAATCTGAACTTGGAGATATCGTTTTCGTTGAACTTCCACAAGTTGGCGACGAAATTAAAACGGATGATCCATTCGGTAGCGTAGAATCTGTAAAAACAGTTTCTGAATTATACGCACCAATCTCAGGTACAGTAGTTGAAGTAAATGCAGATTTAGAAGATAGCCCAGAATTCGTTAATGAATCACCATATGAAAAAGCATGGATGATCGTTGTAGAGCCTGCTGATGCATCAGAAGTTGAAAAGCTTATGACAGCTGAGCAATACGAAGAAATGATCGCAGAATAATACAAGCCTTAACTTCTTTGAGCAAATGTGTTTTGACCGAAAGCGTAGTGACAGGTACAGAAGTCTCCTACCACTAAGGTTGTGAGCTGAAAGAAGTTAAAGCCTCCGGCGGATGTCACGGAATCGGCTTTGTGCTTACACAAAGCTGATTTTGGACACAATTATGCCGAGCCATAATTGAGTAGAAAAACGTCGGAAACTACCGACGTTTTTTATTATCTTCATACATCCTACCATTACAGTTGATGAGAGTGAATGCAAGTATTTCCCCTTATCGATAGGTGTCTAACTGTATCAATGACAAAGTTTATTGATATAATGAATTAAAAGGGATATGTCTAAATGGGGGTGGCGTGATGTTCGAGGGAAAATGCTTAATTGTCGAAGGCCGATCGGATAAACTTCAAATCGAACCTATTTTAAATGAAGACGTAAAAATACTCTGTACAAATGGTACAATTGGTGTGCATCAATTAGAAGAGCTACTTGATCCATATGAGGGCTGTGAGCTTTATACATTTTTTGATGCAGATACATCGGGTAACAAGCTACGGGCATTAATGGACAGACATTATCCAGAGGCTGAGCATTTACGTACGATGCCAACATATAAGGAAGTTGAGACAACTCCGAGGAAAGTGTTAGCAACGATATTGCTTCGTGCACATTTCTCAATCCATAATGAATATATTTTGTAAGGTTGCGTGAAAAAGATGGAAGAATGGTCAAAAGAGCAGTGGGACGCGGTTGTCCAGTCCGGTGAAAAGGCTGCCTTTTATGTATATACGCCGATATGTGGTACTTGTGCAGTTGCATCAAAAATGATGACAGTTGTTGAGCAATTGCTGCCACAGCTACAGGTTGGTAAAGCGAATATTAATTTTATAGAGCAAATCGCTTATGATAATAAAATCGAAAGTGTACCATGTTTACTCGTATGTGAGGGCGGAGAAGTGACGAAAAAGGTTTATGCCTTTCAATCCGTACCGTTTTTATACGAATTGTTAAAAAATTATTGACTGAGTATTACTCGCGTGGTAAAGTAACAAATATAATAAAAAACAATAAATATATCGAACTCTTATAAAGAGCGGCGGAGGGAAGTGCCCGATGAAGCCCGGCAACCATCACAAAGTGAAAAGGTGCCAAATCACTCAAAGATTTATCTTTGAAAGATGAGAGAACGGTTTAGCGTATAAGTTACGTGACCCCTTCTATTTGTCTATTAGTGAAGGGGTTTTTTATATGAGAAAAGGAGAATTCGCTATGATCCAGCTTCAAAATATTACGAAGAAATACAAAACCGCGAATGGCGAATTAACAGCAGTCAAAGACGTCAATCTTGCTATTGATAAAGGTGAAATTTTTGGCATTATCGGCTATAGTGGCGCTGGTAAAAGTACAATGATTCGCTTGTTAAACGGTTTAGAAAAGCCTACATTTGGTACGGTGTCGGTTAACAATCAGGAGTTTTCATCCATAAAGGGGCAAAAGCTCAGAGATGCTAGACAAAAGGTCAGTATGATTTTCCAGCATTTCAATCTACTTTGGTCTAGAACTGTTGCGGAAAACATCGCTTTCCCACTAGAAATCGCAGGTGTTCCAAGGGCAAAACGTGAGGCACGTGTGAAAGAATTGATCACATTAGTTGGTTTGGAAGGGCGTGCCAAAGCATATCCATCACAACTATCAGGGGGACAAAAGCAACGTGTAGGTATCGCTCGTGCGCTAGCGAATAATCCAGAGGTATTGTTATGTGATGAGGCAACATCCGCACTCGATCCGGAGACAACAGATGCGATTCTTGATTTACTTGTCGATATTAACGAACGACTAGGTCTAACGATTGTGTTAATCACACATGAGATGCACGTTATTCGTAAAATTTGTCATCGTGTAGCGGTTATGGAAGCTGGAGAAATTGTAGAACGTGGTGAAGTATTACAAGTATTCCAAGCTCCACAAGCAGCCATTACGAAAAAATTCGTTTCTCAAATTACAGATACGAAGGAAACACTGGAAACTGTGTCACAAATTAAAGCAAATTACCCTAATGGACAACTTGTTAAGCTAATCTTTGTAGGAGAAAAAACAGAGCAGCCTGTCATTTCACATCTTGTGAAACAGTTTGATGTAGAAGTTAGTATTGTCCATGGTAATATTTCGCAAACGAAAAATGGAGCGTACGGTACACTTATTGTGCAAATTGATGGCTCAGAGGCCAATGTTGCTGCTGCACTTAGCTACTTAAATACAGTCGAAGTACAAACGGAGGTGATTGCAAATGCTAACTAGTCTTTTTCCGAATGTCGACTGGGAAAAAATGTGGGATGCTACGTATGAAACATTGTATATGACAACAATTTCTACGGTTATCACATTTATACTTGGCTTAGTGATTGGAATCGTATTATTTTTATCAAGTCCCAACCAACTATGGGCTAATAAAATTGTGAACTTTTTAACAGGCTCAATCGTTAACATTTTCCGCTCGATTCCATTTATCGTATTGATTATTTTGTTAATTCCATTTACGAAATTTTTACTTGGCACAATTCGTGGCGCGGATGCGGCTTTACCAGCACTAATTATTGGAGCTGCACCATTCTATGCACGAATGGTATTAATTGCCTTACGTGAAATTGATAAAGGTGTTATTGAAGCAGCTCGTTCAATGGGTGCCAAAACGTCAACGATTATTTGGAAAGTATTAATTCCGGAATCTTTACCAGCACTTATTTCTGGTCTTACTGTAACAGCTGTAGCACTTGTTGGCTATACTGCGATGGCAGGGATTATCGGTGCAGGAGGTCTAGGAAACTTAGCATTCTTAGATGGTTTCCAACGTAATCGCCAAGATGTAACATTAATGGCAACTATATTAATATTAATAGTAGTATTTATTATTCAATGGATTGGCGACTTAATTACAGCCAAAACAGATAAACGCTAAAAATTGTCGTGAAGGAACTTGCTCACAGCATCTCGCTACGAGCATCTAAAAGGTTATCTCGGTTGTATACCGCTAACATATTTTATATAAGAAAAAGGGAGAGTATAAAATGAAGAAGTTATTAGCAGGATTATTTTTATCTGTAATAGTATTAGCTCTAGCCGCTTGTGGTGCTAGTAAAAAAGAAGAAACAGACTCATCATCTAGTGCTGGTGACGGTAAAGAAAATGTAACAGTAACAGTAGGTGCTTCTAATACACCACATGCTGTTATTCTAGAAAAAGCAAAACCAATTTTAGCTAAAGAAGGTATCGATCTTAAAATTGAAAAATATCAAGACTATGTATTGCCAAACCAAAATTTGGAATCTGGCGAACTTGATGCAAATTATTTCCAACATCTACCGTTCTTAGAGCTTAGCATGAAAGAAAATGGCTATGACTTTGTAAATGCTGGCGCTATTCATATTGAACCAATCGGAATTTACTCTAAAAAATATAAGACTCTTGAGGAGCTACCAAAAGGTGCAACAATTTTACTTTCTAGCTCAGTTTCAGATCACGGTCGTATGCTTTCATTGTTAGAAGCTAAGGGCTTAATTAAATTAAAAGATGGTGTTGATAAAACAGCAGCAGACATAAAAGATATCGCAGAAAACCCTAAAAACTTCAAATTCGATGCAAATACGGCGCCTGAAATGCTTGTACAAATGTACGAAAATAATGAAGGTGATGCAGTTCTGATTAACTCGAACTTTGCCATCGATAACGGCTTAAATCCATTGAAAGATGCCATTTCTCTTGAAGATAAAGAATCTCCATATGTAAACATTGTCGCTGTACGTGCTGGTGATGAAACAAAACCAGAAATTAAAAAATTAATAGAAGTATTAAAATCTAAAGAAATTCAAGACTTCATTCTTGAAGAATGGAAAGGCTCAGTTGTACCAGTAAAATAATAAAATTTATCGAAAAAAGGGTATATAAGCGATGACAGCTTACATACCCTTTTTGCTTGCTGACAAAAGAATAAAGCATATCGATAAACAAATGTAATTATCATTCCGAGTTGGTGCTTTCCGCAGTCTTGGCTTCAATCTCCTCATCACTACGTTCCTACGGGGCTTTCACGCAACTCATTGTGTTGGGGTGGCTATCTTTTGGGTTCGTTACCAAAAGTTATGAATGACACGTCTACTATGTAAATAAGTGATGACCTCCTTGTTAGAAAATAAAAAAAAGTTTTACAATTCCGCCTATTTCGCAAACTGTATATTCTATCAACTGTTTATGTTAAATTACGAATAGTGCATTTTAAAAAGACAGTTGTATTTTTAAGGAGGACAAAATGATGAAGCTTGGTCTATTGGCAAAAATTATTGTAGCTATTTTGTTAGCGGTAATACTCGGAAACTTTATGCCAGAGCCATTTGTACGTATATTTGCAACATTCAATGGCTTATTCGGTAATTTTCTAAACTTTGTTGTACCACTTATTATTATTGCATTTATTGCTCCAGGCATTGCTCAGCTTGGGAAAGGCTCAGGTAAATTATTAGGGTTGGGAACATTCTTTGCCTATTTTTCAACAATCATTGCAGGTATGCTTGCCTTTTTTGTAGCGCGAAATGTGTTGCCTAATTTCATTTCAAACGGTGCTATGGAAAGTATGGAGAACCCAGAGGAATTTTTAGCACAAGTATTCTTTAAAGTTGAAATGCCTCCATTAATGGGTGTAATGTCAGCGTTAATTTTTGCATTTATTGTAGGAATTGGTATGACAGCCATTCAAAGTGATGTTATGAAACGTGGTTTTGAAGAGTTTAATGTCATCATTGAAAAATTAATTTCATTTGTTATTATTCCACTTTTACCATTCCATATTTTCGGTATCTTCTTGAACATGACATATGGTGGTCAAGTAGCGAAGATCTTATCTGTCTTTGCTATTGTCTTCGCATTAATAATTGTGCTGCATTGGATAATGTTGCTAGTACAGTACACAACAGCGGGAATTTTAAATAAGAAAAATCCACTCCTGTTGCTTCGAACTATGCTGCCTGCATATTTTACAGCATTGGGCACACAATCCTCCGCAGCTACAATTCCTGTTACGTTACGACAAGCACAAAAAACAGGCGCTTCTGAAAAAGTAACAAATTTCACAATTCCACTGTTTGCCACGATTCATTTATCGGGTAGTACGATTACAATTGTGACATGCTCTTTAGGTGTTTTGATAATGAACGGTATGGATATAGGCTTTGCACAATTTTTAGGCTTTATTTTTATGCTAGGTATTACGATGGTTGCTGCACCAGGTGTCCCAGGAGGGGGAGTTATGGCAGCGATTGGTTTACTGCAAACGATGCTTGGGTTTGATGAAACAATGGTAGCACTAATGATAGCATTATACTTAGCGCAAGATAGCTTTGGTACAGCTACAAATGTAACTGGAGATGGAGCATTAGCCATGATTGTAGATCGTTTCAGCAAAAAAACAAATTAAAAAAAGCACAGTGATGGATAAGGGAAAAAATCGCCTACTACGGCGATTTTTTTTTGCTTAAAATATTAGCTGCAAAATGATTCGATTATATAAAGAACAGTTTGATGGAATTTTCTTAAAGATTAATGAGAGATTACTGCTTTTCAAATTGTGATAATAAGCCGTTTCCTATGAAATAACACTTGTTTTTTAAAAGAATAACGATTTTTTATTACAAATAATTACAGTTTATACTTGCTAAAATTAAATGAAATTTTGTGTTTATATAGGGATTTATCAAAAAAAATAGTGCTAAAGAAGGTGAATTGTAGATTTTGTTAGAAAAGATGAGGTAGAATAGTTATTTTTTCGTTTTTTACGGATTTTTTTAGAAAATATTAAGCTTTATTTAGTACTATATGTGTATGAAGGAGTTCATTTTAAATTTTAAGCGCATCACCAAAATGTTATGGCTGCTATTTGTTAAAAGTTGATTGGCTGGCAACTCCTTGGTGATGAGCGATAGAGGAACGAAGGCTAAAAGCCTCTAACGCCTTCGTGACCAACCTCGTGTTGGCCCGAAGCCCTCAGCCGGAACCAAATTATTACTGACAACGAGGGGAATTCATACACCAAAAAATGAAGCGTAAAATCAATTGTAGAAGTAACCTTTGAATTAGTTTTTTTTCATTAACTTAGAAAAGGAGTAATTGCTTATGGGAACAAAAATTGCGCCACCGATAGAAGCTTTATCAAAAAAAATTAAAACAAGGAGTGCTACAATTGGAGTTGTTGGACTTGGTTATGTGGGGCTCCCACTAGCCTTGGCCATCATCAATAAAGGCTTTGAAGTAATTGGTTTCGATAAAGACAATGAAAAAATTACTAAATTAAAAAGTGGTGATAGCTATATTGCTGATATGTCTAATGCAATCATCGAGAAAGCGGTTCAAGAAGAGAAATTTGAGCCAACAAATGATTTTTCTAAACTTGTACATGTAGATATCATTATTATTTGTGTACCGACGCCTACGACTTCAGATGGAACACCTAATATCTCGTATATTGTTGATGCAGCACAAGCAATCGAACAGAACATGTCCCCGAATACTTTAATTATTCTTGAAAGTACAACTTACCCTGGCACAACAGAAGAAGTAGTCCAACCAGTCCTAGAAAAAGGGAACTTCGTGATTGGGCAAGATATATTTTTAGCTTATTCTCCTGAACGTGTGGACCCTGGAAATTTAAATTTTTCAGTTTCCAATACGCCTAAAGTAGTTGGCGGTATAACAGCAGCTTGTATCGAAGTTTCCAAGCTTTTTTATGAAAAAGTAATCAATACAAATGTGTTTGCTGTAACAAGTCCAAACGTTGCTGAAATGGAAAAGTTACTAGAAAATACATTTCGACAAATTAATATTGCCCTAGTTAATGAATTAAGTCAGATTTGCCATAAGATGGATATTGATGTGTGGGAAGTGATTGAAGCCGCCTCAACAAAGCCTTATGGTTTTATGCCATTTACACCTGGCCCAGGGGTGGGTGGTCATTGTATACCAGTTGACCCTAAGTTTTTATTATGGGCCGGTCAACAGCATGGTATTTCTGCAACATTAATTGAAGCAGCAGATAAAATTAATGATTCCATGCCAGGCTTTGTAGTTGAAAGACTAGAAAATTATTTAAATGCGCAGCAAAAAGAGCTAAATGATACGGAGATTGTCGTTATTGGAATTGCTTACAAACCTAATATTAATGATTTTCGAGAATCACCAGCATTACATGTTATTGAAAAATTAAAGGAAAAGCAGTGTGGTCTAAAGGTTGTTGATCCATTTATTGGAACATTTTCAGTTGATAACGATATTTTTAACACTGTCCCACTAACACGAGAATTAATTCGAAAAGCTGATGCTGTAGTCATTTTAACGAATCATGCAACTATTGATTATGCATTAATTGATCAACATGCGGCTTTAATTTTTGATACGAGAAATACTCATTATCTATTTAAGAACGAAAATTATTACAAATTATAAGGGGATTTAATGGAAATGAGACGACTAAAATTATGTAGTCTACTAATCATTTTATTTTTAGTTGGGTGTCAATCGTCTACTCAAAATCAGATTAAACCAGTTGATTCGACAATTGAGGTAAAGGAACATGATGGGACGATGAGTGATACTTATAGTCACGCAAGCATTCTTAGCCCAAAGCTAGCATTAACCTTTAATGGCCTTGCAGACAATGAAACAATGCAGAAGCTATTAACGGTATTCGATCAATTTAACATGAAGGCAACATTCTTTGTAGAAGGCATACGAGTAGCGCAAGATCCTGAGTTAGTGAAGGACATTTTAGCTAAAGGTCACGAGGTAGAAAATGGAACATTAACGTTTACTGAAATGACTGATTTAAATTATGAAGAAACGTATAAAGAAATTTACTTAGCGAATGAAGTTTTTAAAGAGCAATTAGGTTATACACCGCAATACGTTCGTAGTCGTTCTGGTGACTCAACTGACAATATGCGCTTAGCAGCTAAAACCCTCAATATGAAGGGAGTTGTAGAGTCTTCCATTAATCCGAAAGATCGAAATATGCAAAGTGCTGAGGAAATAGTGGATTATATTCACCGCTTTCTCAACAGTGGATCTGTTATTCATTTAAACACGTACATTAATCCTGCGATTATTGATGTTATACCACTACTGTCCCAATTAGGGGAAGAGAAAGGGTATGTATTCACTACATTAACGGACGTACTAGATGAGCAATACTTAGTAAAATCCTTAGAGGAAATTGAAGGCTATGATGCTATTAAAATGAATTTAGCTTACGAAAATGTTAAACCAAATATGTACTATCGTAAAAATACTACTAAAAAAGAAATTTCTTTAACTTTCGATGATTGGGCAAGTGAGAAGAGAATTAAAGAAATTTTGGATGTTCTTGATAAATATAATGTTCAATCTACATTCTTTTTAATTGGCAAAGGTGTGGAAAAGGATCCGCAATTAGCACGTTTAATTGTTGATAGAGGTCATGAGGTTGCAAGCCATTCCTATTATCATCTGGATGTTACAACAATGACACCGGAGGAACTCCAAAAGGATGTCGTTATGGCACATCAGGCTTTAACATATGCCCTACAAGAAGAGCCTTTGCTGTATTTCAGACCTAATAAAGGTGCTATTAATGAAGAATCAGCGAAAATTATTGCCGCAACAGGTATCAAATCCATTGCTATGTACGATATTGCATCATTCGATTGGAATTTAGAATATAGCGTTTCAGATATTTATAATCGTGTGATGAGTAGGATTGGTCCGGGAAAAGTAATTGTTATGCACATTTTAGATGGTACAAAAACAGTTGAGGCTTTACCAGAAATCATTGAAAGGTTGCAAAAAGACGGGTATAGCTTTGTAAAAATGTCGACTTGGATTGAAGAAGATTCAAATAGGAAAGTGAATTGATAATCATGAATAAGAAAAAAGAGATTTTAACGATACCGCGCTCCGATCGACGAATTTTATCGAATATTCCTGATCCAGAAAATGTACGAAGTCCCGTTAATCGTCGGGGTGCTTCTTATCAAAAGGAAGAAATCGATCCTACAGATGCCAATGAATTATATCGTTTACAGCTGTTAAGTTTACGCTATGAAACGAATTTTGAAGTACAAATTAAAAGAGCAAAGAAAAAGATTAGTGACAAACATTATGCGGAGGATATTTCGATTACAGGTATCCTTGTATTTTCAAATAGTCCTGCTAATTTTTTAATAGATGAAATTATTACGATGAAATTCACTATACCTGGTGGTGCAATGCCGGAGGGCTATGAATCTAGAGTAAGGGTAAAAGCGAAAGTTATCCGCCATTTTATAAAAGAAGTGGATGGTGAAACTCGATATTACTATGCATGTGAATTTATACAGCCTTTAAATGACTATATGACAAAAAAACGTTGGGGACTATCAATCTTTATGGCAAGTTTATTTCTATTGATAGTTTCTCTTATCGTTCTGTTAATGCGGGCTGAAAGTGTCATTTATTTTAGATTCAATAAATTCCTATATCTATATAGTATTATTGCTGCAACATTTCTTTTAAGTAGATATTTATTTGGTATGTTCTATAGAAATGTACCGATAAACCCGAAATTTGAACCAGGCGTTTCTATTATTATTCCAGTGTTTAACGAAGAACAATGGATTCATCGAACAATTTTAAGCTGTATTAATCAGTATTACCCTGTAGACAAATTAGAGGTTATTGTAATAGATGATTGTTCAACAGATAAAACAGAGGAAAAGGCAAAAGAAATGATTGAACTTGGTCATAGCGAGGGTGAACGATTTAAAACAAAGGAGCGCTTAAGCTTCCATAAACTACCTCAAAATGGTGGGAAGCGTGAGGCTTTAGTGGCAGGGGTGCATGTGGCCAAACATGATTTAGTTGTTTTCGTTGATTCTGATAGTTTTTTAGAACCTCATGCCATTCGAAATTTAGTACAGCCTTTCCAAGATCCTAAAATGGGTGGTGTGGCTGGAAGAACTGAGGTTGAAAATAAATTTACAAATGCTCTGACAAAATTGCAAACAGTTCGCTATTATATAGCCTTTCGGATTATGAAAGCTGCTGAGTCTTGGTTTGATACAGTAACTTGCTTATCTGGTCCATTAGCGTGTTATCGAAAAGAGCTTATTTTAAAAAACGAGACAGCATGGTTAAACCAAAAATTTCTTGGACAACCCGCAACATTCGGGGATGATCGTAGTATGACAAACTATATTTTAAAAACACATCGAACCGGATATCAAGATAATGCTGTATGTTCTACAATTGTTCCATCAGACACGAAAGTCTTTTTATCTCAACAAATGAGATGGAAACGATCATGGCTACGCGAATCGTTACGAGCATTTTCATTTATGTGGAAGAAGGAACCTTTTATGTTTCTATTCTTCATCATCGGTTTAATCGTACCAATAGCGGCCCCTATTGTTGTTGTTTACAATCTACTTTACGTGCCAATCATGCACGGAGTTTTTCCAACTACGTTTTTAATGGGTTTGTTCTTGATGGCAATGCTAATGAGCTTAGCCCATCTTTTCTTTAAAAAAAGTAAATTGTGGGCATTTGGTTTTATCTTTGTACTTTTCTATGAATTTATTTTGCTATGGCAAATGCCTGTTGCATGGGTTACATTTTGGAAATCAACGTGGGGTACGAGAGAAACACCTCAAGATGTTATCGCCAAAGAAAAGAAATTAGAAAAACAAAAATTTCGAAAATCCCGAATTTCGATTCAAAAATTAGAAAAATGGGTGAGAAGGAATGAGTGAAAAAAATGTGGTATTAAATTCAGCTAAAAAGAATCGAAGGAAAATAATACGATCCATTGTTCAAGCAATTACCGTTGTATTTTTAGCTGTTATTTTAATACGTGTGATATTTTTAACAGAAAAAAGGGTAGAAGAAACGATTCCTTTAGAAAATAAAGATGGTTTCATCGCATTATCGTATTTTGGTGTGAGCAGGGGTGAATCTCCTAAATATATTTCTAAAGAGAATTTGAGAAAACAACTAGCACTGCTTGCAGGTCAAGGTTATACAACAATTACTCAGCAGGATATTTTAGATTTTTATCAGAAAAACAAACCATTGCCAGAAAAGGCGTTGTATTTATCATTTGAAGATGGTCGTACAGATTCTAGTATATTTGCTCAAAACATCATGAAAGATCTCAATTATAAAGCTACCATGTTTACGTACGCCAATAAAATGGATGCAAGGGACAACAAATTTTTAAAGCCAAAAGACTTATTACTTATGGAGAAAAGTGGCTATTGGGAATTGGGCTCTAATGGGTACCGTCTAACATATATTAATATGTATAACGATAAAGGACAGTCGTTAGGTATAACAGATGAAAATAATGTGCCGAATAAAACGACTATCGAATATTATAATCATTATTTAATGGACTTCATTCGCAATCAATATATGATTCCAAGTGAAACGCGACAAGAAATGGAAAAACGTATCCAAAAAGATTACAGGCTAATGCATGATATTTATGAGGAGAAGCTAGGAGAAGTTCCTAAGGCCTATGCTATCATGCATGCCAACTCACTTTATAATAATATGGATTCGCTAGTTGAAAGGGCGAATAATAAAGAAATTAAGGATCTATTTAAAATGCATTTCAATTTGGACCTAAGGGCATACAATGATGCGGATACTGATCTCTACAACTTAAGTAGATTACAAGTATCCCCTTATTGGTCTACCAATCATGTGATGATGAAAATCCGCCAAGCTAGTAAGCAAAATGTAGAATTTGAAGTCGGAGATCATCAACGGGCAAAAGAATGGTCGGTAATGAATGGTGCAGCGGAATTTCAACATAATGCGATTACTATAACATCAGCACCTTCTAGTGAAGGTCAGGTAATATTGAACGAAACTCTTCCAGAGCAATATAATATAAGCTTTGCCTTTAAAGGGAATGTCGTGGGACAACAATCTATTTATTTAAACTATGATGAAAAAAATACTAGCTATATTCGGGTGGCACTAATAGATAATGAGATTGTTGTTTTTGAAAAATCACCAGAATCCAGCGTCGTTGAAAAGGAGCGTTTCCCGTTAAATAACATAAAGTGGAATGAAGAAGAGTATGCATTTAATAAGGCCACTGTATACGATTATCGGGCTACGCAAAAAGGCGCTAGAATTGATGAGGAAGAGTATCCACGAAATTTGACAAAAACAAGAGTATTTAACATTTCTGTCCATAAAAATAAAATACAGCTAGATGTAGATAAGGTATTATCCAAGACAATTCAAGTAAATCCAGACATTCAAGGATCACAAATTGGATTCGGTGCGTTGTTCAGCAAAAAAGATACTTCGCATGAGCAGTATGCAGATGATATTTATGATACATTCATCGAAGATATTTTGATTACAGATGTTAACAATCATACACTTTTTACTAACCAATATACGAACTTCGATAAAGTAAAGCACATAACAATGACTTTATTTAATAACGTTGTTGATTTCTTTATTGAAACCTTCTAAAACGGGGGGAACTAAATTCAAGTGAAAAAATTTTTTTTGTTTATCTGTTTAGCACTACTAATTATCCCGGCTTGTAATAATAGTAAAGAAGCACCTGTTAAGGCAAGAGGAGAGTGGAAGAACAAAGACAAGCTCCAATTGTCTGTTTGGTTACCTGAATGGCAAAAAAAATCTGCTATCGAAGATGTAAAAAATTCACAACAGGGCTTACAAGACATTCGTGTTTTTGGTGCTTATTTTAATGAAAATGACGAATTATTCGTAACTGAAGATGCGATAGAAATATTGAAACAAGCGCAGCAACAATTTCATGAATCACATCATGTTATACTCACATGTATTAACGATTATGTTACAGATAACGCCCCATCTGTTCAGAAGGATAGTACGTTATTGCATCGATTGTTTCAAGATGCAACATCAAGGCAGCGACATATTGATAATATTTTGCAGGTTGTTGAACGATACAGTGTGAACGGTATCGAAATTGATTATGAAAAGGTTGCTAGAGAGGATCGCCCTAAGTACGTCCATTTCTTAGCGGAACTTTATGAACAGCTATCAAAAAAGGATATTTCATTACACGTCGTATTAGAGCCTCGCTTCCCATTTCATATTAAATTGCCAGATGGACCTAAATATACAGTGATGGCTTATAATGTGCACGGATATCATAGTGGTCCGGGTGCAAAGGCAACTTTTTCATTTTTAGATGACTTAGTTAAAAAAATTAGAAAGTCTAATCAAAAATTAGCGATTGCTTTTGCAACTGGCGGATTTAAATGGGGAAATCAAGGGAAAACGGTTGCTTTAACGGAAGTACAGGCGGAGGAATTACTAAACAAAACGAAAGCAGTTAAGCATCGTGATCAAGCAAGTGGTGCTGTATATTTCACGTATGTAGATGAACAACATGTTGAGCATGAAGTTTGGTACGCCGATCAGGAAACACTTGAAAAGTGGACAGCATACGTGCAAAAGAAAAGCTACAATGAGGTTGTTTTATGGCGTGCCGGAGGTCTAAGCACAAAAACATTACAATGGATTAACGAACAATCAGAGGAATGAAGGATTAGGTTGCCAGAGTGACGGATGGAGCAGTCGAAGTCATGGATAGAATCGCCGAAGTGACGGATAGAGCAAGCAGAATCGTGGAAAGAAACGTCGAAGCGACGGAAAGAACAGTCAGAGTGGCGGCTAAAACCGCCAATCTGACGGATAGGATCACCTAAACCAACAAAATCGCTAGCTACGGCGATTTTTTTATTGGAATTGAGAAAGACGTGAAAAGAAATTTGTAACGAAGTCTAAAAATATTTTTTCTGATGGTGCAATCTCGCGGTTTACAGGTGAAATAATACCGACTGTTCTTGGAATCGTAGGTGATTCAATCGGTACCTTTACTGTGAAGCGGGCAGCTGAATCATACAGTGAGCTTTCTGGTAATAAGCTGACGCCTATGCCTGCAGCGACAAGACCCTTTAGGGCATCTAAGTCTTCACCCTCGGAGATGACGTTTGGCAGGAAGCCGGCAGCTCGACATGCATCCATAGCTACTTTATGTAATATGTATCCATCAGGGAATAACACAAATAAATCGTTACGTAAATCCGCAAGTTGAATACTTTCCCTTTTGGCTAGTGGATGTTTTGCTGGCAGTAAAGCAGCGATATTTTCAGTAAATAATATGGTTGAATGGATCGATTCATCCTTCGGTGGAAGAGGGCCTAAAAAAGCTAAATTTATCTCGCGATTTTTGACTGCATCAATTAAAAAACGATAGGAGCCTTGCCGGAGCTGGAATTGCAAATCTGGATATTCACGCTTAAAGGCTGAAATAACAGTTGGCAATACATAGCTAGCCAAGCTCGTTGGAAAACCGATTTTTATCGTACCTTTAGCAGGATCTAAATATTCTTCAACTTGCTTTGCGGCAAAATCAATGGCTTTTAAAGCTGTAATTGTGTGCTCAAGAAATATTTTTCCGACCGGTGTCAATTTAACATTTCGTCCTACACGTTCAAAAAGTGGTGTGCCTAATTCATCTTCTAAATTAGCAATTTGTCGGCTTATTGCAGATTGAGCAACATGAAGATGTTCAGCAGCTTCTGAAATGTGTTCACGCTCAGCAACTTCAACAAAATAACGTAATTGACGTAACTCCACTAGATATTCACCTCTATTAATCGAAAAATACGATGGATTATACCTCGATTATATACTATTTAAGATGAAAATGACCGTAAATAAATGTTAGCTAGCAGTATTAATGATTAAAAGAAATTGCATTATCTACAATTATATTTGGCCCAAAGTAAAAGATGACATTG
This sequence comes from Lysinibacillus sp., assembly GCA_032053185.1. Classification (GTDB taxonomy): domain Bacteria; phylum Bacillota; class Bacilli; order Bacillales_A; family Planococcaceae; genus Lysinibacillus. Next base: position 40,958 of record DAMBVB010000003.1, read on the forward strand.
GTTAAAAGGAATGCCATGTAAATAGTTAATTGGAGTGGTGCCTAAGTCGACTTCTTAGGGGCTAGCATCACAGATGAGACTCTACAGCGAAGCAAAGCAGGCATCAAAATCAAATCCACGTTATAAGAGTATTTTATCGAACTAGTACTTTCGAAATTTCCTTCCTTTATTTTGATTCTATTCTAATGAAATAGGTTATAGTATTGATATTATTATTTATGCTTATCTGTCACAAAACCGCTACAATTAGCGCTTCTTGTGGGGTTTTCACTATGTTGCTAGATGAAATCTATTCTCAATTAGAATTATTTCATTGAAAATGTGGGGAGTTGATTCTCATTGTCAATAATGATTAGCAATAATCTGAAAATGCTTACAAACTCTTTGTTTTTAAGGATTGCTTCAGAGAAAAATGAAAGTGATTGAAATGGTTTGCATAGAGAACGATTTTCAGTTAAGATTAGAATGATGATAATTAAGGAATGGATCACCATTCACTGAACACACTATGGAGGTATTTTCATGTCAACTTTAGTTATTAAAGATCTTCACGTTGAAATCGACGGGAAAGAGATTTTAAAAGGCGTAAACCTTACAATTAATACAAATGAAATTCATGCAATCATGGGACCAAACGGAACTGGTAAATCAACACTAGCTTCTGCAATTATGGGTCACCCTAAATATGAAGTAACCTCTGGTACTGTAGAACTTGATGGAGAAAATGTACTGGAAATGGAAGTGGACGAGCGTGCTCAAGCAGGTTTGTTCCTAGCAATGCAATATCCTTCTGAAATCGCTGGTGTAACAAATGCTGACTTTTTACGCTCAGCTATCAATGCACGCCGTGAAGAGGGCGATGAAATTTCTCTAATGAAATTTATCCGTGAATTAGATAAAAACATGGAATTCCTTGAAATGCACGAAGATATGGCACAACGTTATTTAAATGAAGGTTTCTCTGGCGGTGAGAAAAAACGTAACGAAATTCTTCAATTAATGATGATTAAACCTACTTTCGCAATTTTAGATGAAATTGACTCTGGTCTTGATATTGACGCGCTTAAAGTTGTTTCTAAAGGAATCAATGCAATGCGTGGAGAAGGATTCGGCTGCTTAATGATCACTCATTACCAACGCCTACTTAACTACATTACACCAGACCATGTACACGTTATGATGCAAGGTCGCGTTGTTAAATCAGGTGGCGAAGAATTAGCACAACGTTTAGAAGCGGAAGGCTATGACTGGATTAAAAAAGAATTAGGTATCGAAGAAGAAACGGAAGACCAAGAAGCATAAGAGGGAGGACGAACTAGCATGACAGTGGAACTTAACTTGCCTGTAACAGTACAGGACGTGCGCTCGTTCTCAGAAGCAAAAGGTGAACCGGCTTGGTTTACAGAGCTTCGCGCGGCAGCACTAGACAAAGTAACTGGTTTAGACTTGCCAAAACCAGACAGAACAAATATTACAAAATGGGATTTCGTAAATTTCCCAACTCACACAGTTGACAGTGAAGGATTCGCTTCACTTGATGCATTACCAGAAGAAGCAAAAGGTTTAATTGATTTTGAGGCACAAGAAAATCTTTATGTTCAACGCAATAACACACCAGCTTTCATTAAAACATCACAAGAACTAGCTAATAAAGGTGTTATTTTTACAGATATTTTAACAGCGGTTCGTGAACATGGCGACCTTGTTAAAAAGTACTTTATGACAGAAGCTGTAAAAGTTGATGAGCATAAATTAACAGCGCTTCATGCGGCACTTGTTAATGGTGGGGTATTCGTCTACGTACCGAAAAATGTAATTATTGAACAGCCGCTTCAAGTAGTATTCTTAAATGATAACGCAGAAGCTTCATTATATAACCACGTGTTAGTTGTTGCTGAAGCAAATTCAGCTGTAACGTATGTTGAAACATATATTTCAACAGTGGAAGAAGCAAAAGGTCAAGCAAACATTATTGCAGAAGTAGTAATTCAAGACAATGCACAAGTTACTTACGGTGCAGTTGATGTGCTTGCAAAAGGATATACTACTTATGTAAATCGTCGTGCACGACTAGCTCGTGATGCGAAAATAGATTGGGCTCTTGGCTTAATGAATGACTCAGATACTATTTCTGAAAACATTACACATTTAATCGGTGACGGTTCTCATGCTGATACAAAAACAGTAGTTGTTGGTCGCGGTGAACAAAAACTTAATTTTACTACTGAAGTTCGTCACTGGGGTAAGAACTCAAATGGTCATATCTTAAAGCATGGTGTAATGAAAGACGCAGCACAATCAATCTTTAACGGTATTGGTTACATCGAAAAAGGTGCAACAAAAGCAGATGCACAACAAGAATCACGCGTGTTAATGCTTTCTGAAAAAGCTCGTGGCGATGCAAACCCAATTCTATTGATCGATGAAGATGATGTAACAGCAGGACACGCAGCATCTGTTGGCCGAGTGGATCCACTACAACTTTATTACTTAATGAGTCGTGGTATCTCGAAAGCAGAAGCAGAGCGCCTTGTTATCCATGGATTCCTTGCGCCAGTTGTTACGCAATTACCAATCGAAGGCGTACAAAAGCAACTGACGGAGGTTATTGAAAGGAAAGTTCGCTAATGATGAAGAAAGACATTAAAAGCTATTTCCCAATTTTAAATCAGGAAGTAAACGGACATAAGCTTGTTTACCTTGATAGCGCAGCCACTTCTCAAAAACCTATTCAAGTGATTGAAGCAATGAAACAATATTATGAATTTGATAATTCTAATGTTCACCGTGGTGTGCATACATTAGGTAATCGTGCTACTGACAAGTATGAGGGTGCACGTGAAAAGGTTCGTAATTTTATTAATGCGACATCAACACAAGAAATTATTTTTACTCGCGGTACGACAACAGCTTTAAATACAGTAGCAGCAAGTTATGGTCGTGCGAATGTGGCTGAAGGTGATGAAATTGTCATTACTCATATGGAGCACCACTCTAATATTATTCCTTGGCAACAGCTAGCAAAGGAAAAAAATGCGACATTAAACTATATTGAGCTTGAAGCAGATGGTACACTTAGCCTAGAAAAGGTTCGTGCGACAATAACACCTAAAACAAAGATCGTGTCGGTGTCAATGGCGTCAAACGTCCTTGGAACGATTAACCCAATTAAAGAAATCGCTCAAATCGCGCATGCGAACGGTGCTGTAATGGTAGCCGATGCTGCACAAGCAGCACCACATATGAAAATCGATGTACAGGATTTAAATGTAGATTTCTTAGGATTCTCAGGTCATAAAATGTGCGGACCAACTGGAATAGGTGTACTATATGGTAAAAAGGAACACCTTGAAAAGATGGAGCCAATTGAATTTGGTGGCGAAATGATTGACTTTGTTGGACTTTATGATTCAACGTGGAAGGAATTACCGTGGAAATTTGAAGGTGGAACGCCTATTATTGCAGGTGCAGTAGGTTTAGGAGCCGCTATTGATTTCTTAACTGAAATTGGGCTAGATCAAATTGCGGAGCATGAGCATAAGCTTGCAGGCTACGCGATGGATCAGCTTGAAACAATGGAAGGACTTAAAATTTTCGGCCCACGTGACCCAATGAAGCGTTGTGGCCTTGTAACGTTTAACCTAGACGATGTACATCCACATGATGTGGCAACGGTTCTTGATATGAATGGTATTGCTGTTCGTGCAGGACATCATTGCGCACAGCCACTAATGAAATGTCTTCAACAAGTAGCGACAGCGCGTGCAAGCTTCTATCTGTATAACACGGAGGAAGATATTGACCGCCTAGTTGCAGGGTTACGTTCTGCGAAGGAGTATTTTGGCGATGTCTTTTAATAATTTAGATCAACTATATCGTTCAGTCATTATGGATCACTATAAAAATCCTCGTAATAAAGGATCTATTGAAGAAGATGCTGTTACGATCGATATGAACAATCCGACTTGTGGAGACCGTATTCACTTAACGTTAAAAGTGACTGACGGTATTGTGGAGGATGCGAAGTTTGACGGTGAGGGCTGTTCGATTTCGATGTCTTCTGCTTCCATGATGACGCAGCTTATCAAAGGGAAGAAAATTGAGGAAGCATTAGAGCTTGCCGATATTTTTTCTAAAATGATGATGGGTGAAGACTATAGCGAAAAATATGACCTTGAGGATGTTGAAGCACTACAAGGTGTTTCGCAATTCCCAGCACGTATTAAATGTGCGACATTGGCTTGGAAAGCAATGGAAAAAGGTGTGAAGCAATAATATCTAAATTTGAGTGAAAGTCACTATTGGTGCTTTCACTCAAAGCAAGATACCGAGCTTGAAACAAGATAACAATAATGAATGAACGGAGGAGAAACGATGGCTAAAAAAATGCCTGATATTGGCGATTACAAATACGGATTCCATGACAAGGACGTATCAATTTTCCGTTCAAAACGTGGTTTAACTGAAGAAATCGTCCGTGAAATTTCATCTATGAAGCAAGAGCCAGAGTGGATGCTTGAATACCGCTTAAAAGCGCTTGAAACTTTCTATACAAAACCAATGCCGCAATGGGGTGGCGACCTAGGAGATTTAAATTTTGATGAAATTACGTATTACGTAAAACCATCAGAAGCTACACAAAAATCTTGGGATGAAGTACCTGATGAAATTAAAGCTACTTTTGATAAATTAGGTATTCCAGAAGCAGAGCAAAAATACCTTGCCGGTGTATCTGCTCAGTACGAATCTGAGGTTGTTTATCACAACATGAAACAAGATCTTGAAGACCTTGGTATTGTATTCAAAGATACGGACTCGGCTTTACGAGAAAACGAAGATATTTTCAAACAATACTGGGGCAAAGTGATTCCTTACACTGACAACAAATTCGCTGCACTAAACTCAGCTGTTTGGTCAGGTGGATCATTCATCTATGTACCACCAGGTGTAAAAGTGGAAACGCCATTACAAGCTTACTTCCGTATTAACTCTGAAAACATGGGTCAATTCGAACGTACGTTAATTATTGTAGATGAAGGCGCTCACGTACACTATGTTGAAGGTTGTACAGCGCCTGTTTACACGACAAACTCTTTACACTCAGCAGTAGTAGAAATTGTTGTACGTAAAGATGCATACTGCCGTTATACAACGATTCAAAACTGGGCAAACAACGTTTACAATCTAGTAACAAAACGTACAGTTGTTGAAGCAAACGGTACAATGGAATGGATCGACGGTAACATCGGTTCTAAGCTAACAATGAAGTACCCAGCTTGTATCCTTAAAGGTGAAGGCGCTCGTGGTATGACATTATCTATCGCATTAGCAGGTAAAGGCCAACACCAGCACGCAGGTGCAAAAATGATTCATATGGCACCAAATACATCTTCAACAATCGTTTCTAAATCGATTGCCAAACAAGGTGGTAAGGTAACCTATATGGGTCAAGTTCGTTTCGGCCCTAAAGCAAGTGGCGCACGTGCTAACATCGAATGTGATACGTTAATCATGGACAACCAATCTACTTCAGATACAATTCCATACAACGAAATCTTAAATGATAATGTTTCTTTAGAGCATGAAGCGAAAGTTTCAAAAGTATCAGAGGAACAATTATTCTACTTAATGTCTCGTGGTATTTCTGAAGAAGAAGCGACAGAAATGATCGTCATGGGCTTCATCGAGCCATTCACAAAAGAATTACCAATGGAATACGCAGTAGAAATGAACCGCCTTATCAAGTTTGAAATGGAAGGGTCTATCGGATAATGTACCTGAAATGCCTGATATACAAGGGTTTTAGAGGTTTTTGAAGAACGATGAAAATCGGCCGTGCCGAAAACGTGCCGATTCAGATTTTATCTTTAGTGTAGGAGGCGAACTTTTTTAGTTCGTCTTCTTCTATTTTTTCAGTAATATCTAAATAAGTATCAGAAGTAGTCTTAATTGTTTTATGACCTAATCTATTCGCAACAAATTTAATACTTGCTCCTGATTCTAAAAGCAAAACAGCATGTGTATGTCTGAAACAGTGGGTTCCTTTATAATCCACACCAGCTGCTTTGCAATACTTCTCAATACTTTCTCTAACTGTGGATGGAGTTAAATAATTTCCAAGATAGTTTTGAAAAATTATATCATCATTATTTTTATTGAAGGACTGATTACTTAAAATCATTTCATTTTGTTTTAGTTTGAATTTTTTAAGCTCCTTTAGTAATTCATTACTTATTCCAATGGTACGGTATGATGATGTGTTTTTTAAGGTTGTTAATGTTAATTTATTATTGTTATCACGTCTTACTTGGCGTTCAACATTTATTTTATTATCTTCAATATCTCCCCAGCGTAAAGCTAAAGCCTCACTAATTCGTAATCCTGTTTCGCTTAAAAAATACATAAGCATATAGTACAGTTGATATTCTTTATATCTTTGGTGCTTGTACGTTTTCATATAATCAAGTATTTGTTTTAATTCGTTTAAACTGTAATATTTGACATCATCTTTATTTAATTCAACATTATCTTTCACTGGAACCTTTAATTTATCTGCAGGATTCTTTTCTAAAACTTCTAATTCATGTACAGCATAATGTAATAAGCTTTTCATAACTGATAAATATTTTAGACGGGCTCCAAATGAATAAGCACTTTCGCCTTTTTTATTTTTTAATTCAGCATAATGGTCAAGCCAATCTTTTATATCACTTCTTCTTATTTTCATAATGCGTTTGTTTCCGAAAAAAGGTTTAATGTGTAAACGTGTTATCACTTCTACTTGTTCGAATGTTGATTCCTTTACATTTTTACTTTTATATTTAAGCCATTCTTCAACGACTTCATCGAAAATCATATTACGATCATTAAGAGTTTGACCATAATAAATACGTTCCTCAACTTTTGCTGCTTCTATCTCTGCCTCTTTTTTTGTTCGAAATGTACCTATACTTCGTTCTACACCTTCGTTGGATACTCTAGCCTGCCATTTACCACTAGGTAACTTTCTGAATGTAGCCATATTTATCTTCTCCTTTATTTGTTTTAAAAAAAGAGTAGCATATGGGCTACTCTATTTAAATTACTAACGTTAGAAATCTATATATTATTATGTTGTAACTACATAAACAACAACCTTGCCTACAATTTGAACCAAATGCTTTTGTTCCTCTTCAATTACAATATCCGTGAACGTTTCGTCTGTTGATTCTGGCCTGAAAATTAACTTGTTGTCTTTATCGTTTTTCATAAAACGTTTTACTGAGTATTCATTATCATAATTGAAGACAACAATGTCTTTGTCGTTCAATTCGCACAAGGAAATCATTTTTACGCCAATTAAAGCACCGTGGGGGAAAACCTTGTTCATTGAATCGCCGTTGACTTTAACAAATAAAATATCTTTGTTTCTAGCCCATTTGCCCATTATACTATCTGGCAATGTAATTAAATCACAATCTTGTTCTAAAATAGCATCGACAGTAATTGGTAAACCTGCTGAGATTTTAACAGGTAAATGTTTATAGCTAAACATAGGTATAAAATTATCTTCTTTGATACCTAGTAGATAGTCTGCTGAAACATTAAATAAAGTACAAAGCATTTTTATCTCTTTTCCTCTAGGATGGTTCTCATTAACTTCCCACTTAGAAACAGTAGTATATGATTTTAAATCTAACAATTCCGCAAGTCTTTGTTTAGAGAACCCATGTGCTTCGCGTAGCTCTTTAATGATTTCACCTGTCGTTTTCATGTTTTAGCCTCCTTTCTATATATTAATTATATTTAATATATGATTTAAAATCAATAATAAAGCCTAGTATGTATTTATTATTTTATCGAAATATGATTATAAATCACGTAATATAGTTGATATATGATTTAAAATCATGTATATTTTATTTAAAGATTTGAGGAGGTGGTAAGTATGGTAAATATAGCCGAATTGCGAGCTCGTCATGGAAAAATGTCTCAGAGGGAACTCGCTAAAGAAATCGGCACTTCACAAACGAGCGTTAGTCTTTGGGAAAAAGATATTAACACGATTTCAGCACCGTACTTAATAAAGATATGTAAATTTTTCGGTGTTAGTTCTGATGATTTACTTGGAATAAGATAACATTTAACTAAACCATGATTTTAAATCATTGTAAAGGTAGTTTAGAAAAGAGGTGACCTTAGATGTTACAAGTCCAAGTAAATGAATCAGAAGCAAGGCAACTATATTTAGAAGCGATTGATAAGAAAATCGAAAGTATGGATCTTGAATTAGTGTATTGGGATTCTAACGAGCTTAAACGTCGAACATGTATGAGTTGGAATACCATTCAAGAATATTTCTTCCATGATAAAGATTTCCCGAAAGCTAAAGTCGGTGGTAAGTGGTATTACCCAGCAAAAGAAGTCGAATTATTTTTACGCAAATGGATTTTGGAAAGGGTGAAGTAAACAAAATAAATCTATCAATCTATTGGAGGTAAAACAGTGAGTGATATTGTTCTAAAGTTTGCAAATGACCAACAATATAAAGCTTTTCTGAAAGATATTAAAGAACAAGTCAGAGAAGATGTCTTGAACGAATTAAAAGGCCGTATACCTCAATCAAAAGGCTGGACAACTGTACGTAGTCAGATAGAGGAAAAGATGCGCGGCGACTTCAACAATGGTTGTGGTCATTGGTACAACAATCAGCAGGGATTATATGCAACGTTTCGACTAGCTTTTCAGGTTGCTAGGATCCAAGAGTTGGCTCAAAAAGAAGATGAACAAATTCAAAGTTTCCACGATGAATTGTTCGCATTAATAGACAAGTATAGGGGTGAAACTTAATGAAAATCAAAGTAGCTGAGTGGAACGTCATGTCAGATGAGGAAAAACAAGCTGCACTGAATAAGCATGTGAGAGGGGGAGGGTGAGCTAAATGAACATTAAACCAGTACCAGTTGCATTAGCTGGTGAAGCATTAACGAGTGATTGAGAGGAGGTGAGAAGTGTGGGGGAACAGAAACCTGTGATAACGGATATGAAAAAGCTAGATGTTGTAGCTGAACAAATTCTAAAAGAACTAGTTAGCCACAACATCCGAATTGTTGAACTCGATTTGATTTTTAAGATGGTAAAAGAAAAAGTGAACAGAATGCCTATCGTCCGATAAATTTCAATCCGTCATAGGTTAATCTAGGGGTCGATAGATGGATAAATAAAGATCCATCTGATTCTAATTCGGGCCTAATCCCTGTTAGTAAACCTTTATCCACTGCGTATGCCAGTACGTCGTGAAATTGTAAATCGGATATATCATCTTGCCAAGAGTCAGTAAGATTCGTAATTTCTAACTCATCTTCACGATAGACAGATTTTAAGACATTTAATAATAAGTCCTCGAATTCTTTAGAACTTCTAAACATGTATATCACCTCACTTTCTATGGTGATTATAGCAAACTATAAATTTACTGGCGAAATAGGAAGAACAAGTATAACCATAAGAAGGTGAATCTAATGAAAATTAAACCGGTACCAGTTTCATTAGTCGGTGAAGTATTAACTAGTGGTGTAAGTCCACTGTATGAATTACACCAAATTGCTTGTGAATTACCATTAAACGTTTTGTCGGATGTTAAACAGCGTATAGGTGACTGGCTTGCAAGTGGTGGCCAAGAAACTGATCCATACATTAAGCAACAAGTTGCTTATGCTCAGAAAGTTTACCAGGCATTGAAAGGTGGTGAGATAAGATGAAACTTCAACCTGCAGATGAGATGAAAAAGGTTACAAACGAAGCGATTGCAAAATTCGAGAAAAATGCATTAGAAAGCGAATATTTCAAAGATCTAGTTAAAGGTATTGAATCAAAAGCAGAACAAGGTAGCTGTAAATTTACTTACATTTATCAAGGTGACGAACCACGTATACTAGGAGTTTTTTCAAAAGAGTTAAAGAAAGCCGGCTACACAATTTTGGACAATAAGGGCGTGACAGGTTTCACGGTAAATTGGGGTGAGTAAATGGCCAAGGTTCAAGTAAGTCAAGAGGTTGCAGACGCATTAGATTATGTAACAAGTCATTTTAAAAAAGAAGTAATTATTAATGCACATGTTAAAAGTCCGAATGGATGGGAGGATTCGCGTAAAGCAGCATTAAATCTCTTGGATTTAGATATTCTCATTCGTGCTTTGTATTTTGGATACAGTGTCGAGCAACCACCGGAAGAAAAAGTATTCGAGTACTTCAATGCATATAAGAACAAAATTCTTGATGGCACAGCTACACAGATTGACGAGTTAGTTGCACAAGCAATAGAAACAACTTGTATCTTATTAAACATCAAAATCAAAGGAGTGAATTGTTAATGAAATCAACAGGTATTGTACGTAGCATAGATGGTTTAGGTCGTGTGGTTATTCCAGCAGAACTCAGAAATGTTTTAGGGATTGATAAACAAGATCCTTTAGAAATTTTTACAGACGACAACAAAATTGTAATCCAAAAATATCAACCAAATACAGAAAAAGAATATGTAATTGCTTCGCTTAAAAAGATGGCGGCTAGTACTAAAAATCCAAATGTAATTGATGTAATTGATCGCGCAATTAAATTAATTCGGTAGGGGCTGAGTCGAATGGTTGTAAAGGATGATATTACTTATGAAAAACATGGACGTATGCAGTACCATCCAGAGTTCCACTTTTCACATGGCAAACCTTTTAGTGAATCCGAACTCGAATATATTTGTAAGTTTTATGAGGTTGATCACGCGAGGACAATATCATTTGCCATTGGAAGAACAGAGCACACTATTCGGTCAAAAGTAGACTTTCTAAGAAAAAAAGGACTGTTCAATTATTATAAAAATCTCAATAAACATTGGTAGGTGAAGAACATGAATGATTGTTTATTAGAAGTCCTGGGCGACTATTTTGTAGCTAACAATCTAGTAAACAAAGGTTGGAGGTTTCATGAGTTTGTAGATGAATGGCAACGTGGCACTGTTGTGATGACGAAGGGGTGATCTAAGTGGGCCATAAACATTGGACGCCCAGAGAAATCAAATATATAACACAAAAGGCATTACTTGATTCCACAAATAAAGTCGTCAATGTGAAGGAAATGGCAAAGTATTTAAAGCGTAGTACAGGTGCAGTAAATAATCGTGTTCTGAGATTACGAAAAGAAGGCGTATTGCCTCCAATTGATCTTGATAAAGCAATAGATGATAAAGACCGGCCATACTCAAATCACGCAATAAAAAGAATTAAATCAATGTTGAATCAAGGTTTCACAGCAAGGGAAATAGGTGAGTCATTAGGTAAATCAGAATCAGCTATCCAAAGTTTCATATCTAAACTAAGAAAACAAGGTGTTATCGATATACAAAAAAATCGATATTGGGAAGATTACGAAGAAGAATATCTGATTAGCAATATTGAATTTGATGAACATGGATATACAAGCAATGTGGACTCACTCGCAAATTTTCTTAATCGTTCAGTAAGTTCTGTTACGGCAAAAATCAATAAATTACGAAAAAGTGGCGTAATAACAGTTCATGCAGATAGTAATAAGACAAGCGTAAAAGCTAAAAATGCACATGAACAATTTAATAATAAAAGGTTCGCTGTATACGAGAGGAAGGTGCCAGAGGTGGTTAATACACCGAGTAAGGTTGAGGTTGTACAAGTTGTCCTTACTGTAACAGTCGGTGCTAAAGGAGAGGAAATACATCAGTATTGGACGTTTGATGGAAAATTACTTGCTGAAAATAAAAAGCTCACTGAGGGCAATCAGTGAGCGCAAATAAAACCTGTTCCAAGCCATTATAGCATAAAATGAGGTGTTTTCAAAAATGGCTCAAAGTCCTAAAGAAAAAACAATTGAAAATCAAATAAAGAAATGGCTCGAGTCACAAGGTTATTGGTGGATGAAGGTACACGGTGACATGTTTCAAAAGTCGGGTGTACCTGACATACTGGCTTGTATCAATGGAAAGTTCGTAGGTATTGAAGTAAAGCGCCCAGGTGGTGTTGTGAGTGAGCTCCAAAAATATAATATCGAAAAAATTCAAGCTGCAGGAGGTGTAGCATTTGTCGCATACAATGTCGAAGATGTCCGAATTAATCTCGACCGATTCCATGTTATATGAGTATCAAAAAGAAGTATTAAAAGCTGCTAGACCTAATTGGCTCTATGCGCTTGATACTGGTACCGGAAAAACCATCTTATCTATTCATCATTATTTACTTCATAGCAACGGTGAACCTCTTTTAATAGTGGCTCCACCACAAAAAATTAAAGAAGGTGGATGGGATAGAGATATTCAAACGGTTGTTAATTATTACGGCATTGAAATAAATTATGACCTATTAAGTTACGGAAAGATTTCTAGTGAATGGAAGGAATATAAAGGCTGGTTCGTTATTTTTGATGAATGCCATTATGTTAAAACATCCACATCACAGCGTGGCAAGGCTGCTAAAAACTTAGTTAAAGCAAGTACGTATTTTTTACTTTTATCTGCCACACCATCTAGTAATGGATGGGCCGATACGATTAATTATTTTATCATGTTTAATTTGGCTCAAAGCAAAACACAATTTGAACGTGAATATGGCGTATTCGACACCTTGTATCTTGGCAAACGTCGAGTGAATAAAGTTGTTGGGTGGACGCGTGAAAATATACTCAAGCAAATGTATCAATCATTTAGTGTGAAGCTTTCCAAAGACGATTGCCTGGACCTTCCGCCGATGGTAATTGAAGATGTATTTTTCAAGCGATCCACTGAGTATTTGAAGTTAAAGAAAGATCGTATTTTAGAGGTTGATGGTGAGAAGGTTGTCTATGATACGTATCCAAAACTAGCACAAGGCTTGCGATTTTATGCCAATCAAAAGAACAAGCTCGAATATATCGAGATGCTTGCAGAGGGTACCAATGAAAACATTATTATATTCTACAATTTTAAGGCTGAAAAAGAAGCATTGCTTTTATTAATGGCTAAGTTAAAGAAAAAAGTGTTTGAGGTAAGTGGTCAAAAATCGGAGTTACCAGATCGTAATCGATGGCCCAAATTGAAAGGTAGTGTAACACTCGTTCAATATCAGGCTGGTGCGGCAGGCATTGAATTACAATATGCAAATTTAGTGGTGTTCTATACACCAACTTATAGTCTACAAGATTACGAGCAATCATTAGGTCGAGCATATCGCAATGGCCAGGATAAAAAGGTGACTGTCTATCATTTCATTACCAAAGATACGATTGAGGAATTAATATATGGTGCCTTAAAAACAAAGAAAGACTTCACGGACGAGCTATTTGTGAAGTATATGGAGGGGTGAAATGGATGGCTGAAAAAGTGAAAGTTAGTCGTGAGGTTGCTGAGGCTGTTAAGTATTACAAAACTTGTGATGGTATAGAGGATTTGATTACAGATTTACATTTTAACGATTTTGCTTTTGGGAGAAAAATTCTAGAAAGTGTCAATAAAGAAACAATCCTTGCTGTTTATTTCGGTAATTACGAATGCGAACAGACACCAGAAGAAATTATTTTAGAAAACTATAAAAAAGCTGAATGGATAGTAGACACCGAGGAAGATGATAGAAATGCACCACTTATTAATGAAGGTTACTTAAAGGGTACCAAGGATACCTTAGACACATTAGGAATCAAAATCAAGGGTGTGAATGGGTAATGGCTGAAACAAAAGAAAAAGCTGTACTTATTGACCTTGGAAATGTACGGATTAAAGAGTATGACAGCTTAAATGTCCAAATTGAACGTCTAGAAGAAGTCACGAATCCAACAACAAAAGAAACCACTTCTAAGTGGCGATTTAAAGGCTATTCAAATACCATTTTGAACGCTTTGGAACTAATCGTTAGCAAAGAGTTAATAATTAATAGAAAAGCCGTAAATGGGTTAGAAAACTACTTAAAACAAGTAAAAGAAATACACAACAAAATAGCAGTAGCTCTGAAAGGAGAAAAATAGATGTTTAAAACGGAGGACAAAAACGTCATAGAGAATCGCCGAATTTTTGTCGGTGGTTCGGATGTTCCAATAATTTTAGGTCTTAGCAAATATAAATCACAGTTTGAACTGGCGAAAGAAAAAACAGGTCTAGTACCTACTGTATATGATTCAAACGAATACACAGTATATGGCCAGGTAATTGAACCTCAAATAAGAGATTATATCAACATTATCAATGAAACGAATTTTAAACCGGATACGGTTATCGATAAAGAACGCCATATACGTGGTAACTGTGACGGCGCCGATTATGGTGAATCATTGTTACTGGAAATTAAATCGCATGGTAAGAATCCAACAAAAGATATATATAATGTGCAAATTCAAACTTATCTTCATCTATTTAATTTACCTGCAGCTTGGTTGGCACTTTATGAACGACCAGAAAATTTTGATGCTGAATTTGATCCAGAGAGATTAAAAATTGAAGTCATTCACCGTGATGAGAATAAAATAAACGAAATTTTACAAGCGATTGAGTTGTTCTGGAAACGTTGCGAGGCATTGAAACAACATCCTGAAATGACTGAGGCTGAATTTTATTCTATTACCTTAGAAGAAAAAAATGAGATTGCTATTGTTGCCAATGAAGTAGAGCAATTCGAGTTACAAATTCAATCCTTTAAAGAAACAGAAGCACAATATAAGGCAATGAAAGACAAGCTATATCAATTAATGATGGATCACAAAGTGAAATCATTTGAAACGGATCGGTGCACTATCACTTTGGTGCTTCCTACTGAATCAACATCAATAGATACAAAAGCTTTACGTGAATCACATCCACGTATTGCTAAAAGGTTTGAAAAAGTTACGCCTAAAAAGGGCTATACGAAAGTTTCTATGAAAAAAATAAAGGGGGCTAAATAATCATGGCTCTACCACCAAATAAACCAAAGAAAACAATTGAAACACCACGTAATTACTTTATCTGGGGACCAACAATGAACGGTAAATCCTTTTTAGCGAGCGAGTTCCCTAATCCAGTTATTTTTAATACTGACGGAAACGCAGCACAAATTGAAACACCATCGGTTGACTTAAAAAATGAACGTGATCCAAAGACCGGTGCAATTAAAGTCACTGTTGTTGAACAGATGTTAGAGCTTATTAAAGACCTTGAAAAAGGAAGTCATGGCTTTGAAACTGTGGTTATCGATGTGATTGATGATTTAGTTACGCTCATCGAGCAAGCGATTTGTGAAGAAAATGGCGTTGACTATATAGGTGATGTTCCATACGGAAAAGGTTGGAGTTTACGAAAAACATTCATCACTTCTATTGTGGTTAGACTTAAAGCCTTGCCAATGAACGTTATCTATATTAGTCGATATGCTACAAAGCTTGAGAATAACGTAGAAAAGCCAATTCCATCATTAGGCGATAAAGATTTAAACGTTGTAAATGGCAACTGTGACCTGAACATCATGTGTCAAAAAATCGGCAAAAAATATCTTCGCCGCGTAGTGGATCGCCGTAAAAATTATCAACGTGATTGGATAGAGGACGAGCGTATCTTAAAGATCTTAGATTCTGTTATTGGTGCCTTTGATAAAGGTTCGGCTACAGCTCCACAAACTGAAAATAAAGTTGAACAGCTAGCCGAGCCTGTGGAAGAAAAGAAAACATTAACCGAAATTGCTGAGGAAGTATCGGTTGAATTAGAAGATGGCTCTATTGCTACTGTAGTAGCTGAAAAAGATAAGGATGTTGTTTCACCAGAAGAAAATGAATTAAATAATACTGATCCTGGCATTGAAGAATACGTGAAGGATAACCCACCGCCAGCCAATGAACCGAATACAACTGTAAAAGCACCGCGTACAGCAAAACCAGGTGCAACAAGAGCACCGAGAGCTCCACGTACAAAATAAAACTAAAAACAATAAAAGTGAGGTAAATTATTATGTCAAACTTAGCAGCTATGGCTCAAAAATTATTAGCAGAGGGATTTGATCCTAAAACATCACCGGTAGATGATTATGAGGCACTACCAGAAGGGGGATATGATGTTGTACTTTCAGAAGTACAATGGCGTGTAAATGATAAAGGTACAGAATGGTTACAATTAGACCTTGAAATTTTAAATGAAGGTTATGAGAATCGTAAACATTTTGGAATGATCTTCTTCACCGAAAAAATGATGGAACGTGCATTAAAACAAACGATGAAATGTGCCTCAGCGCTTGATATTGAATTAGATCCATCTGTATTTGGTTCTCCAGAAACAGATTTAGTAAATGCCTTTAAAGAAGCACTAGGCACGCAATGCGAAATGGAGATTAAACATTCTAAATCGAAAAATGGAACATTTGTTAACTTCTCATTAAGTCAACCGGAGCCATTCTAATATGTTCAAAGTGTATGATTTTGAGGTTTTCCCTAACGACTGGATGTGCGTCATCTTAAATCTGGCCAACAATAGAATCATACGCATACACAACGATAAAGAGCGCCTACAAAGCGCTCTTTCTTCAAAAGATATTCTTGTTGGCTTCAATAACTATTATTATGACGACATCATCTTATGGGCTATTTTAACGGATCAGGACCCTTACCAAATTAGTAAACAAATTATAGACAGTACTTTTAGACGGAAAGTAAGTTGTGGTTTTCTTACTCTGGACGTGAAACAAGAGCTTATAAATAAAGGACTTTCATTAAAAGAAGCAATGGCCAACTTAGGTATGAACATAATTGAAACACCAGTAGATTTCGAACAAGAAGCATTGTCTCCAGAGGAAGTTGAAACGGTTTTTAATTACTGTGAAAACGATGTAAAAGCAACCGGTGAAGCTTTTCAAAAACGTGAAGATTATTTTGCTTCCAAATTTGAAATTATTGAGACGTTCCAATTACATCTGTCTGATGTGAAAAAGACACGTGCAAACTTAGCATCTACAGTATTAAAAGCTTTCAAAATTAAGGACCATAAGCGTGATCGATTAAAGCTCAGCTATGACAAGCGACTAAAAATAAATGAATTGCCAAAATCGGTTGTCGATTTTTACAACAACATCCATATGTCCTATTTAGAAGGTGGATCCGTAACGGATTTAGAGAAACGACAATTTGAATATAAGCTTGCTGGATTAACACATACCTATGGCTTCGGTGGACTACATGCGGCGAAAGAAAATTATTTAGGAGAAGGGTATTTTCTTCACATCGATGCAAAATCTTATTTTCCAACATTAAAGATCAATAACGGGTTTATAAGTAGAGCTGCAAAGATGCCTGAACGATACGAAAAGATATACCAGGAACGATTAAAGTATCAAGCTGCAGGGGAATCAAAAGAGGAAATATATAAGATATTACTTAATGCTGCAGTAGGGGCTTGCAAGTCAGAGTTCAATGCGCTATTTGATCCGCAACAATTTAACAACATCGTAGTAAATGGCCAATTAATTCTTACGCATTTGATTATGCTATTAGAGCCTTTTATAGAGCTTATTCAATCAAATACAGACGGTTTAATTGTTAAATATGAGGACAAATCATTCCGACCGTTTATCGATGAGATCATTGAACGATTTAGTAAACATTATGAAATAACTTTCAAAGTAAATGAGATTAATAAAATCGCTCAGCGTGACGCCAATAACTATTGTGTTCGATATTCTGATGGAAAAATCGTTGCAAAAGGGATTATGAAAAACTTTGAGGGTGGTACCTGGGAGCGTAATAGTTTATCCATTATCGATACAGCCTTGGTCAATTACTACATGCATGATATACCAGTTCAAAAAACGGTCATTAATATGTTTAAGAAAGATTTATCTGCTTTCCAATTGGTGGCTAAACAAGGGAAGTTCGAGGGTTTGACTTGTGAGGTATTTGAGGATGGCCAAATGAAAATGAAACAGCTGCAGAAAGTAAATCGTATTTTTGCAACGAATGATCCAAAGCGTGGTGGTGCTTATAAAGTGCGTGATGAAAAGTACCAAAAGGTTTCTAATAGTCCAGAGCAAGTTATCGTGTGGAATGGTGAGTTGAAGGATTTCGAGAAGCGAAAAATCGATTTGAATTGGTACGTAAAAATGATTCAAAAACAATTATTTGTATAGGAGAGTGTTTCGAATGACAACAGATACAGTACAAACAAAAGATATTGAAATTAATGTGCTTTTTAAGAAAATGCAAAAGGATGATAAAAAGGAAGTGTTAATGTTTCATATTTTATCAGATGAAACGAAACATGCTGCTGATCTATTAAGGTTAACAGGGAAAATGACCATTTTAACAATTTCAGATGATGAGGGACCATATGAGTCGATTCAAGCTGAATTTGTAAACTTACAGCGTGACAATAAAAAGACTGTACTCAAATTTAATGTAGCAACTGAGGATGTAGACAGAGTAAACGCTATTTATCCAGCTGCAGGTACAAATGTTGATTTATTGATTCAGCCACAACAAATGAGCATCGATGATTTAGAAGATGAGCATGAGGGGATTCCTTATGAGGTCGGTTCAGATGGGACGGTAGAAGTTAATTCGGACCAGGGCCAAGAGGAATAGTTGAAAGAAACTTTGTTTACTCTTGTTTACGAGTTAAAACACCGCGGTGTTATCGTTTGTTTACAAAGAGTAAACAAATGTTATCGAACGGCACAACATGAGGAAAACAAGAAAGGAGGTGCTACGGTTTGAAGTCTACTGTAAAGCCATTGCGCTATATCGAGCTTGAAGAAAAGAAGCCTAAACATTCATTCGACATATTTTCTACGGACCACAAAAATTATAAAGATGCTGGTGTCATTCTGACAAAAGATATAGTGGTCGTGGATTTTGATACACGCTCAGATGCAGCTGAATATATCTATTCTGTCTATCCATCCTTGCGTGTAGAGACGAGTCGGGGTTTTCACCTTTGGTATAAGCGTCCAAAGGCTGAGGGAATGACCACACCAATTAAAAACTACACGGATAAAACAACGGTGGCCGGATTAAAGGTCGATTATAAAACAGGCACTCGCTCACAAGCTACGATTAAGCAAAATGGCAAACTTCGACCAATGGAAAATGCTCATTATCTTGAAGATGTGAGTACACTACCAGAGCTTCCTTTGCTCTTGTATCCTTCTAAATTAAAACATAATTTACTAGGCATTAAAGAAGGGCAAGGGCGCAATAGTGCAATATATAGCCATTTACTCACAACGTTAGAGCAATATGGCACCGATATGATCGACAATGAAACGCTGCAGGTACTTGCAACCTATATCAATACAAAAGTTTTTGGCGAACCAATGGACAATGACGAGCTTCATAACACTATCAAGTCTGTGTTAGATAAAAAACCAGCACCTAGCTCACAGCAGTGGCTTAATCCAAAGGATATGGTCATGACCAGTGAAGTATTGGCCAAGCGTCTGGATCTTCATTATTACAACAATCAAATTTATTTTAAGCAGCTGGACCGTTACATTACCGATTCCAATAAGCTGCTACGTGAAATAGACAAGCACATAAAATTAAAGCCAGCACAACATAAGCAGTTGATGGAACTATTTAAAATTAAATCAAACGTAGTAGAGGATAATGATTTCGTTATTCAGCTACCTAATGGCGTGATTATCGATGATGGTGAACCAATAATAATTGATGCTGGATTCACACCTTACTTTTTAGATGTTCCATACGATGAGGAAGCCTATGATGAGCACGTTGATAAATTCTTAGATTTCTTTACTTGCAATCGAAAAGATTTAAGACTAGTGATTGAAGAAATGTTTGGCCATATTTTAATGACCAAAGGCTTTCCGCACAAAGTTTTTTTCTATAAGTCCGAAAAGGGGAACAATGGTAAATCAACATTATTAAAAATGTTAACTGCCTTCACAAATGGTCTTGAAACAAATGTGCCTTTAGATAAATTTGATGACGATACGGCCGTCTATGGTATGTCCGGTAAATTAATGAACATCGCCGATGATATTGATGCTTCATACCTGGACAAGTCGGCCAATTTCAAAACACTTGCATCTGGAGATCCAGTCATGTTGCGGCCGATCTATTCAAGCCCAATTACCATACGCTCAAAGGCGACACTTATTTTTACTTGTAATAAGATGCCACAATTTAAAGATAAATCGGGTGGTATAGGTCGGCGTTTAGTTGTCATTCCTTGTGATGCTGAGGTTAAAGTAATCGATGAGAATTTAGACGAAAAACTCTCGAGTGATACAGCTAAGTCTTACATATTAAAATTAGCACTCGAAGGAATTAAAAGAATACGTCAAAACGGCAATAAGCTATCAGATTCATCCACAATTGAACAGCAGACAATTGAATACTTCATTCAATCCGATAGTGCTCTTTCATTTTTACATTATTATAGTGATGAAATCGAAGAAAAACGTACACGTGATGTTTATGCCATGTACGTAGCTTATTGTGAAGAAGAAGGGCATAAACCCGCTGGAAATACCGAGTTCGGTCGTCGTATGAAGAAGGAAGGTTGGGAATCGAGGGTAGTAAAAGTTATGGGAAATTCCGTGCGAGTCTATAAAAAAGTTACGGATGAGGTAACGGGATAAGGGTGAATATCAGTAACCTGTTATAAACCTTTATATATCAATAGTTTATACTGTTTTTGATTGAAAGACGGTTACAATTCAAAAAGTACATCTGTAACCTCTACAAACCCTTATTATATATATATTTATATTATTATTATTTCTTTTGTTACAGATAAATAATAGATATAAGTATATAAAAAATAAATAAAAAGAAAAAAAGAAAGAAATAAAAAAGATATAAAGAAAATGCGCTTAAATATCTGTATATTTGTAACCACAAATATGAAACCGTTGATATATCAACATTTTGAAGGTTACGTATATCTTGAAACTCGCTGTAACACAATTTGTAACCTTTATTGAAAGTAGGTGCTGCACATGTATGAATGGTTGAAGGATTATCGAAAACTTGAGGAACAAATTACTTACCTTGAATACAATCTCAGTAAAACCAAACGTGAGTTAAGACGTTGGGAAAATGTAAATGATTTAGGTAAGTACAAGCTAGAAGCCGAATCATTAGGTGCAAATGTAGAAGTGAAAATTGAAGCAATCGAATATGAATTGGCCCATAAATTAAATGACCTTCATGATTTGAAAAACCTTATTAGCACATTCGAAGGGCTTGAATATAAAATACTTTATCGTAAGCATGTCGAAGGTAAGACGCTTGAAACAATTGCGGGTGAATTAAATTACAGTACAAACTACATTAAGATGAAACATGCAAATATTATGCGTATGATGCAATACGCTGAAAAAGTATCATCTAAGTAATGTATTAAAATAGTACCTTACTAAGTAGTGGCTGAATCTATTGAATATCCGTTATATGATGGTAATGTCAAAAAGCGCATGGAAATGCGTAAACAAATTGCCTTACAAATATAAGCACGTTCGCTTGTACGTGTATTTCGCAAACAAGCATGAGAGGCTACTAAATTGGTAGTCTCTTTATTCTTCAATTTTCTAATAGTGACATATGTTACCTTTTATCCTATAATTAGAATGAAAGGAGATGAGCATATGGAATTTTTACAATTAGATGAAACTAGTACACCAAAAGAGATTGAAGTATTTTTAGGAAATTTTTTTAGAACACCTGATGGAGTAGGGCAAACATTAATTTCATCACCAACAAACAATTATCATGAGACTTTAGAGAGTTTCTGGATAAAATATAATGATAAAGAAACTACATTTCCTCCCAATGTTCTTTTGATTACAGATGGAAACGAACTAATGATAATTGAAGTTCGAGAATCAAGATTTAAACAAATTAATAAAATAAATTAATACATAAAGGTCACATCTAACAGGTGTGGCTTTGCAACTTTATTAGTAATTGTATAAACTTCATTTTAGTCTTACTTTTATTCCCATTTAGATTAATTTGACCTACACAATGTTAAGGTTCATAGTACGCGTTTCAATTTGAAATAAAAGGAGAGTTATTATGAATATGGAGTTCAATTTTGAAGATTTCCCTAAATTGGAAACGGAACGCTTTATCCTAAGAAAAGGAATAGTTGATGATTCCCAAGATATTTTTATGCTTTATTCTGATGAAAATGTAGTTAAGTATATTCCATTAACATTATTTACTTCAGTAGAAGATGCAATATATGAAATAAATTGGTATGATAAAATTTTCAAAGAACGGACAGGTTTAAGATGGGTAATCGAAGAAACTAAAACCAAAAAAGTGATTGGAACATGTGGTTATTTGAATTATGAAAATGAACATAACCGAATAGAAATTGGGTATGATTTAAAACCTGAATATTGGGGAAAGGGTATTATGCAAGAGGCTTTAAGTAGCATAATCCATTTTGCCTTTACGTCAATGGGAATTAATAAGATTGAGGCAAAAGTAGAACCAGAAAATACATCATCTATAAGATTGTTGGAGAAATTAAATTTTTGTCAAGAAGGTGTTTTGAGACAACATGAATTTGAAAACGGGAAGTATATTGATCTTGCCATATTATCTATTTTGAAAAGTGAATATCAGAAGGTTATGAAGAAGTCACGCTCGCAATGAATCGTGGCTTTTTATTATGCCTTGAGAGGTCTGGTACATGGTGTACTAAAGCTATAACTATAAATTGTGGGGGGATGAACAATGGAATTTACAAAAGCAGAAAAGATGGTATTACTATCAATGGTCACTGATTGTTTAGGTGTGGAAACACTTATCGAACTAAGCGGAAAAGAGACTGTTATTAAACTTGATGCACTGTCAAATGATATGGTGGATAATACAACGCCAAATGAAATGAATCTGATTGGTCTAAGTACAATAAAGAAATTAGTTGATGGCATTTTAGAAGATGAATTGCCACCACGTTTGGAAGGCAGCGAGTGAGCAGTCCACACACGTATTCATTTCAATTCTTTAGGTTCTTCTAGGACTTTTTTTGCATGCGGGGCTTGCGAGCCCCAAAAGTGGTCTATTTTTATTCGAAAAATTTCACTTTCGCTTTCGCTTTGCGCGAGTTGAAAGTTACAACTTTGAAAAAATCCTTCATCTATTGTTTTGGAAAATGAAAAAAGATTATAAGTATAAAAGCGAAAGTGAGGTGTGAGATATGACAAAATCTAAAGCGAAAGTAGATGACCTTACTACTTTGGAAATTGGAACAAGTGAATTTGCAAAATTGGTAGGAAAAACGCCGCAATGGATCCGTCAGTTAACACGTGATGGTGTACTCACACAATGCGGCCGTGGAAAATACAATTTGGCAGAAAATACTCTCGCTTATATTGAGCATACTTCAGGTGGTAAAGAGGAAAACGGTAAGCCACGTTATGTAGATGCCAAAACAGAACATGAAATATTAAAGAAGGAAAAAACGGAATTGCAAGTACAGCAACTACGTGGTCAGTTGCATGCTGCAGAAGATGTACGGCTAATTATGGGTGATATGATTTTAAGCGCTAAATCGAAATTATTGACCTTACCTGTGCGGATAGCTGGGCAACTGGAAGGTGAGTCCACTAAAACGATTGAACAAATATTAAAAACAGAAATTGAAGATACTTTAACTGTTTTAGAGGATTATTCACCAAAACTTTTTGAAAAAGAAAGTAGCGAATAAGTTGGTTGCAGAAAAAACAATCGATTTATTTAAAGATTTAGCGCAACTGTGGTCCCCACGTCCGAATTTAACAGTTTCAGAGTGGGCTGATAATTATCGTATTTTAACTTCTGATACATCTGCTGAAGCAGGTCCATGGCGAACTAGCCGAGCACCATACATGCGTGAAATTATGGATTGTATTACAGAATCAAATACTGAAGAAGTAGCGGTTATGGCATCAGCTCAGGTTGGTAAAACGGAATTTATGTTAAATATGGTTGGCTATCATATCGACTATGATCCATGTCCAATAATGTTCATGTTGCCAAATAAAAAATTGATTCGTTATTTTTCTACAACAAGGCTTTCCACAATGATTGAAGCAAGTGAGGCCTTACGAGATAAAGTGGCAAAAAATGCTGGGAATACTATAGACGAAAAAAATTTCTTAGGTGGCTCAATCGCGATAGTCGGTGCAAATGCTGCCACTTCTTTATCCAGTAGACCAATCCGAATTTTACTATGTGATGAAGTAGACCGTTATCCAGTATCAGCTGGTAAAGAAGGGGATCCAATAAATTTAGCAAAGATGCGTACAACAACCTTCCCTTCAAACAAAAAATTAGTCTATGTGTCAACGCCTCTAGATAAAGGTACATCTCGCATAGAGCAAATATATGAAGATAGCACAATGGAACAGTGGTCAATGGCTTGTCCATCATGTGATACTTACCAGCCAATCAAATGGGCACAAATAAAATTTGAGTATCGCAAAACTGAGGATAACGAATTTATTGTGGATGAAGTGAATCATGCATGTAGTGAATGTGGCTGCTTACATAGTGAACGTGAGTGGAAACGTACTGAAGGTAAGTGGGTTGCACAAAAGAAGCACTCTCATCGACGTGGTTTCCATCTGAATCAATTTTCGAGTCCATGGGTAACATGGGAAAAAATTGTCCGAGATTTTTTGGAAGCTAAACGAGATGGCCAAGAAAAATTAAAAACATGGGTCAATACCGTCCTTGGTGAATCATGGGAAGAAAGCGGCACAAAAGTTGATGAAGAAATTCTGTTTGAGCGTCGTGAAAAATATGATGCTGAGGTACCTGAACAAGTTAAAGTACTCACTGCAGCTGTAGATGTTCAAGATGATCGTTTTGAAATTGAAGTAGTTGGATGGGGAGCTGGGCGTGAGTCCTGGGGAATTGAGTATTTTGTTTTATATGGTGACTTAAAGCGAGAAGAAACATGGCAGCAACTTGATTTGTGGCTACAAAAACGTTGGAGTAAAGCAAATGGTAAGCAGTTTGGCATTGCTTGCACTTGTATAGATAGTGGCGGTCATTATACGCAGGAGGTTTATCGTTTTACAAAAATACGTGAAGCCCGGCGGATTTATGCAATTAAGGGTATGAACATTGCAAAAGGTGAATATATGCCACTTTTAGCAGGTACATCGAGACCGAAGCCACTAAAAACACTACTTGTTCGGCTTGGTGTTAATGATGGCAAGGCACGTGTAATGTCAAGTTTGAAAGTAGAAGAACCTGGACCAAACTATTGCCATTTCCCAAGGGGACAAGGTTATGAGTTAAATTATTTTCTTGGCCTAACTGCAGAAAAGTTGGAAACTCGTCATGAAAAAGGTGTTCCGTATCAAACATGGATAAAAATTCGGACAAGAAACGAGCCATTTGATTTACGAGTATATAATACAGCTGCCATTGAAATTATTAATCCAAACTTTGAAAAAGAGTATTCAGGTACTTATAAAAAAAGAAAAAGAGTGAGGGGGTAACTAATGGCTATTACATTAGAGGAAGCTCAAGAAAATCTAAGGATTTGGCTGGAGGCGGAGCGTGCTATTGCAAATGCACAAAGTTATACGATAAGTAATCGAAGTTTAACAAAAGCTAATTTATCTGAAGTCGCTAAACGAATTGCCTATTGGGAAAATAAAGTTACTGAGCTTGAAATGACTCAAAAGGGTAAACGGATGCGAAGAACAAAACAATTTATTCCCTGGGATTCTTAGAAAGTAGGTGAAAAAGTTTGAAAGCTGAGAATATAAAAAGAGAATCTGATCAAAAATCACCTGTAAATTCTGTTGCAACAAATACAGGTTATGGGAATCATGCTGCAAGTGGTACAAAACGTGCTGTTGTTGGGTGGATTAGTTCTTTAAGTGATCCAATTGATGATATAGAGCGTAATGTTGAAAAAATGCGTGAACGTTCCAGGGATTTATATATGGGTGCACCTATTGCTAGTGGATCATTAAAGTCCATAGTTACCAACGTCGTCGGTTATGAGCTGAAATTAAATGCTCAAATTGACGGCGATTTTTTAGGCCTTTCGCAAGAAGAAGCAGAAGCTATTGAAGACAAAATTGAGCGTGAATTTGAATGTTGGGCTGATTCTAAAAATTGCGATGCAAACCGTATGTGTGACTTCGGTCAATTGCAACAATTGGCACTTTTATCAACTTTAGCTTCTGGGGACTGTTTTGCAATTTTACCCTATAAAAAACGAGTTGGTTCACAGTATGAACTTACAGTGAAATTAATTGAAGCTGATAGGATTTGTAATCCAGTGATCAATACATTTTATGAAGAACGGCTAATCAATGGTGTAGAGATAGATTCAACAGGTGAAGTTATTGCCTATCACATTGCAGATAAACATCCAAATAGCTCTTTGACTGGTCAAAATGATTGGAAGCGAGTTGAAAAGTATGGAAAGCTCTCTGGACGTTTAAATGTTATTCATTTATTAGATATTGAACGACCAGAACAACGTCGTGGGATACCGATTTTAGCACCTGTTATCGAAGGCTTAAAACAAATTGATCGATATACTGATGCTGAATTAATGGCAGCGGTAATAAGTGGCATGTATTCCGTATTTATTACAACAGAAGCTTCACAGCAAAACGATTTTGGTGGAGGTTTTGGAGAAGAGGATGACCACGAGGAAGATAATTCAAAAATAAATATCGGAAATGGCTCTGTCACATTTCTTCGTGAGGGGGAAAAAATTCAAGAATCGAATCCTGGTAGACCAAATCCAAATTTTGATGCCTTTACAACAGCTATTTTCCGTCAAATAGGGGTTGCTTTAGAGATACCTTATGAAGTATTAATGAAACATTTTACTTCTTCTTATTCAGCGTCTAGAGGTGCTTTACTTGAAGCTTGGAAAATGTTTAAAAAGCGTCGAATATGGTTAGCTAAAAACTTTTGCCAGCCTATTTATGAAGAGTTTCTTGCGGAAGTAGTTTTAAAAGGACGTATTCATGCACCAGGCTTTTTTGATGATCCTTTAATTCGAAAAGCATATTGTAGTGCAGAATGGAATGGACCAACACAAGGCCAACTAGATCCTAAAAAAGAAGTAGAAGCAGCAATTCTACGTATTGAATCAGGATTGAGTACTCGTACCCGCGAAGCTCAAGAATCAACAGGGACTGATTTCTTCCGTAATCATGAATTGAGAAAACGGGAAGAACAGTTACGATATGAAGCAGGATTTAATGCACCTGTAAATATAAATATTCAATCTGATAAATCAGATGAAGGAGGTGAGAAAGAATAATGAGAGTTGACATTAAGGGACCTGTTATTAACGATGGTGATCAATGGATCTACGATTATTTTGGTATTCCAGCTGTGAGCCCTGGGAAGGTATTAAACTCTATCGACCAGGCTATTAAAAACAACCATAAAGAGTTACAAGTTGTGATAAATAGTGGAGGAGGTTCTGTTTTTAGTGCTTCTGAAATTTACACAGCACTAAAATCTTTTGGCGGCACAGTTAATGTAGAAATTGTGGGGGTTGCTGCAAGTGCTGCATCTGTAATTGCAATGGCAGGAACGAATGTTGTCATGTCGCCTACTGCGCAAATGATGATCCATAATGCTGCAAATGGTGCGAATGGTGATTATCAAGTAATGGATGATAATAGTGAGTTCTTGAAAAATGTAAATGCTTCTATTATCAATTCCTATACTGCAAAAACAGGTAAGTCTAGTGATGAGTTGAAAACTATGATGGATAAAACAACATGGATGACAGCTCAGCAAGCTAAAGAGCATGGTTTTATCGATGCGATTATGTTTGAAAAAGAAGTCGGTGCGGTTGCTGATTTAAGTATTAACAGCGTAATACCTCAGGAAGTTATTGATAAAGTAAGGCAACAAATGGCGAAAGATCCTACAGTGAATGTTGTAAATCAAGCTGACAATTTAACAAATGAAAATAAAGATAATGGAGGAAATGATGTTATGGATTTAAAAACGTTACAAAATGAACATCCGAAACTATTTGAGCAAGTGAAGAATATGGGGTATGCAGAAGGTGTAAAAGCTGAAAACTCTAGAATCAAAGCAATTGAAGATATTGCAGTACCAGGGAATGAAGCATTGGTTAATAATGCAAAATATGAAAAACCTGTTCCTGCTGCACAATTTGCAATGAATGCTTTAAAAGCTCAAAAAGAACAAGCTCAAAATCAATTAATGAATATGCAAAAAGATGCTGCACCATTAAACGAAGTTCCTGGTTCTAATGCGCCGGTTCAATCCGATCCTATGGATGAGGTAGAAAAAGAAGCTGAAGCGTTAGCTAGTATTTTTGCAAAAGGAGGAAAAGAATAATGAAGTTAAATGGACAAGTTGGTGCTTATCAGCCAAACAATTTAATTTATGATACTTCATTTCCCATTCAAAAAGGATCCGTTAAATTAAAAGCTGGCCAAGGTCTTTTATTACAAGGCATGATCATTGGTAAAGACAGCGAAGGGGAATATTTAGTAGCTAGTACTACTGCTACAACGCCAATCGTGGCAGATGCCATTTTGACGGATGACGTTGATACGGGTAGTGAGCCTGGTAAGTCTGTTTTTGCTGAAACCTATATTTCAGGATCATTTAATTTAGATGCTTTACTTACAGATGGTACAGATAAAGTATCTGTTCATTATGATGTTTTACGCACTAAAGGAATTTATTTAAAGGCTTCAATTTAAGGAGGAACAAACATGGAACTATATAAAACTCTTACAATCTTAAAAGCGATTACCCAAATGCCAAAAGTGCACACATTCTTGCGTGACACTTTTTTTAATTCAGTTGAAACTTTCCCGACTGAAGATGTTCTAATTGATTACACAAAAGGTAAACGTAAAATGGCGCCTTTTGTGGCACCGCGTACCGGTGGCGTAACCGTTAAACGTGATGGTTACCGTACTGAAAAATATGTTGCTCCACGTATTGCTCCGCAAAAATCATTAACAATTGATGATATTACAAAGCGACTAGCTGGAGAAAGTATAGTTAGTACAAAAACACCTGCTCAACGAGCACGTGAGCTTTTAGCAAATGATTTAATTGAATTAAACGAAATGATTAGTCGTCGTGAAGAGTGGCTAGCTGCTCAAACATTAGTAAAAGGAAAAGTTATCATGAAAGGATATACTGGCGACGGTCCAGATAGTTTTGTGGAACAAGAACTTGACTTTAACTTTACTCAAGGTGTCACTTTATCAGGCACTGATAAGTGGGATAATTACACGCAAAATGCAGAAAAGAAATATGTTTCTAATCCGTATGAAGATATTAAAGGATGGCGAAAAGAAGTAACAAAAAAATCAGGCGCTGCACCAGACACACTACTTCTTGGGGAAAATGCAGAGAAAGCATTTATTAATCATCCAGTTATTAAAGAAATGTTTGATAAAAAGAACATGAATTTCGGGAATATTGAACCGAGTATTAAAAGTGATGCTGTAACCTTCATCGGCAAGTTACCAGGGTTAGGTGTCGAAATCTATACTTATGATGATTGGTATTTAGACGATGATGGAAAAGAGCAGCCATACATCCCTGTTGATACGGTCATTCTAGCTAAGAAAAATTTCGCGGGCTTCGCATACGGTGCTATTACACAGATGGAGAAAAATGATGAGTTCGTGACTTATGAAGGTCAACGAGTGCCGAAAATTTGGGCAGATCATCAGAATGAACAAAAAATGGTTCGTCTTGCATCTCGTCCTATTCCAAAGCCAGGAAATGTAGATGCATGGTTAACTTCAAAAGTAGTCTAGGAGGGTTTATATGAAAGGATTCAAAGTACTATCTTCATTACGTCATAATGGTGAACGTTATTATGTAAATGGTTTTCTCGCAGAATCTGCAATAACAGAAAAAGAGAGTGCTAGACTTCTAAATTTAGGTGTTGTTACTGCAGTTGTAAAAGAGGATGAGAAAGTAATTCCAACTGTAAAAGAACCAACTGAAACTAATGTACTGGAAGATGAGCCTATTGAAAAGACACTGGATCTTAACTTTGAATTAGACGAGTTAAAAGAAGGTGCTAAACAACAGGGTTTAGAATGGAAAGGTAATATCAGCAAGTCAAACATTATTGCTTTAATTGTGGAAAATGATAAAACGGCATATTTCTTAGATCAATTAGAGGACTAAGGGAGCGTGGAAATATGAATTTTAAGGAAGCAATAGAAAAAGACCTTTCTAGTGTTTTTTTTAACGCCAATGAATTTGCAGAAGAACATGAATTAGAAGGGGAAACGTTAGGCTTAGTAGTTGAAGATACCAGTCTTGAAGAACTGAAAGGCTATGGGAAAGATCAATTAAGTGCTTCGCAAGAAGTGTTTTCACATTTCAAAACAATTTTTGTGAGAAGTAGTGATTTTTACGTCCCGAAAGTCGGAAGTTTTTTAAATTTAGACGGGAATGAATATTACGTAGAAGAATCAGCAGAAGATATGGGTATTATTCGTATTGTAATCAGTGCAAATGAAAGTTAGGTGTCTATATGATTGAATTAAAAATGCATCATGTAGAGAAGTTAGAAAAATTGTTCTCCAAAACACCAAAAGAAGCACGGACAGTATTTGCACGGTCCATTAATAGATCAGCTGTAACTGCACGATCAAAGGCAAGTCAAGAAATTAGAGCGAAATATATTATTCGTGCTTCTGATGCAAAAAGTGCTATTAAAATAAATAAAGCAACTGCAAGTAAGCTTTCTGCACAAGTTCGTGCGAGTGGGCCTGCTACGCCATTGATGAAGTTCGATGTAACACCTACGAAACCTAATAATGCAATAGTTCGTGCACGTGTTAAAAAAAGTGGCGGTAGAAAGCCTATTACACATGGATTCATTGCCGGGATGAGTAATTCACACACTAATGTATTTATACGTGTAAGTAAAAGTCGATTGCCGATTAAGGGACTATACGGACCATCTATAGCACAAATGATGGGTGAAGATACAGTGATTAAAAGTATTGCTACTCATGCCCAAGAAACGCTTGATAAGCGTATTGAGCATGAAATGAATCGATTACTATATGGAGGATAATTAATGGATTCACTAAACATGACAGATGAATTGGTTGCTTTTTTAACAGATTCATTAGCAGATATGCGTTTACCAACAAAGGATGAAAAAATATTTAAAGCACCAACTATATATGACGGTTATCCACCACCAAAAAAAAATGCAAGACGTGGCGAAGATGATACAGAACAGGACGATTACCCATTTGTAATTGTCCGTTTTTTATTTGAAAAAGATAATTTAAAAAATGAAAACGTCATGAAATTTAGATTTGTAATAGGTACTTATAGCAAAGATGAACAACATGGATGGCGTGAAACTCTGGATGTGATGAATCACATCAAATTTGCTTTAAAAGAAGTAGGTAGCGTCGGTCCTGGTATTTTGACAGGAGAAATTGAATCAGCCCTTTTTGAAGAACAAACGAAACCGTTGTGGCATGGAGTCATGGAAGTAGACTTCGCAACGCCACCAGTTCAATTAGATAGGAGTGTATTAGGAGATGACTTCAACTATTAAAAAACAACAAGCATCCGCAAAACAAGTTGGCCAGGTGTTAGAGGAAAGTATTAAACATGAAGTCCTTTTGTATGTTGGCCCAGCTGTTAAAGGATTACAACGATTCAGCTCATTTGTAGGTGGTTATCCAGAGCACTTTAAAGACCATCTGGAAAAATCACCGGCATTTAAGAAAATGTTTATTCAACCTGAGAAGTTAACAGAATTTCAAAATAGCATGTTAGATGCTTATTCAGTGGAATCGATGTTGTTTACAAAGACAGAAGAATATTTTAGCGAGGTGAAATAAAATGGCGCGACATGGCTCAAGAGTAACTGAAAAGCCGACTTCACTATCGGCACCAGTAGTAGCTACAGCGACATTGCCAGTCGTTTTCGGCACTGCACCAATTAATCTAGCGGAAACGCTTGAAAACGTAAATAAACCAGTTTTAGCATATTCGTTCCCTGAGTATGTAAAAGCTTTAGGATACTCAGATGATTGGAAAAGCTACACACTTTGTGAAATGGCTGATTTAGCCTTTAGACAATTTAATGTAGGTCCAGTTGTGTTTGTTAACGTTTTGGATCCAAATAAGCACAAAACAAACAAGCAAGAAACGATTAAGGTAGAAACTAAAAAAGGTGCTATTGAAACTAAGGGTATTTTATTAAAATCCTTAGAGGTTCGTAACAATGATATTGAATTAAAGAATGATCAAGACTACATTGCATCATTTAATGATGATGGCCAAGTAGTCATAGCACTATTAATCGAAAATGTAACGGAATTAGATGTTAAGTACGATCATTTAACACCTGGTTCAATTACAAATAACCATATTATCGGCGGTTATGACATTAATACTGGAAAGAGTACAGGATTAGAATTACTTAATTCTGTGTTTCCTAAACTTAGTATGGTACCAGGTCTTGTACTTGCACCAGGGTTTTCAAAAGATCCAACAGTGGCAGCAGTCATGAAAGCAAAAGCTTCATCTATCAATACGTACTTTAAGGCACAAGCGCTAGATGATGTAGACACATTAGAAGCCAATACCTACACAAAGGTTAACGAAT
This sequence comes from Lysinibacillus sp., assembly GCA_032053185.1. Lineage (GTDB taxonomy): Bacteria > Bacillota > Bacilli > Bacillales_A > Planococcaceae > Lysinibacillus. Next base: position 73,547 of record DAMBVB010000003.1, read on the forward strand.
GGAAAAATAAAAATAGCTACACAGGTAGCAATGAAGTTGTTTGTTGGCCATTAGCAGGTTTAGGGGATAAGGTATATCACATGTCTTCTCATATTGCTTGTCGCATTATGAAGACAGCTTATGATAACGGCGATTTCCCTCATGAATCTCCATCCAATAAGCTATTACCAATGACAAAACTATTGGTGGAAACGAAGGATGGTCATGAAGAAATTGATTTATCACCGGACCAAGCGGAATTATTAAATAATCAAGGTATTACAACGGCCATTAATTTTATTGGTGGCTGGCGAGCTTGGGGCAATTATACTGGTGCATTTCCGGCTAGTACAGATGTTAAAGATATGTTTATTCCTGTACGTATCACACACAATTGGTTAGGAAATACAATTATTCTCACTACTTGGGATAATGTTGATGGACCAATTGGACGACGCTTAATCGATAAAGTTATAGATACTATGGGGATATGGTTGAATGGTCTGCAAAGTGAAGGGGTGCTAATTGGAGGACGAGTTGAATTTCGTGAAGAAGATAATCCAGTAACAGATTTGATTAGTGGTAAGATCCGATTCCGTTATAGTGTTGCTGAACCAACACCCGCACAAGACATAGAAAATATTTTAGAATTTGATACAAGTTACTATAAATCACTATTCATTAGTGAATAGGAGGTAAAATACAATGCTTTTTCCTGAAAAATTAAATGAATTCCGTATATACGCTAATGATAAACCTGATTTACTAGGCGTATCGGATGTTGAATTGCCAGAGTTAAATTTTATGTCCGAAACGATTAACGGTGGCGGTATTTTTGGTGAGTATGAAAGTCCAAACTTTGGTCACTTAGAATCTATGCAATTAAAGGTAAATTGGCGTTCTATTTCAGGTGAATTAACAGACTTTTATAAACCTGATGGCATTAAAATCGATTGTCGAATGGCCAACCAACATTTTAATACAAAAACACGTAAACATGAGCTTACACCATCTAGGGTGCTTGTCCTAGGTTCTGTGACAAAAAATTCACTCGGTAAGGTTGAAAAAGGTTCTCCTTATGATGGATCTTCGGAAATAGAGATTCATTATTTAAAACTTGAAGATAAAGGTAAAGTTCTTTTTGAATATGATCGTCATAGTTACACTTATAAAGTTGATGGTATAGATTATGGAGCAAGACTAAGAGAAGCTTTAGGAAAATAAAACAAAAAGGAGCAAATTATAATGAGTCAAAATAAAGAAATTCAAAACAATACAGAGGTAAAAGAAAAAGAAGAAAAAGCAGCAGTTGTTGAAAATCCAAATATAAAAATTATCACTTTAAAGAGTCCTCTCAACATTGATGGGGCTCTTTTAAATGAAATTAAATTGGATTTTGGAAAAATGACTGGATCCGATGTATTAAAGATCGATGCGGAATTAAAAGCAGAAGGTCATGCAGATGGCTTTAACTCAGTTGGAGATCAGCAAGTTTGTGTTAGAATCGCATCCAGAGCATCAGGGATTTTAGTAGATGATTTAGAGCGACTAGGAATAGTAGACTTTGCCGAAGTAACATTCTCAGCTCGAAATTTTTTCTTCCAATAGTTGGTGTGGATGGTGGGAGCAAAGAAATAATGAAGTTGCTCTTATCCTTAGCATCTAATTCATTTACATCAATTGAATATTGGGAGAGACAACCCTTTTCGTTGTTAAAAAAATGGACAGAGTTAATGAACGAGGAAGGAGCTAAAGACGATGGCTAAAAGCTTTGATATGACTTTTGAGATCAATGGTAAAGTCGGTAGCTCCTTCAACAATATTTTTTCAAAAGCTACAACGAGTTTAGGTGATTTAAAAAGCCGTGCTCGCGAAGCACAACGTGAACTAGATCGATTAGGCCGCGATTTTAAAAACGGGAAGATTCACCAATCTCAATATGCAGAAAGTACAGCAAAGCTCTCACGCGAGTTAAAACAGCTAGAGGGTAGCCAACGGCGTATCGGTGCTTTAAAATCCACTTTTTCAAGTGGTATGAATACAGCTAAAACAGTGGCAAGTGTCGGAGCTGTCGGCACAGCTGCTACAGCTGCAGGTGTAGCTATGTCTTCGCTTAATACAGCAGCAAATTTCCAACAACAAATGTCCAAAGTTTCTGCAATATCCGGAGCAACAGGAGCCGATTTGGATAAATTAAGAGATCGATCACTAGAACTAAGTAAAACCTCTAAATTTACCGCCACTCAAGTTGCAGAAGGAGAGGAATACTTAGCTTTAGCTGGTTGGAAAACTAATGAAATTTATGCAGCCATGCCAGGGATGCTAAATCTTGCGGCAGCAGGTGCTATGGATTTAGGTCGCGCGGCAGATATAACTAGTGATACGATGCAAGCATTTAACATGAAAGCAACTGAAGCTGGACATGCTGCAGACGTATTTGCATATGCTCAAGCTAACGCTAATACAAACGTTGAGATGATTGGCGAAGCTATGAAATATGCTGCTCCTATGGCAAATCAAGCTAAGTGGTCAATAGAGGAAACATCTGCAGCACTAATGGCACTTGCTAACCAAGGTCTGAAAGGTTCGATTGCTGGTCAAGCATTTGCAAGCTCAATGAGTCGTTTAGCTAAGGACAAAGGGGAAGTAGCGAAAACAGCAAAAAAATTAGGTATGGAGTTTTTTGATGCTCAAGGAAAAATGAAGTCTCTACCTGGCCTGATAAAAGAGATAGAAAAAGGTACAGCAGGGATGAGTGATAAGCAGCGAATTAGTACGCTACAAACAGTATTTGGTGCAGAAGCATTTAAACATTGGGCTATTTTACTTTCTACTGGTTCCGATGAACTACAAAAAATGACAACAGCATTGGAAAAATCAGATGGAGCTGCAGCTAATATGTCTGCAACGATGATGGATAATTACGGTGGAGCTCTTAATAATTTACAAGCTAGTATCCAAACAGCTCAAATCGAGTTTATGTCGCCAGTTTTACCAGTGTTCCAAAAGTTTTTTGGTGGTATATCGGGCAATATCGAAGACAACATGGGTGTTATTAAAAAAGCTGGGGAAGCTACAGCAAGAATCCTTAGCGATATTACTGCACCATTTAGTACATCAAAGCCGATAAAGCCAAAAATCACACCTGATATGGACCCTACGGATGCTAAAAATATGATGGTCCAATATAGCAAGGACCTACAAAAATATAACATGTTTAAAGATATGGGCTTTGGCGAAAAAGTTGAATATATGCTAGACACGGCTATCCAAAAAGCGGAAACATGGCTAGGTGGTCCAGGTGGCGAAGCGATGGGTCGGATTTTTACAAAACTCGGCACAATTGCAGGGAAAGCGTTTATTGCCGGATTAACGGGTGCTGCTAGTGGTGCTGTTTCTGCTGCTTTAGAAGGTAATTTTAGCGGCGCTCTCGGTCTAGGTGCTGCTGCATGGATGATGGGTGGCGGAACACTTGTCAAAGGTGCTGTTGGCGCTGGTAGATGGGCTATGGAGAGACGTGGCAAAAAAGGCGGTAACAAAGGCTCATCAAAAGACCAAGATTCATCAGGTGTATCCATTGAACCATCGGAATCCAAAAAGAAAAAAAGAAATAATACAGGATCCAAAAAGAAAAATGGAACTAACAAAGGGCCATCAGTCTCTAAAGGTGGTAAAAAGTCTGTCTTTTCATCAATCTGGGACACTGGAAAAAGTAATCTCAAAGGTGGTGGCAAAGCTTTATCATCTGCAGGTAAATGGATTGGAAAAGGGTTTGTTCCATTAAGTGTAATATCAGGCGGTATGGATATATTCAAATCAGAAGACAAAGTAAAAACTACAGGAGAAACCGCAGGAGGTACTATTGGTGGTTGGGGTGGAGCGAAAGCAGGAGCCGCATTAGGTACAGCTATAGCTCCGGGTATAGGCACAGCAATAGGAGGCGTACTTGGTGGTGCAGTTGGATATTTCGGTGGTAAATGGCTAGGTGGAAAAGCTGTTGATACCGCAAGAGGTAGTAGCGAAGCAACTAAAAGTAAACCAGAATCGGCAACAGCATCTGCCTCATCAAAACAGGCTAGTACTGAAACTGCCAAATCAATGGATACCACAAAATTAAATGAATCTGCCAATAAACTTGCAACAACTTTAGAAACTACTAATACAGCCTTTACAACAATATCTACAAGTGCACCATTGGTTGGTCAAAATATGGCAACCTTAGCGACAGGTATTGGTACCGCAAGTACAACTATACTTGGAGCATTTACAACACTTCAAACAAGTACCAGTACAACAGCTGCTAATTTGGATAATTTGACGATGTACTCAGGACAAGTAAGTACAAACTTTTTCACGTCTTTTTACTCGTTGAAAACAGCTACTGATCTATCAAGTTCAAATATGTCTACTTTAGCATCAACCATTGGACAGGCTTCTGGATGGGTTACATCGATACAAGGTATTCAATCGGCTGCTCAAAATGTTATAGCTGCTTTAAATAGTCTTAAAACACGAATTGATAATGTACAAATACCAACTGGTGGCGGTGCTACATCAAGGAGGACGCAATATGAATAGTTATACAACTATCCAGGGCGATACCTGGGATTTAATTGCATACAGGTTATGGGGGAGTGAGTATTTGCTCCCTCTTTTACTTGAAGCAAATCAGGAATATAGAAACACTATTTTTTTTACAGGTGATGTTGTTTTAAACGTTCCTGATGTTGATACAGCAATCTATACTGAACGCCCTAGTTGGCTTGGGGAGCATGATGAATTATGACGTTAGCTAGATGCACAGAATTGAATGTAACTTACAATCAAACACGTTTAACAGATGAATTAGGTAGCGACTTAATTGACTGGACATATACTGACAATTTAAGTGGCGAAATAGACGATTTACAGCTTGTTTTACAAGATGCGGATGTCCATTGGATAAATGATTGGTTCCCGACAAAAGGCTCTCTTATAGAGGCTGAAATAGTACAGAAACACTGGACTGAAAACAATATAAAAACTAAGCTAGGGAAATTTGAAGTAGACGAATTAGATGGCAGTGGTCCACCTACAAAAATGACAATTAAAGCATTAGCCGTGCCAGAATCTACATCTATACGCGGTCAATATAAATCTAAAGCTTGGGAAAAAGCGACACTTAAACAAGTGATAAGTGATATTGCCAAAGCGAATAAATTAAAGCTATTTTGGGAAACGCAAGAAAATCCGAAAAAGGATCGCTACGAGCAAGAATCTGAAACGGATTTAGCTTTTTTGTATCGATTGTGTAAAGACGATGGATTATGTCTTAAACTGTCCAATGGCTCTATAGTCGTTTTAGATGAAGCAGACTACGAAGCAAATCCAACAGTTGACACCATTTTGCGTATAAGCAAAAAAACATCCAAAATACAGGTGCTTGACTGGAGTTTTAATACAACACTCACAGGCACTTATAAAGATTGTCGTGTACAATCTCATGACGCAGGAAAAAAGCAAACAATAAAAGCAACTTTTATTCCTAAAAAGGCTCCGAAAGTGGGCCGTACACTCGTTGTTAAGGAAGAGGTTAAATCTGTTGCAGAGGCTCAAAAATTAGCTAAGAAACGATTGAGGGAGGCTAATAAAGACGCCACGACAATTAAATTAACGGTCATTAGTGAAATGCATATAGATGCAGGAATGACTTTTGATTTAATTGGTTTTGGCCGTCTAAATGGCAAATATATCGTTACGAGAGTAACACATAACAAAAGTGAATTATCCTTAGATTTACGCAAATGTTTGGAGGGTTATTAATGCGTACACAGGTCGGTGAAGTAACAACTGTTGATCCAGCAACAGGGACGGCTCGCGTCAAAGTTGAAGAGCAGGACGACAAGGTATCGGCTCCGTTATTTATTTTGTTTCGAGGCACGTTAAAAAATAAAGACTATTGGATGCCGAAGATAGGAGAGCGAGTACTCTGCCTTTTCACAAAGCGGAGCGAAGGTTTTATTTTAGGTGCATATTATTCAGATGGAACACCCCCACCACGGACCAATCCAGAGAAGCGATGTATTGAATTTGAAGATGGTAGCTTTATCGAATATGACACTAAAGCGCATAAATTACATTTAAACATAGATGGTGAAATAAACATCGAAACAAAAGGTCCTGTAACAGTTAATGGGCAATTACTTTCACCTGGTGGTAACAACTCAACATCGGAATAAAGGAAGTGATTTGAAATGGCCACAATCGGCAGTTTTGGTGATGTCATTTTTGAAGTGTCTACAGATAAAATATTAACATTTAACGATTTAGAAAAGAAAAGTAGCGCTAAGTGGAATGAACATGAGATTGCTGGGAATAAGGCAAAATTAGAATTTGACGGACCTGGACTAGCAGAATTAAATTACAATATTTTATTACGGGCTGAACATGGTATTAATCCCATGAAAGAAATGTCCAGGTTAGAAAGGATGCAAAATAGAGGAGAAGCTCATCATTTTGTCTTAGGGCAAAAGCCAATAATGATAAATAAATTGGTCGTAACAGATCTTACAGAAAAATTACGAAACATTGATCAACAAGGAAATGTGTTCACAATCGAAGTAGCAGTTTCTTTAAAAGAATATGTTGAGAGTAAGACACCTGTCAAAAAAACAACTACAAATAGCAACCAAACAGCAGCTGCAGGTAATTCAAAAAAAGCACTTGGTACCATGACTATTACTGTAAAGTCGGTACATATTCGGAATGGACCAGGTGTGAATCATAAGGTGCTTGGTTATGCCATGAAAAATGATAAATTGACGGTTTATGAAGATAAGAGTGGTTGGTACTCACTTGGCGGTGGTAAATACATTACATCTAATAAATCGTATTCTTCTTTAAAGAAAGGGTGATTAGCATGTATGTTGTAGAGCCAATGCAAAATATAAATTTTGGAGCGACAGGTGTAGAAGAGATACTACAGAATGTCGCTTTTATTATGGCTACTGCTATGATGAGTTGCCCACTGGATCGTGAATTTGGATGGGATATGACCGTTATCGATACACCTATCAATATTGCAAAAGCGAGAATAACAGCAAAATTAACCGAAGCAATCAACAAGTTTGAGCCACGTGCGCTTATTGAGTCTATCGAAGTAACCGGAGATGGATTGGTTGGTAGCTTAAAGCCGAAAGTGAAGGTGAGAATCAATGAGTCGGTTTAATTTACCAGATTTATATTTTTTAGAAAAAGCACCAGAGTTAATTGAACGCGAAATGTTATTTCATGTAGAAGATAAAGCAGGTTTTTCTTTACAACGTGCCGATCCAAGAAGAAAGTTTGTACAAGCTTTTGCGGCATTTGTGTCAATTGAACGTAACAAATTAGAGCATGGATTACGTCAGAATCGCTTGTCATACGCAGAAGATGACATGCTAGACCATTTTGGTGAAGAAAATTCTACGAAACGACTATCATCAAAATTTGCAGGTACAAAAATGGAGTTTGTATTGGAAGAAGATCGGGTAGATGCATTACCTATTCTAGCAGGAACAAGATACCTTGTAGGTGATATTTATTTCATTACTAACGAGGCTCATGTTGTTCCACCAGGTGAGCACTTGTTTACAGTAGATGCAATTTGTACTCAACCTGGAGAAATTGGCAACGGATTTTTACCAGGTCAAATATCAACTTTAGTGGAGCCATTGCCTTACGTAAAGTCTGTTCGAAATACCACAATTACAAGTGGTGGTGTGGATGATGAAAGCAACGATCCTTATGCGGAAAGAATTCGAATTGCACCTGAGAGTTTTTCTGTTGCTGGTCCTGAAGGTGCCTATATTTATTGGGCAAAGGCAGCTAGTCAAGATGTTGTTGATGTCAAAGTAGATTCTCCAGAAGAAGGCGTAGTTGAGGTATTTGTTTTAATGACCGATGGAGAGTTACCGAGTGAAGAAGATCTTGCGTTAGTAGAAGCAAATCTGATGAATAAAGATACACGACCTCTTACGGATAAGGTTCTTACTAAAGCACCGACAGTTGTAACGTACTCAGCTGAAGTAGAATATTGGATTTCAAACAAAAGTGCTACAGTTTCACCGATTATTGAAAAGCAAGTAAACCAAGCATTTCAAGATTATCTTGTATGGCAACGTTCTAAAATGGGGCGTGACGTAGATTTTTCAGAGCTTATAGCACGTTTAAAACAAGCAGGGGCATCGCGTGTATCTGTAAGCTCACCAATGTTTATTGAAATTGGCGAAACAGAGGTAGCTAAAGAACTAACAGCAGACATCATATTTAAAGGGCTATCGAATGACTAGCGATTTATTAAAATTATTGCCCCAAAGTTTACGCCAAGATCCAGTACTCGTAGCCATTGCTGAAGCTGCTGAAATTCAGCTGAAACAAGCTTATCAAGATGCAGAGGCGATATATAACCTCGTTGACATCGATAAAATGCCAGAAGAATTATTGGATTTATTAGCATACGAAAAACATGTTGATTTTTATGAAGTAGATCTTCCTATAGAACAAAAAAGAGAGCTTGTAAAAGCATCGAGAAAATGGCACCGAAAGAAAGGTACAAGAGGTGCTGTAGAAGATGTTGTGTCCATCATCTATAAAAATGCACAGGTCTTAGAATGGTTCGAATATGGAGGCGGAAAATATCGCTTTAAAATTGAAGTAGATGAGCCATTCATAGCAAATGAGGACATGAAGCGTTTAAAAAAGATGGTTGAAGCGACCAAAAATAAGCGCTCTTGGCTAGAATATGTAGCTGTTAAGTTGTCTCAAACACAATGTATCGAACTTGATTCTGTACAGTACCACTACCCTGTGTATTTGCCGATATGTGGTGAATTTGTTTGCGAGGGTATGCCAGGTGTTGGAACAGATAAAACAATTGAAATTAAAACTAAAAATTACACGTATCCAGTCTATCTGCCGATATGTGGTGAAATTTATGCAAACGAGGTGATGGATACATGGTAACGAAAATTGTTATTGATCGAACACTACAATTTTTGAAGGACATGGCAAAAAAAGCTGTAGTCACAATAAATGGTCAAGAAATCACAAAGACTTTTCACTCTCAGGAGATTGTAGGAGATACAGTAAAGACTTATGTGTATTTAGACGATGGTCATGGCCGGGTTACAACTGTGAAATTGGTCGATGCACAAGGAATTGAATTAGACCAGTATACAACATCGATCGAAACAAGCGAAGATGGTTTAATGATAGTCTTTACACTTTCCGTGGTGTTGAAAGGAGTTGCAAAAGGGTGAGTTTAACAGTCTCTAATAGTTATGAACTAATATACTGGAAGGATCGTATTTGGAAAATTGGTCCGGATGGTAAATTGATTCCCTTAAAGAATGAAAATGGCGACATTATAAAGAATCCACTCACAGGTCAACCAGAATATGAATATTTAGAAGATGGCACAAGGGTCAATGCTAAACGCTTAAATCATATGGATGAAGGTATCTATATGGCCCATGATCTTATTGTAGAAATGATGGCAACGATTAGGCGTATGCAAATACAAATGGAACTTGACGGACGTGTGCCTGGGAACAGCGGAACTTTTGCTGATACGCTCGATGGCAGCTCAAACAAAATCACATTAGACAAAGCCTTAACGGATATTATCGAGGCTGTAATAGAAGGTACTACTACTTTAAAAGTGGCTAGTGTAGATGGTTTCACACCATTTACACAAGTCACTATTTTTGATGATACACATAGCGAGGACGTTGTTATCACTGATGTAAGCGCGGGTACTATCAAAGTACAAGCGCTTAAAAATGCCTACAAAAAAGGTGCTAAAGTGGCGCGTAGTAATGTTGTGATTGATACGACTAATGCTGAAATGTGTGTTGGTGATTGGCAGACTTACAATGTTGAATTAGTAGAGGTGGTTTAGGTGGTAAAATATTATTGGAATAAGTACAGTAATAAGATACTTACTAAAAATAATTATACTTTATCTTGGATAAATTGGACTGTATCATACGGCGTTGGATCAACAGCGGAAGCTAATGAAACATTTTATAATTACTCATTAAATCCAGATACAGGTGAGTTTACTCTTTTTAACCCGTACCCTTATGCAATTTCTCCAGGTACGATACCTGAGGGGATAACGTTATATCGATCATGGGTGGGGGGGTACCGCAAGCTTGATCCTTATAAGGCTGGCTCATCACTTATGCATGACGCAGAAATTGTAAATTCACCAACAAATATAGATGTAATAGGTGATTTAATTCAATCAGGGATCGTTGCTGAGGAGAACGCTTTTGTGAACAACGCTAAAAACAGTGACGGCTATTGGTATGTACGCGGCGATATAGCCAACACAGCACCAACACAACCAGGAGCATTTACGCAGCCATCAGGAACGTTAGAAATTGGCGATTCAAAAGTTATTTCGTGGGGATCTTCATCTGATGCAGAGGGGAATTTATCGAAGTACATTTTAGAAGCCGCAATAAACAATGGATCGTGGACACAAATTGGTACACCAACAACTAATAGTTTTTCGTACACAATCCCGACAGCTACAAGTATTCAATTTAGGGTTAAAGCTTCAGATTCAGGTGGCCTAGAATCAAGCTATCGTCAAAGCGATGCTTATGCTGTGAAAAAACCAAACCAAGCACCTACAGTGTCGTTAACTAGCCCAGTTGAAAACGTGACGCTGTACGAGAATGATACCTTGAATATCTCAGGTACAGCCTATGACGATGATACAGATCAATCAGTCACAGTCTATTACCAGGTTAACAGCGAGCAACGAAAGGTGTTGGCTACTAACCTAAGTCAAACGCAAATTGCGTTATCTAAACAGCTAACATTTAAAGGCGGTAAACTGTATGACGGCGAAACAGCTATTACAGGAAGCCTAGCAGATGGAGTAGCGCACAAATTAAAAGTTTGGGCAGAGGATAGCGAAAAAGCATCTTCAGCAATCGTAGAAAAAACATTCTATGTCGTACCAAATAGAGCGCCATTGTTATCTGTGGACGCTGTTGTACCTTCTGGAGTTGTTGATGCAGATAAATTTAAAATTAGCGGTACAGCATCGGATGAAGATGCTAATTCAACACTTAAAGTAAATAGACGTATTAACAATGGAAATGCCGTTGAAATTTACAGTGGTCAAGGTGGAAAGTGGGAATTTGATGTTTCACTTGGACAACTCAAAATCGGAGAAAATGTGATTGTCGTTGAGGTAATAGACAATTACGGCGCTAAGGCCAGCAAGACAATAAAACTTAATAAAAATGACGTTAAAACGCCTATTTTGCAATCTGTAGCGAGGTATAAAATTAATCCTCCGGCCGGATCAGCAAAGGGCGTTTTATTATTCATTGAACGTGATGAGGAAATGGATTTAAAAGTCGAATTGTCGATGACGTTAGCTGGTGAGCAAGAGCAATATGAAACGCTAACGCCAAACAGCACGGCTCCTATGCCTAACACTGTAGGGGTTGTAGAAGATACCTATTTTTATGAGGCTGCAGAGCTAAAAGATAACATTATTTTGAAGCTCTCTACTACAAGACCTGATGAAACTGTGAATCACAAAATACATCTAATATCGGGGGCGGTTGAGTAATGGCTATGGAATATAAAGAACGTACAGAAGATGGCACACTTGGCGAGTCTGTAACACTTGGAAAAGGGTTAAAACTTGAAGAACAAGTAGCCTCGCTTGGCGAACAATTAGCACAAGAAAAAATCAAGGGCATTCAGAAGGATTTGCTTATTAATAGCCTGGGCGAAATAGTAACACAATTAAAGTTAGAAGTAATGTCCTTGAAAGGAGGTGCTTCATAATGCAATTCTGGCAAATCGCTTTTATGTATAAATGGGTGACAGCAGCACAGTTACGATTAGCTGTTAAAACAGAGGTTAATCCTTTTGGCGAAATTACGCCTAAACAGTATGAAGAGATTACAGGTCAAAACTTTGAGGCGCAAGCAGAAGCTTAGCGTTTTTTTATGCAGTAAAAAAAGAGGCATGCAATAATAAAGCAAGCCTCTTACTCTATAAATAAGAACGCACGTTCCTATCTGATATTTATTATTACATATTGGAGGGAAAAAAGAAATGAAAATTTGCAAAAACACCATTTATAACATGGATTGTTTGGAAGGTATGAAGTATATACCTGACAAATCGATTGATTTAATCCTAACAGATCTTCCTTACGGAACTACAAATTGCGAGTGGGATTCAATCATTCCATTTGAGCCTTTGTGGGAACAATATGAAAGGATAATCAAAGACAATGGAGCCATTGTATTAACGGCAAGCCAACCTTTTACAAGTAAATTGGTAGCATCAAACTTTAAACTATTTAGATATGAGTGGATCTGGAAAAAGGGAAACCATGTTACAGGTTTTCAAAATGCTAATCGAATGCCTATGAAAAATCACGAAAATGTATGTGTCTTTTACAAAAAATTACCAACATACAATCCACAAGGGGTTATTAATATTAAACCAGTATTAATTAAGAATTCGCCAAAAATGAAAGTGCTTGGAGATAGAAATGAAACATTAAAAAAGCCTCATGTTGTAAAAAAGAAAAATTATCCTAAATCGGTTGTGGATTTTCCACGCGATAGCGGTACTTTTCATCCAACGCAAAAGCCTATAGCGCTATTTGAATACCTGGTGCGTACTTATACAAATGAGGGTGATACAGTGTTAGACAATTGTATGGGTGGATTTACAACTGCAGTTGTATGTGACAATACGGATCGTTCTTGGATCGGTTTTGAATTAGAACCTGAATACTGTGAAAAAGGAAAACAACGTATTAATGAAAATCGACAAGAGTTAGGATTGAAACAAGTAGAAATTATTTATAAATCATGAGGTAGTCACATGCCATAAAAAGCTGTGGCTTTTTATTTTGGATTAAAGGAAGGTGTTATATGGATCAATTAAAAAACTACTTAGCTTTACTGACTGGCCATCCAATAGCAGGTTCGATTGGAGCTACGTTAACTGCAATTTTTTCTTATGTATATGGAGGAACACAGTTTGCAATAGGAGCCATTCTGATTTATGCCGGTGCAATTACTCTCGATTGGATTGCAGGGTACCGCGCAAGCAAAAAGGATGGCAGTTATGCAAGTGAATACGGCATCAATGGTGGATTTCGTACAGCCTTTTTATTGATTGTGCCAGCAATAGCACATCGAGCAGATGTAATGATGAATTTACCAAACGTTATTTTTGCCTTTGTTTTATTTTCATTTGGGTTACACATTTGGAAATCCATGACTGCTAATGTGGTTAGATGTGGTTGGGATGTATGGATACCCGTTTGGGCACTAAATTATGTCGCAGATGAAATTGAGCATAAAATCGCACGTTCACAAAAACGTATCGATGAGAAACAAAAATACTTGAAAAAAGGATGATGCAAAATGAAAATTTCAAATATAGCTCTTAATTTAATTTCAAAATGGGAAGGTTTTTATCCAAACGCTTATCTATGCCCAGCTAATGTTTGGACAATTGGATATGGTACTACTAAGTGGCCAAACGGACAGGCAGTAAAACCAGGACAAATGATCAAAAAAGATGAAGCTTGGGAATTGTTACGTAAGCAAGTACAGGAGCACGCTAACACCATTGAACAGTATGTTAAAGTACCTCTTAATCAAAACCAATATGATGCACTAGCTAGTTTTCAATATAACCTTGGCCGCAACATCTTAAAAAATAGTGCGCTTTTAAATTACTTAAATGCTCGACAGTGGGACAAAGCTTGTAATGAAATGCTGTTATATTGCAACGCTGGCGGGAAGAAACTTCAAGGGCTAGTCAATCGGAGAAAAGACGAAGTTGCTTTATTTAAAAAGCCAACCATTGATGTAAGTAATAAAATTGAATACCTAGAAATCGAGAAAGAACCAAAGAAATTTCGAATTATGAGTGGAAATTACGGAAGTCGTGAAGCCATGACTGCTGCTATGACTGCAGCTGTACAACAAGGGTATTTATCGTATGCAGAGCCAGCGCAAGGCAATTCAGATAAAAATGGATGGCGTTTTATTAGTGGATGGAGCAACACGTTGCCCGAAGCAAAACAAATTGCTGAACGTGCTATTGTAGCAGGTAAATTAAGTTATGCAACAGTTCGTGGTACATCTAAATAAAATGTTAATGCCCAGGTACTCAATTAATTTTGAGCCTGGGATTTTTTTGTTTATATTATTGGTATATTTAGTAATTCAAAGTATACTGTATTGAAGAATGTGTTTTTCATATACATAATTGGGAGCGATGAACCTATGGTTAAAGCTTTAAATTGTCCTAACTGTGCTGCAACATTTGATCCAAAGGAAAGTGTTTGTGAGTACTGCGGTAGTTATATCATTACATCTGAAGCAAAACAAATTACTTATGATACGGATGATTTCAAACTCGCAAATAAAAAAATCTTCTTCCATGAGATTGAAATGAATAAAAATGAATTTCCAATACGCTCAGGTGTAGCAAATATGTATTACAGTGCAACCAAATCTGATGGTGGCCGTTTGCTATTAACTAATCAACGGTTGATTTTTTGCGCCCATGCCATAAATTTAAATCCTAATTTATATTGGGAATTAAGTTTAAATGATATAGATGAAATTAAACTAGGTTTAAATCTCCTTATCACGCAAAGAATTCATATTATTGATGAAGAAGATAATGAAACAATCTTTGTCGTTTATGGTGGTAAACACTGGCTAAATGAATTAGATCATGCTTTGAATATGATTAAATAGAGAGCATAAATGACCAGGCGTTCGTTAAATTGAGTGCCTGGTCATTTTGAGTTTATCCATCATATGGTCTGTATTTAGCATGCAATTCTTTTGCTGCTTCTTTTCTCGCTTCCACATCTTCACGTAAAAACATTCTATCTCGTGGTAACTCTTTGATAGGATTTAACTTTCCTCGTTTTACAAGTGAATTTAATGATTGCCTAGAAATTTGCAATTCCTCCAGCACTTCTGATGATGTTAAGATTTCAGTTTGAACTAATTTAATAAAATCTTCTTTACTATTGAAAGAGTAGTTTTTCGACATTTAGTTTTCCCACCTAACGTTTATTACTTTTTCGCATTGTAACGATAGTTGCGCCAATAATCAAGACCGTGGCAACTGTAAGAACTATAGTTATAGTTGTCATGAAATCACCCCTTTTTTTTGATATTGTTTGTATAATATCTGCAAATCATTTATATTTAGTGTGAAGGCTAAGGGTGCTAGCCTTAACCTTCGTTTTTAAATTTTACTCGGCGCTACTTCTTAGAAGTAGTGTCTTTTTTGTTGTTCTTAATCACTATCTGTAAGTTAATCAGTGCGATTATTAAGTTGATGAACGCTGTTAGCGCTACTACTCTTTCAATCTCCACTTTCTTACCTCCTTTCTATACTCTTATTATACCATAACTACATACTTGAGTAAATAGATATTGGTGATTTATTTTACTCTTTTGCTAAAAATTTTCATAAAAAAAGCCACCCATTTGAGTGACTAAATTATTACTTCAACCTTTCTGTTATAACTGCTACAGGGAAATAATACATACCGAGTTCATTGGATTGTTTTTCAGATATATTCATAGATATCGTTCCGACACCAACAAATTCAATTGTTAATGTGCTCCAACCTTCTTCTTCTAGCAACGCTTCTGATGCCATTTGGTATGTAGTCACAGCAATATCTTTTGGTGGTAAATTGAATTTACTTGGCGCTAAGTCTATTACTGCTTTTATCTCGCCATTTTCAATGGTTAAACTAATTAATTTATCATCTTCGCCCATACCAGCATAATCAATTATTTCTTTCGCTTCATCTGCTGTAAATTCTTTCTTTATTTCAGTTTTCTTTGCGGCGTCCTCTTTAGTTTTTTGTTCAGCTAGAGCCTTTTCCTCAGCTTCATTTTTAGCTTGTTCGCTAGGTTTAGGATACTCAATAGTTTTACTTTCAGGAATAGGCTTTTCAGCTTCTCGGCAAGCAGCAAGTAATAGTGCTGACATAGCACCTATGTAGATTAATCTTTTCATTTCAAATTCCTCCCTTTATATTTCCATTTTAGGAAACCGAGAGATAAAAGTACATATAAAAAACAGACAACTGTGATTAGTTATCTGTTATCTTTTTCACTTCATATGTTACCACTGCTTTAATGCCGTCTTTATTTCTAGTAGTCTTTGTATCATAAGTTACTTCTAATTCATCAATTGTATAGCCTTCATTCATTTTGGCTCTTAATGCATCTTTAAGAGCTTTCTTTTGTATATTCGATACCTTTGTAACTAGCTCATTAAATTCCATTTCACAATCCCTCCACAATAAGATTATTTAATCTCAATTATTTCATTCATATCTGTAATATCAAGAGCTTGAATAACTTTTGTTATGTGTTCACGATTGATTGATGTCCGTCTATTTGTTGCAAGCTCACTAATAACTGTTCGTGTAAGACCTGTCTTTTCTGCTAATTCCACTTGAGACATTCCGCGTTCATTTAACACTTCTTTTAATTTGACCGTTAATTCCATAATTTCACCTCTTTTTTATTTTCTACTTAAATCTCATTATACACAAATCAATAAATTTAATAAATGATTTTATAAAGAAATACTTGAATTATCAAATTTAATAATTTATACTCAAATCAACAAATAACTAAATTATTATATTCAATAACTAAAAGTAGGTGAACAAATTGAAAATAATCCAAGAACGTCAAAAGTACATTCAAGTAAAAATGAAACAGCATGATTCAATTACAGATGATAGAGAAAGGCGGAATTGAGATGGTGAAAAGTAAATTAGAAATTTTGCAAAATGAGTTAAGAGATCGGTTAAGGATGTTACAAGAGGATATAGATGATATTCAACATGGTGATGAATATGACGTGAACATCTATAAAGAAACAGTATTAGAAATCAAATTTTTAAATCAGACATTAAACAGGATTTTTGATATTAAACATAATAATTTTTAAAAGCTGAACAGGGAGCATTCATTGAGTGCTCTCGATTGAGTTTTTAAAAGACGAACAATATTCATTCTATGGATCCATAAAAGTTCGTGAATTAGAAAGCGAGGTGAAAACGATGGCATTTGAATATTTAGCAACTTACAAAACATTTGAATCAGTAGCAGATATGGACATAGCTGTTGAGAGTCATATTGCAGCACATTATTATGGCTTAACAGAATCAGAGCGTGCCATCGTTTTCAAGCTTGCTTCTCATTCATTAGAGTATCCAGGAGTATGTCATTTAAAAGCTTCTACAATTGCTGCAGCGTTGGAAATCAGTACAAAGACGGTTTATCGAGCTATTTCAAAACTAGAATCACTTGGGATTGTTATGAAAGAAACGACTGTAAAAAGCAAAGGTGGACAAGGTGCCAGTATTTATATCATTTTGCCTTACAATGTCTCACCGTCAATGTCCGAGCGTGAAAATGCTGAAAAGCCATGTGAGAGTAAGGTTGGGGAGCAACAATCTGAAAACCTATCTTTAAACTCTTTTAATCTTTTAAGTTCTAAACAAGCAAATAATATTATGAGTCTTGGTAATGAATTAGCTTTGCAAGCTGAAATAAAAAAAGAGTACATGAATGAGTATCAGCAAATGCTATTTGATTTCATGCACTCGCTACCATTAGCAGATAACTTGAAAGACGAATTGCACAAGGTTGTATTAGCTAGTCAGGTTCAAAGTACATCTGATTTCATTAAAGCTAAAAACGTACTATTCAAAATTGCTATGGATATTAAAGAAGGAGTACTGACTGTTGCTAGTACATTACGAGCTGTATTCACAGGAGCTTATAACAAGGCTGTAGAGCGTTTAAGTATTAAAACAACTAAATCATCATGTATAGAAGAAACGGCAGAAAGAGAACGCCCAGTACCGTTTTATAACTGGTTAGAGGAAAGGGATAGCTATAATCAAAATACGACATTAAGCTAAAACATTATAAAAATATTAAAACACTTTAAGGTGAAAAAACTTTATAATATTATTCACTTATATGTTTAATTGTGGAATAATGTTATTGGGAGGGATTTATATGACTATTATACCAGTTATTCCAGAAACTAAGAATTATTGGTTGGTTAGAACTCAATCAGGAAAATATTATCAGGAATTCAAGCGGAAAGGATTTATAGGTATTAATTGGGATGAGATTACTTTTCAAGACATTGATGATCTTACTATTGAAAAGTTGGCTCTGAAAATTAAAGAAAATTATCCTGAAAAAGCTAGACCAACAACAACAGCAAATCAATTAAGGACTTTTAAAAATGTCATTAAACCTGGAGATACAGTTGTCATTACTGGACCAGCATCAAATAAATTTTCTATTGGAGAAGTCGTTGAAAATGGTCATTTTACAATTGAAGTTACAGAAGATCAATTAGAACAGCATCCGAAGTTATGTCCTTATAATAAGAGACGTAAGGTAAAGTGGATTAAAGAAGTTCATAAGTGGGATGTTGACATGCCAATGTTTAAATTGTTGCAACATGCACAACATACTATAACAGACGCAAATGATTATAAAGATGTAATTGAAAGTATGATTCATGATTTTTATGTTAGAGGAGAGTACGCACAATTATCTTTAGCAGTTAAACGAGAAGAAAAAATTCCGTTGACATCTTTCTTTGCCATGGGTCATGAAATTTTGGAGTTAGCAGATGAATTCAATGAATACTCAGATGCATTCTTTATTGACTTGGAAGCATTGGAAACACAGATTAATGTAAATTCTCCGGGTAAAATTAAATTAAAGGGACCTATTGCATCAATATTACTTATAGGGTTACTTGTAGTGGGGGCAGCAGGTGGAGGAATTACAGTCAGTGGTCCTTCTGAAGATTCGCCAGCTTCTGGAGAAATACATACCAATGGTTTGCTGAGTGAAGTAAGTAAATTCTTAAATGATTATCAAGTACGTAAGCACAAAGAATTGATAGTCACTGAATATATGGATGAATTAGATGTCCAAACACCAGAAGAGTTATCTAAATTATTAAATGCAGTTGAAGGAAATCCGCAAGAGTAATTATAACTAGATATTTTTTTGCGTATTCTATATAATATGGATATTAAAGAGGGAGGGGAAAATTGTGAGTTCCATATTAAATACTGTTTCCGTAATAGGATCATTTTGCGTAACTTTCGGTCTGTTGTATTTTTTTATGAATCTTACGATAGGTTTTATCCCACTTTTTAAAAAAGAGTTATTTGGAAAAATTGCACTTGGTGATATAGTTTTTCCGATTGTATCCCTTTTGATAATTATGGTATTTATCGATTTTTACCGTCCATATTAATTTCTAAACTAGATGTTCTTACATCTAGTTTTTTTATAAAATGAAAAGACCACTCTGTGATGGGTGGTCTCGCGATGCCATTTGTGATACAGTTTTTCGTGCCGATTCCATGCCGACAACGTTTAAAAATGTATGATGGTATTTGAAAATATCATTGACAAAAAGGCTGATTTTATTGAATTTCTTCTATTATATAATACATTTCAATATCCTCCACTTATCAAGTTTGAAATGGAAGGGTCTATCGGGTAAAACGCCGATAATCGTTGGCAAATAAGGGGTTTACGCTAAGTGCCAAAAACCCCTTATTGTCCATAAATGTATCGTCCTTTTAAAAAAAATCGAGTGCTATTGCACTCGATTTTTTTATGAAGATGTTGTTTAATAGCTTATTGACCTATTCTGCGCAGGATAAAAACTTATGGAAAATGAACATACATCGACAAATTTTAATTTGAATATTTTATGAACATTTTATTAAAATACATAGCTGTTTTAAGTGAAAAGGCACATGATTATAAGATGTTTATTATATTTAGAGCTTTTAATGTACATCTTTTGTAAAAACTTATAACAATATTATGAGACTTTTCTCGCATTCATGCATAGTTTGCTTAATTTTCAATCCATAGCTATCATACGAGTAGAAATACATTTTCAATGAAAAGGAGACTACTTAAATGAACACTAAATTCGCAAAATTAAGTAAAAGTAAAAAGGGACTAAGTGCTGCCATATTAGCAGCCGGAATCATGGGGATTGCAATGGCACCAAGTGCATATGCACATGGGTTTGTTGAAAAACCAGCTAGCCGTGCTGCTTTATGTAGCCTAAGCTATGGCGCGCTTAACTCGAGTTGCGGAAACGTTATGTATGAGCCACAGAGCTTAGAGGCACCAAAAGGATTTCCACAAGATGGACCAGTTGATGGTAAAATTGCATCTGCAGGAGGTAAGTTTGAGGGCATCCTCGATCAACAATCCGTAAATCGCTGGTTTAAGAATACGATCACAGGTGGAACAAATACCTTTACATGGAAGTATACTCAGTCGCATGCTACAAGCAAATGGCACTATTATATTACAAAAAAGGGATGGGATCCTAATAAACCATTAACTCGTGCTGATCTTGAGCTAATTGGAACTGTTGAACATGACGGTACGGAAGCATCAACTAATTTAACTCATACAATTAACGTACCAACTGATCGCAGTGGCTACCACGTTATTTTAGCTGTTTGGGATGTATCAAATACTTCAAATGCTTTCTATAATGTAATTGATGTTAATTTGGTGAATAATGGGGATGTAGATAAAGAAGCACCAACTCAGCCAAATGGATTACAGGCAACAAAAGTTACTTCTAACAGTGTCGAGCTAAAATGGAATTCTTCTACAGACAATGTGGGGGTAAAAGAATATCAAGTATTTCGTGATGGTAATCCAATTGGAACTGTACCGGGAACAACATTCATAGATAAAAATTTAAATGCAAATACAAAATATACATATACAGTACAGGCAATGGATGCTGCTGGAAATGTTTCTAAAGAAAGTGAGTCTATAGCCGTAGAGACAATGAATGCAGTTCCAGACACAGAAGCACCAACGCAACCAACTGCACTTCACGCGATGGGCGTAACCGCATCAAGTGTAGACTTAATGTGGAGTGCATCAGAGGATAATGTAGCAGTTGACCATTATGTTATCTATCGAGGGACATCAGTAGGACAAATGACTGTAGTTGAAACATCGAAAACTACATCCTTTAAGGACATGAATCTACAATCAAATACAACATACAAGTATGCGGTCACTGCCGTTGATGCAGCTGGAAATGAATCTAATAAAAGCTCTATTTTCACTGTGACTACAAAAGAGCAAGGGGCGTCTTATGAGCAATGGAGTTCAATTAAGGCATACACAAAAGGTGATAAAGTAGAGCACCAAGGTAAAATATATGAAGCTGTGCAAAGCTATCAAGGATATGGAGATCCAAACTGGATACTCGCATTGTCTTTATGGAAAGAAATTAAATAAAAAATAAAGCCAAAATAAAAGGCACTGTTTTTTCAGGTATGAAGATAAAAATCTGCGTAGACTCCTGCGGGAAAAGCACAGAGCGTTTAGATTGAAGGAGACGAACTTTAAAATTCGTCTCCTTCTTTTGATGTTCAAGGTAGGTATCGAATGTTGTTTTGATGATTCAAAGAGTTATTATAAAGTTGAGGAACAACGGTTGGAAAATCATCATTAGGAACATTAAATGCTATAAATGTTTCGTTTATAGAAATATTGTCTATCTCCCTTTGACTTCTAGCCACATATGCTATTTCATTGCTATCCGAGTTTGTTACGAATAACTGCGATTCATCATTAGATAACGGTACCCAATTGCGTTCGAAAAATGGAAATAAAGCATTTATATGCCCCAATGTATTATTAATAAAGTGGAAGTTTCCTAGAAAGTTACCAAAAATCGATTGGGTAAAGTTATCATCCAACATTTGGGTAGATGTAATTGTAGAAGGATGTAATAGGTCCTGATGACTGTAATTTTGAGTTTGCCTATTTATCTGTGTTAAATCGAGGCTTTTTGAAAAAAAAAACAAAAACCATACAGCGTGATTTTGCTCATCCGCTGCTGCACGTCGAAATCTTTCTTTAATCATTGGATCATTTGCTTTATCGGCTATTTCTAAATAAGAATCAACGGCTTGTTGTTCATCTTTAAAAGCAAATTCGATACCGGCTCTATAGTTGCCCGGGCATTCCTCAATTATTTGATAAGAAGGCTTTCTTCCTGTTAAATTTGTATAAATTTTACTAAATTCTTCGAGATGACGTATTTCATCCTTTTGTATCTCAAGTATTCTATTCTTTTCATCCTCAGTAGGTGCCATTTTGGCTAACTTCTCATAACAAGCAACAGCACTATACTCAGCATTAATTGCCTTTTGAATATCATTTACAAGTTGAGCATCGTTTATTATAGGATAAGTATCAATATGCTGTGGAGCATAATGATAATAATATTGATTTGGATACATCATTGTCCTCCTTTTGTTAAACCATCAACTTATTCTATGCTATGTGTATAGTAATAGTGCAAAGTCATTTAATAAACAGTTGACTTATTCTTTTGGTGTAACTATAATGGTTACAGGTGGAGGTGATGAAGATTAACATTAGTAGTCGTTTTACAATAGCTGTTCATATTTTATCAATCATCAAACAAAATCCATCACCATTTGCACATCAGAATTCATGGCGGAAAGCGTAAATACAAATCCAGTTATCCTATCTTAAAAAGGCGAGTATAGCTGAGGAACAAGTGGCTGTCGTAAAAGATCTTGATACTATTACATTTCCTAAAGGTTTTTCGCTCAGTAGGAGTTGTAGAAGAAGATAAGTTATTGCATGTACATGAAGATCCAAACCCTGATTGTCCTATTGGGCAAATATACAGGCTGTGTTAGAGCTAATTTTAGTATAAGCACAAAATCAGCAATTAAAAAATAAGTAATGTAAAGTAGCTTATCAAATGAAGCTGCATGGAAAAGTCTATCATTAAAATTGGAGGAAATACAAATGTCAATAACAACAACTAATTTAAAAGAATCGATTATTAATCGTCGTTCAATCCGTAAGGTGAAAAAAAACGCAGCAATTACAAAAGAAAAAATTGAAGAACTATTAAAAATTAGTGTACATGCTCCATCTTCATTTAATATGCAAAGTGGACGTGTAGTAGTTTTAATGGATAATGAACACGAAAAGTTTTGGGACATTGTTAAAGAAACATTGCGTGCACGTGTTCCAGCAGAAAATTTTGCTGCAACAGAAGAGCGTTTACAAGGCTTTAAAGATGGGGTAGGAACAATCTTATTCTTTGAAAATCAAGCAACAATCCAACAAATGCAAGAAAACGCTCCTTCTTATAAAGAGCAATTCCCAAACTGGTCTCATCAAGGCAATGCAATGTTACAATACGCAACATGGTTGTCTTTAACTACAGAAGGAATTGGCGCATCCCTTCAGCACTATAATCCAATTATTGACGAGGAAGTTAAACAAACTTGGAATATTCCTGCCGAATGGAGCCTAGTAGCTCAAATGCCATTTGGTGAAGCAGATGAACAACTAGGAGAAAAAACATCTTTACCTTTTGAAGATGTAGTGAAGTTTTATTAATTAACTTCTAACTACAATAAAACCCTGTTAAGTGGACATGATTCACATAACGGGGTTTCACCTTATTAGTTAAATGAAAACTCGTATCCTACATAGTTAAAAACATTGGTAAACCTAAATTTTTGGCTACAGCGATGGACGGTTTGTTTGAGTCCATACAATCCCAATATGGAATCGAATCTTGTGCTAAACAATATTTTACAAAATGGTGAGCTAATTTATTTCCTAATATTCGACCAGGATTCACTCCCATTACGTCTGCATTTACTTCTAATTGCCCTTCCTAGTAACCCTTTACACCTGTAAAGTGTTCCGTAATCATCTCAATCAAATCCCCTTCATGTTAAATTTCATATATTTTGACTCTTATTTGCCTTGTTTATGAGATATGTTTTTTACGATACGTTCATATTTCATTAGAAAGTGTATGCTATGATAAATGTACATAGAGGAGGGGGTCACATGATTATAGTTGGATTAACTGGTTGGGGTGATCATCCTTCGCTTTATAGTGAAGTGACTGCCTCAAAGGACAAATTATTCGATTATACAGGTCATTTTTTAACGGTTGAAGTAGATACTTCTTTTTATGCAATACCTCTTAAAGAGAATGTTCGAAAATGGTGTGAGGATACACCAGAAAATTTTCGTTTTGTTGTGAAGACCTATCAAGGAATGACTGGTCATTTACGTGGCGACATACCGTTTGAATCGAAGAATGACATGTTTAATGCCTTTATCGAATGTGCCAATGAATTTAAACGCCATGGGAAACTAGCGATGATACTAGCACAATTCCCACCGTGGTTTGATTGTCAGGCTAAAAATGTACAATATTTATTGTATATTAGGCAGCAGCTTAAAGGCTTTGACGTAGCTATTGAGTTTCGCAATCGAACATGGTATGCGGACAATGTAGTACAGCAAACAATGGATTTTTTACGAGAGCATCAATTCATTCATACAATTTGTGATGAACCACAGGCTGGCGTAGGCTCTGTACCATATTATCCTACGGTTACTGCAACGAAGGCACTTGTACGTATTCATGGACGTAACATTCATGGATGGCGTAATACGGGGAATGCCGAAAACTGGCGGAAGGTTCGCTTTTTATATGATTATAATAGTGAAGAATTGCAACAGCTTGGACAGCATTTGAAACAGCTTCAATCAGAAGTGCAGGACCTGTATGTATTATTTAATAATAATTCAGGGCTTCATGCTGCGAAAAATGCAAAGGAATTGCAAAGAATTTTAGCGATCAAAGATGTAGGGTTAGCGCCTAAACAATTAAATATGTTTGAAGGGGAGCTATAATGGAATTTTTTGTTTTAGTTATTATTGCATTATTATCTGGGTTAATTGGCGCGTTAGTTGGTCTTGGTGGAGGAGTTATCTTAGTCCCAGCAACATTATACGTTGGGTTAAATTTAGGGATGATACCAGATATCACTCCTCAAAAAGTCGTTGGCTTATCTGTGGTCATGATGATTTTCACTGGTCTAGCCTCTACATTAAGTTATATGAAGTCTAATACAATTGATTATAAAAGCGGTTGGATATTTTTTATAGGAAGTATTCCAGGAACAATGCTGGGCGCATGGGTGAATAAGGGGCTAGATTTACCATCATTTAATTTGTATTTTGGTATTTTACTCATCATTTTGGCGACGGTATTACTTGTACGTGATCGATTGAAACCTGTAGAATGGTTTGTAAAAAACGGTTTGCAACAGGAATTCGAAGATAAAGATGGAAATACCTTTGTATATGGGTATCCAATTTGGTTTGCCATTGTATTAACATTTGGCATTGGCTTTGCCTCTGGATTATTTGGTATCGGTGGAGGCTCGATGATCGTGCCTGCCATGATTCTTTTATTTTTATTCCCACCACATGTTGCAGTGGCAACATCAATGTTCATGGTATTTTTATCGTCGATTGTTAGCTCAGCGAGTCATATTTATTTAGGACATGTGCCATGGCTCTATACGATTCCTATTATTCCAGGAGCATATATTGGTGCAAAGCTGGGGGCAGCATTAAATAAAAGAATTAAATCTGATACTCTTGTAGTAGCACTTCGAGTTATTTTATTATTATTAGGAATTCGTTCCATTATCGAAGGGTTATTGTAATATTGGCGCTCCTCACCAAAACATGTGGTTGATTTCCGTTTTGACTGGGCGCTTTGTTGCTGACGCTTCGCTTTCGCACAGATAAAACATTTGCTGCTGCCGCTACGCTTTCGCACAGATAAAACATTTGCCGCTGCCGCTACGCTTTCGCACAGATAAAACATTTGCCGCTGCCGCTACGCTTTCGCATAGACATTTGTTGCTGACGCTTCGCTTTCGCACAGAGCAGAGCTTCCTGGGGGCGTCCGATGAGCCGCTTCGTGAACTGCACCCAAATTATTGGACTTAAAAAATCTAATAAAAGAGGTGCAGTTTATGATCTCCGAGGAGTCGCCAAAGCCTCCACTCCAATCAACTTATATACAAGGTATACTTTTAACAAATGTCTCCACAGTTTTTGTGATGGGCCAATATTGATTGGAAGTATCTATAAATCGATTTTATACTAACAGTAAGGTCTGATTAGTTAATAGCAAGTTTTCTACAGACATAGAGGCTATTTAAAAGAAGAGGTGGCTTAATTGCTGGAAAAAATTCATATTTTTCACACGAATGATTTGCACAGTCATTTTAAGTATTGGCCACGAATGCAAAGCTATGTGAAAGAAATGCGTACTAAGCTTATAACCAAGGGAGAAACAAGCTATTTATTTGACGTTGGCGATCATTTAGATCGTTCAAATATTTATACAGAAGCAACAGTCGGAAAGGGCAATGTGAAGTTATTGAATGAAGCAGGTTACGACGTAGTGACAATCGGTAATAATGAAGGTATAACATTGTCCCATAAGGAGCTGTACCATTTGTATGATGATGCAGCTTTTGACGTAGTAGTTGCTAATGTCAATGCCTCACAAGGACCTAATCCGGCGTGGATGAAGCCGTATGTTGTATTAACAACTGCTTATGGCACAAAGGTTGCGGTGATTGCAGCAACAGCGATGTTTGAAATTTATTATAAGGAATTAGACTGGGAGATAGATGAGGCACGAAGCACACTCATTCGCTTAGCACTTCAGCTTCGTGAAGAAGTGGATATTATTGTTTGTTTGTCACATTTAGGCATAACAGAGGATGAACTTTTAGCTGAGGAATGCCCAGAAATAGATGTTATATTCGGCTCACATACACATCATGTTCTCCCTAATGGAAAGCTAATTAATGGCGTTTTATTAACGGGTGGAGGAAAATTTGGACAATATACTGGCCATCTTGTGTTAAAATATGATACAAAATCTAGGATAATTGTTGAAAAAAAGGATATGTTAATTCATAATAAAGATTTGCCTACGATTAAAAATGAACATGAAATCGTTCAGTCTTTAGAAAAAGAAGGCAAACAATTACTTGATATTCCAGTATTCACTACGGAAAAATTGTACAATAAGGAATGGTTCCATTATTCACAATTATCCGATTTGTTTGCGCGAGCCATTTTAGAGAGAAGTGGAGCGGATTGTGCGTTATTTAACGCGGGGATTTTTTTAGATGGTTTACCTAAGGGAACAGTGACTGCACTAGATTTGCATAGAATTTTCCCACATCCTATAAATTTATGTACGATTGAATTATCAGTTGCTGAAATGAAAGAAATTTATCAGCAATCTAAAAATGAAGAATGGCCCTATATTGAGCTAAAGGGATTAGGGTTTAGAGGCGTTATCTTTGGGAAGATGTTAACTTATGGTTTTGCAATGAATGAAGATCGTCAATTCCTTATTAATGGTAGGCTTGCAGATAATGATCGAATTTATAAATTAGTAACACTTGATTTGTTCACGTTCGGTTATTTTTATCCAAGCTTTAAATATGCTAAGAAAAAATATATTCTTCCAGAATTTTTACGAAACATTATGATAGATTATGGGCAAAGATTCTTTCAGCAATAGTAGATAAAACGCTTTTAGAACGGATTGGGGAAAAGGTCATGCGATTAATTTCAATCGATGTATTAAAAGAAGGAATGGTATTAGCAAGAACCATTTGGAATGAGGCGGGACACCCTCTTTTAAAGAAAGATGTTGTTATTAATGAACATATCATACAAAGACTTCAACAATTAAATACGCATTATTTATATATTGACGATGAAATTTCTAAGGGTATTGAGGTACAGGAAACAGTTCCAACTGTTATTCGAAATAAAGCAATTTCAACCATTAAAGATTCTTTCCAATCAATCAATGGTTGTAATCCAGTAAATGCCTCTTATGTACTTGACCAACAATCAAAAGTAATTGGCTCCATTGTAGATGAGTTACTGTTGGTGGTTAGAAGTAATGATGAAATATTAACAATACTAACAGATGCGTATTTATTTGATGAATATTTATATCAACACTCTTTTCAAGTCACACTTTATTCGATAGCGATTGCTAAAGAGCTTGGATACTTAGCTGAGGATTTACGTTTAATTGGAATTGGCGCATTGTTACATGACATAGGAAAGCTAATGGTACCAAAAGAAGTTCTGACAAAGCCTGAACACCTATCAAGTGAGGAATTTGAAACGATGAAGCAGCATACTCGATATGGTTTTAATTTGTTACGTAATTTACATTCCATATCATTGATTGTTGCACATTGTGCCTTCCAACATCATGAACGGATTGATGGGAGTGGCTATCCACGGGGCTTAGTTGATTTTGAAATCCATCCGTTTGCCAAAATTATTGGTGTAGCAGACGTCTTTGATGCGGTGACTACAAGTCGTGTATATCGTGAAAAGATGCTACCTTCTCAGGGCCTAGCAATTCTAGAAGCGGGCGCTGGAACTATATACGATGCACGTATTGTGAAGGCATTGAAAGGGTCTGTTGTCCATTATCCTACCGGTGTTATTTTAAAATTATCGGATGGGCGGCGAGGTATTGTATCAAGACAAAATACATCGAATGCCGCATTACCGTGGATTCGCATATTTGAAGAGCAAAATCAACTATTAACTGCTACATATGAACTTAATTTAGTGGACTACCCAACCATAACAATTGAAAGCGTTGAAGTGGATTATGTTGTACCATCGAAAATCGAATAAAAATCTCCTTCTGTTCATACGTTAAGGAACAGGAGGAGATTTTTTTGTTTTTCCCTCGAAAAAGGATGAAATTACGATCATATAGAAATTATGGCAACTATAGAAAAAAGGGAAATCGGTTGAATCGACTAACCATATTAGTTGTCTGTGCTATTATCGGTGTTTTTTTATTTATTTATTATTTAAATAAACAGCTAATGCCAACATACTTAGATTATGCTGAAATACAAACGGGTAAGATTGCATCTTCCGTTTTGAGTAAAGCGATTGATTCTCGTACATCAAGTGTTATGGATGTTAATGATATTCTTGTAGAAGTATCCCCTGGCAACCATGCTGATTTGAAAATTAATACAGAAACGATTAATCGGGTTCGAACAGAAACGGTCAATCTAGTAAAAGTGTATTTAGAGCAGGCAGAGCAAGGGGAGTTGTCGCATTTACCAAATCTTGATAATGTTGAATACGATTATAACAAGATTAATGAAGGGAACGGGGTCGTTTTTTATGTACCTATCAGTCAGGCGGCCAATATCCCTTTACTTGGGAATTTAGGCCCTAAAATTCCGATACGTTTTCATGTAATTGGCAATGTGCATAGTGAAGTTACTTCTTCAATAAATGAATATGGCATTAATAGCGCATATGTGGAGGTAGGAATTCATATAGAGGTAAATGTCCAAATTATTGTCCCGTTTGCTAGTAAAACTACAACAGTTACGCAGGATATTCCGGTGGCAATGGGCTTAGTAAGGGGGTCTGTTCCAGATGTTTATTCAAATGGTAGTTCAGAGGTACCTTCAATTCAAATACCTGTCTCTCCTAAAAAGTAGAAATGTTTATCTTCTTTCAGTGAATGTTCTTTGTACCGAAAGCGTAGCGACAGGTATGGGTTTCCAAACACCCGCTGAAATAGAGGAACGCAGTCTAAGAACGCCACGTCCTGTGGCAATGACTGAGTGACCAACTTCGTGTTGGCCTAAGCCCTGGGGCGGGTGTCACGGAATCGAAAAATAAGCTTATCGCATTCATGCGATAACGGCTAACTGACCTGCATCGGTAAAAACGCCACGTCCTGTAGCATTACCGAAATGACTGACATCGTGTCGGCCCTCGTGCAGGCCTAAGCACAAAGCCGATTTTCGGACGCAATTTTGCCGAGGCAAAATTGATGATGATAGTTGTTGGAGTTCATTTATTATGTTACATTGACAACAGTGAAGATGGTAATATAAAAACAGCACATATTTGATAGGGGCGATATCCGTATGACATCTTGTAAACCTACAAGCAAAGAAAAAGAAGAATATTTAAGAAAACCAGATTGGTTAAAAATTAAATTAAACACAAATGATGAATATAAAGGGCTAAAGAAGCTCATGCGTGAAAAAAATCTGCATACAGTATGTGAGGAAGCTCGCTGTCCTAATATTCATGAATGCTGGGGTGAACGACGAACAGCAACAATGATGATCCTTGGATCTGTTTGTACGCGTGCTTGCCGTTTCTGTGCAGTTAAAACAGGCTTACCAAATGAATTAGACCTCGCTGAGCCAGAACGAGTAGCAGATTCTGTAGCTATTATGAACTTGAAGCACGTTGTTATTACAATGGTAGCACGTGATGACTTAAAGGATGGCGGTGCACAAGTATTAGCTGAAACAGTACGTGCGATTCGACGTAAAAGTCCGTTTACGTCAATTGAAGTTTTACCGTCGGATTTAGGTGGTTTGAAAGAGAACCTTCAAATTTTAATGGATGCGAAGCCAGATATTTTAAATCATAATATTGAAACAGTGCGTCGCTTAACGCCAAGAGTACGTGCACGTGCAAAATATGAGCGTTCATTAGAGTTTCTTCGTTTAGCAAAAGACATGCAGCCAGACATCCCTACAAAGTCATCTTTAATGATAGGCTTAGGTGAAACACATGAAGAAATTTTAGAAGTTATGGACGATTTACGAGCAAATGACGTAGATATTATGACAATTGGTCAATACTTACAGCCAACAAAAAAGCATTTGCCTGTTAAAAAGTATTATTCTCCAATAGAGTTTGGTAAACTGCGTAAAATCGCAATGGAAAAAGGATTTAAGCATTGTGAAGCGGGTCCACTTGTACGTAGTAGCTATCATGCGGATGAACAAGTTAACGAAGCAACAAAAGAACGTCAACTACAAGCAGAACAGTAAAAACAAATGTTGAAATAGAGGGCGGTGCTACTTTGATCAATATTGAAGGATATGAATACGAGCTTATTGAAGATTACAAAGATGGTTTTCAAGAGGAAGTGTTCAAGGAACGATACTCAGATATTTTAGCTAGATATGATTATATTGTGGGTGACTGGGGCTATAGTCAATTACGCTTAAAAGGCTTTTTTGACGATAAAAATCAGAAAGCCACCTTCGATACGAAGATTAGTACACTACAAGATTACTTATTTGAGTATTGTAATTTTGGCTGTGCATATTTCGTCTTGCGTAAATCCGGTAAATCTACTCAGCAGCCAGAAGCTGTAGTAAGTGAAGATGCTGAAGTGACAAAGCTTGCTGAGAATGCACAAATGACAGAATAAACTTTAAAAACCTGATGCAAATTTTGCATCAGGTTTTTACTTTGTAGTGATAGGTTTTTAAAATCTGGTAATAATAAAAATATGGCATAGCGTATGGTTGATTTCCGTTCCGATTGGGCGCTTTGTTGCTGACGCTTCGCTTTCGCGCAGATAAAACATTTGTTGCTGACGCTTCGCTTTCGCACAGATAAAACATTTGTTGCTGACGCTTCGCTTTCGCACAGAGCAGAGCTTTCTGGGTGCGTCCGATGAGCCGCTTCGCTTCGCTGCAGGGTCTCGGGCCAACACGATGTTGGTCACGAAGGCGTTATCAAAGGACGTGATGGTTTTAGCCTTCGTTCCTCTATTTGCTGATCCCCAAGGAGTCGCCCAGCCTCCACTCCAATCAACTTATATTTAGAATATAGGTTTTAACAAAGACCATCTCCAACTTTTGGTGGTGAATCAAAAAGGACGGATTTTAAAATTAATGCTAGTTTTATTAAAGGTGTGTGTTGTTTAGATGAAAAAAGCTGTATTTTTGGACCGTGATGGGGTCATCAATGAAGTGTTAACGGATCGCGTTAAATTTGTTAATAAGCCTAAGGATCTCTATTTCCTACCGCATGTTCAAAAAGCCATAAAAAAATTGAATAAATACTTCGACTATATTTTTGTAGTAACCAATCAAGGTGGCGTTGGTTTGGGGTTTATGAAAGAAACGCAGCTACAAAAAATACATGAGCATATGGTAAAAGAATTGAAGAAAGAAGGGGCCACTATTCACGAAGTCGTCTATTGTCCCCATAAACCAAAGTCGGGCTGTGCCTGTCGTAAGCCCAATAGTAAATTAATCGTTGATCTTGGTGAAAAATATAATATAGACTTGGCAAAATCCTACATGGTGGGAGATACGGATACAGATATAATAGCAGGCAAACGAGCAGGAACTAAGGGAGTATTTTTAGGTGCGAAAGATCCGCTGGCAGATGCGGTTTTCCCAGATTTAATTAGTGCTGCTGATTGGATTATTAAGGATGCGACAGCATAACGCTAGTATTGTTGAAGTGGAAAGACAAAGCGTATAAATCATATGAAAAAGGATAATTTATTTAATGGAGGTGATGAATTTGACTAAAGAAAATAAAAAATCGTTAGATCGGGAAGAATATGGATTTGGCTTTGATATTAGTGTAGATGACTTAGGAGTAATTGGGCAAAATCAACAAGCAAAAAAACAAAACGACAATGAAAACAAAGACAAGCCTCGCAATAAGGATAATCCTGCTAAATTAAATAATGAAAAGTAGGCGCACAATACAATGCTCCTGTGATTTAGATTTAAGATACTTACAAAAAAATTCCGCTAACCTTCTGTTGCACAGTGCGCAAAGTAGAACCCAATGTCCGCAGAACAGCGGAATTTTTTTGTATTAACTTCTTAATGGCTATGAAAACACCCATTTTTTAAAGAGTGTTAATTTAATAATTCACGTAAATATTCTCGTAGCTCAACTGTCTCTTCCTCTGTGCGATTGTATACGTGTTCAAGATAGCCAGGCTCTTCTACATCATCTGGACCAATTATAGCAAAGCGTCCAAATTGGATATCCATGACAAGCACTTTCCCAAAGAAACGACCCGATTGCAAAATGGCTAAATCATAACGTAACTTATTCCCTGCAAAACTAACAAAGCGTGTTTTCGTATCTTCTACATCATCATATAAAAAAAAACGTTCCATCTTTTAATCTCCTTCCAGTCCTATAGATATGGTACTATAGAAGAGAAATGACTATCAACTTTTAAAGATTTGAATGGGGGCTTTCCTTGTGTATTTTGTAGATCGTAATAAAATCACAAAAAACTTACAGTACTTAGATGGACTATTAGCAATTTTAGAGTCAGAAGATAGCTGGCTAGAAAATGATATGAAGAAATTAGCAATCGAGCGAATTGGTCATAATGTGATGGAGTCAATGATGGATGTAGGAAATTTAATGATTGACGGCTTCATTATGCGTGATCCAGGAAGCTATGAGGATATTATTGATATTTTAATCGATGAAAAAGTCGTATCTTCTGAAATGGAAGCACCGTTAAAAGCAGTAGTTGGCTTACGTAAAATGCTTGTTCGTGAATTCACAGAAGTAGATGTTCAGGAAGTTGTTAATGTGTTAACAACGACTTTACCAGCATTAAAGCAATTCTCTCCAGCCGTGAATAGTTATTTAACAAATGAACTCGGCCCTGTTTCAGCATTTTTGCCAGAGGACCATCAATGAAGACCTATAAGGCATATTGCTTTGATTTAGATGGCACAGTGTACCGTGGAAAGGACGGCATTCCTTCTGCGATTACTTATATTCATCGGTTACAACAAGCAGGAATCGAACCGTTTTACGTAACAAATAATTCTTCTAAGACAAGAGAGCAGCTGCAGGAAGCTTTAAATGCTATAGGTGTGAATGCCCCGGTAGAGCATATTTACTCTAGCGCATTAGTTACAGCAAAATATGTAGCCTTGAATTTCCCTGGTAAAAAAGTAGCCATGTTAGGTTCTGATGGTATTCGGAAAGCGTTATTTAATGAAGGCATTGAACCTATCGAGGATGAGCCAGAGGTTTTTGTTATGGGGATTGATCGAAATCTAGATTATATGGCACTTGCGAAGGCGACGATTGCTGTGCAAAATGGTGCGACGTTTATAGCAACGAATCAAGATATTAAATTCCCGACAGAGTATGGATTTTTACCAGGTAATGGGTCATTTGCCCGATTAGTAGGTGAAGTTGCAGACGTAGAGCCAATCTATATCGGTAAACCATCACCTGCAATGCTTGAAGTTATTGCGACAGAGCATGACTTTACGAAAGAGGAAATGGTGATGATTGGCGATAATTACGACACAGATATTATGTGTGGAATTCGTTTTGGCTGTGATACAATCCATGTAAACACAGGTGTTACACCAACAAAGGTGGTACTTGAGAAGGAGCAGCAACCTACCTATGTGGTAGAAGCTTTAATTTATAAGGCATAATGGATGAGTTCAAGCATATAGCTCAAACATAAAAAAGGATGCTTATGTCGATTTTTTTGGCATAGCATCCTTTTTTTATGTTCAAATTTAGTATTAGTAAGTGTTTCATTATTATATGAATGAGGTATTACGCCTTCATTACCATAACGGATTTTCTTCGATAAATTGATAAATGGCTTTTGTCAACTCTTCAGGAGAATCAGCCTCAACTAGTTCACCATTGACGATTGCATAAAATGATTCTGAACATTTTGTGCAGTAACTAAGGCAGCCATATTCCAAAACATCGATGTTCGGATCACTTTCTAGTATTTCATAAGTTTTTTGAGAGCCATTTGCCAAATTACTTATACAAAATTCAACCATTGGATTCATACATGTCACCTCACCAAAGTAATGCTACCCGCTTTTAGAACATTCGTCAATGATTTGAGTTGACCTTGAGAAAGCAAATCTTCAGTGGGAAGGTTGAGCGTACTAAACGTTAAACTATTTTTGCGAAAGTGAAGGAAAGAAAACGATATTGAAGGAAAATTCGCACAATATCGACGGTTTATCGAAGTGAAAATGATTCAAAAATCGTTCGAAAAAAGCAAGTTATCATTCATTTTGTGAAATCTTTCACAAAATTGCATTCTGATATTGTGAAACTTCTCACAATCGGTTATACTCATTTGTGGATACTTTGTGAACAATTAATACAAGAGATATAAAAGGAGACTATTATGGGAAAATTAGTACTTTTAGGTGGCGGCTACGGCAATATGCGTGTCATGCTTCGATTATTACCGAACGTTCCATTAGACACAGAAATCGTGCTAGTAGACAGAGCCCCTTTCCATAGTTTAAAAACAGAATTTTACGCATTAGCCGCAGGGACTGCAACAGATAAAGAAATCCGTGTAAGCTTCCCGGAGCATGAACGTTTATCGGCTGTATATGGAGAAGTGGTTGAAATTAATCGTGCGGAAAAAGTAGTCATTCTAGAGGATGGACAACGTATTGAATATGATGATTTAGTAATTGGTCTTGGCTGTGAGGATAAATATCATGGTGTACAAGGTGCAGAGGAGTACACATATAGCATTCAGACAATGGCGAAATCACGTTCAACATTCCAAGCACTTTGTGGTTTACCAGCAGGCTCTACTGTCGGAATTGTTGGAGCTGGCTTGAGTGGCATTGAGCTTGCAAGTGAGTTACGTGAAAGCCGATCCGATTTAAAAATAAAGCTATTCGACCGTGGTCCTCGTATTTTGAAGGACTTCCCAGAAAAGCTAAGTAAATATGTGAAAGACTGGTTTGTAAAACATAATGTTGAAGTCATTGCCAATTCAAATATTACGAAAATTGAACAAGGTAAAATTTACAATCACGAAGATGAAATTGCACTCGATACTGTCGTTTGGACTGCTGGTGTGCAGCCGGTCAAAATTGTTCGCGATTTGGAAGTTGAAAAAGATAAACAAGGTCGTCCGCTTGTAACACAATATTTCAATCTTCTAGATGATGAGCATGTATATGTTGTAGGTGACTGTGCCGCTTCAGACTTACCTCCAACTGCGCAATTAGCTGAAGAGCAAGCAGAACAAATCGTCAAAGTACTTCGCATGCGTTGGAAAGGCGAAAACTTACCTGAGAACATGCCTGACATAAAATTAAAAGGTTTCATGGGGGCTCTTGGTAAAAAACAAGGCTTTGTTTATTTAGCAGATACAACAGTAACAGGGCGTATTGCACGCTTGATGAAATCAGGATTATTATGGTACTACAAACGTCAAAATGATTAATGAGCTAGATGCTTCTTATTAAAAAGGGAATTGTTTCAAAATGTATTTTTGAAACAATTCCTTATATTTCTTTTAAACGGTTTCGTTAGCAACGAAGCCTAAATTTTCAAGTGCAGTAAATACAGGCTTTAATTGCACATAGCCTTCGCCTACTACTTCATCATTTATAAGGACAAGTGGATAAAAAAATTCATCTTCCTGAATGCGTGAAGCATAATCTTGATCGCGTTCATTCTCAATTGGTCCTTCAATATCGATATAGCGAATATCATATCCTTGGTTTGGATATTTTCGATCGATGGCTGCTTGTAACCACTCATATGTATCCTTTGAAGATGGCGCATTGACACAACTTGCGCAGATTACCGCTGTTCCGTAAATTTCAATCATTGGTTTCGTTTGTCCCATTCCATTTCCACTCCTCATGATTCAATATTGGATTTTTTCTGTTGCTAACATTATAATCATTATAAGGAAAGGAGTCGAGACAAATGGCAGAAGCAACAATTAACGATCAAGTTCAAGAGGTATTAGATAAATTACGCCCATTCTTACTACGTGACGGTGGAGACTGTGAATTAGTAGATGTAGAAGACGGTATTGTAAAATTACGTTTATTAGGTGCATGCGGTAGTTGTCCAAGTTCAACAATTACACTTAAAGCTGGTATCGAGCGCGCATTATTAGAAGAAGTACCAGGTGTTATTGAAGTAGAGCAAGTATTCTAAAACGACTAAAAAAGTTCTAGCTGATACATTCAGGCTAGAACTTTTTTTCTTAAACTTGGCGGGCATGTTCTTTTTCTTCTCGAATAATAGCCCATTGTTCCTTAGCCATATCAATGATCTTCGCTTCTCCACCAATACTTTGCCTTTCGATGACCTTTGAAAAGAAGCGTGTAGCATTTTCTAAATCACCGATACGTCGTGATAGTTCTGCAATCATATACATAATTCGTACATCTGACATTTGCGTTGAGCTGTAATCCTCAGTTGAATAAGAATCCATATAGTAATCTCGGGCCATTGTCATAAAACGTTGCTCTTGACCCTCGTTTTTTAGTGAACGATATAGCCATGCAAGACGTAATGTTAGCCCAGCTATAGCGACAAATTTTTCTTTTTTAATCGTACCGCAAAGGAATGCTAATTTATAAGCTTGTATTGCTTGGAATACAGTACGCTCACCCTTAAAATCATGATGTACCCATTTTTCGGTAATTTGCGTGCGAATTTCATCTTGCGTGCCAGGGGCAAAATATTTTGAAAAGTCTTCTGTAAATGAAAAGCCGCAATGCTCACAAACAAATACATTATAATAAAGGGCATTTACACCGTCTGCATAAATAGGGTGAAAATCTGTTTCTGTATGATCTACTTTAATGAATTTAGAGCGTACTTTTAATGTTGGAAATTCTTTTTTGCAATTATGACATTGAATTTTTTTTTCGTAATAAGGTGAAATCTCCATATTTTATACCTCTTTCATTGTAATATTATAACTATTATACCAATGTGAATATTATGAAAATGGATAAAAATACTAAAAGTGTGAAAAGTATTAGAATTTTTACCTCAGCTACAGCGATGCGCTTGATCGACTTGGCCGTAATTATGACGAAATTATTAGCGAATGGAAGGACATTACGAGAGCTGTTAATGTCAGCTCATGACGCTTCCAAGCCTCATAATTAGCTTTAAGTATGTCACGTTGCTCAGGCGACAATGAGATAAATCCAACTTTGGTCTACCAGAATGCTTGCTTTTCGTGTATCGGCAATTCCCTCAGCTTGGCGCTTCAATAATTTTTGCCACTCTTAATCGGCCACATATAACAGCAACGATAAAAAGCTGAATATTTGTCATACAATAGTCAACATTGATATGATAATAAGTAAGAAGGAAGGTGATTGGGATGACAAGTAAGCAAGTAATTGAAGTGACTGAAGCGGCTAGCTTTCATATTAATGAAATGATGGAGCACAATGGAGAACAAGGTTCGTTTTTACGTGTAGTTGTAAATGGTGGCGGATGCAGTGGTCTATCATACGGTATGCATTTTGATAAAGAGAAAAAAGAAGATGATTTTGAAGATGTACAACATGGTTTAACAATTCTTGTTTCCCGTGAAGATGCGCCGATTTTAATAGGGACAAAAATTGACTATAAGCAATCGCTAATGGGTGGAGGCTTTACAATCGACAATCCAAATGCCATTGCATCATGCGGCTGTGGCACGTCTTTCAAAACGGCGAAACGTGAAGGTACGCCTGAGATTTGTGATTAAAAATAAATTGTCTACATGTGTGTAGATATCTAAGCCTCTTTGATTTATATGTTGAAAAACATAATAAATTGAAGAGGCTTTTTTGAAGAAGAAACATAAGGCTTTTGGGAAGATGGCAACGGAGAAGAAATACCCTAACCACGAGCCCCAGTTTGATGTGTGATGGCTATTGTTTCAGTTGCTGACAATTTCGTTCTATCACATTAAAGTTCCTGTAAATCGCTTATGTAGGATTCGACTGTACTAAAAGAAACTAAATTACACATTGCCATCCTCGTTCAATATTGGATTGTATGGTGTCTACAACTCTCTATGTATTTCCATCGAACTTAAAAACAATAAAATTAAGTATCATTAATATGTAAATAATAAATATAATTCTCCAACTCCTAAAAGTCCTTGCTCTTCCTTATTTCACATAATATTGTGCTTATGAAAAATATAACATCGCAGGATATGTATTCATATATTATAGATTGACCTTAGAAGGGTTTGATGAGCATGTGATGGTTAAAAGCAAAGCTGAGGGAACATTTGCATTGGTTTTTTTGAAGCTACAGGAGTAAATGATAAAAGCAAAAATAAAAAATTTCACATCAGAAAAGTGCGAGAAGTCAAGTTTCTAAAATTGATTTCTCGTACTTTTTTTGAGTAGTTTTGTCTTGTCTTAGCCATTTATTCATGTACTAATAATTTACAATTACTGAAGTTGTGTTATAACATAATCATAAATTTCATCGGATGGTTTATTAAGAGCTATGGAAAACTCTGAAAAGATAGTATCTTGTAAAGATTGCAATAATTTTTCTTCCTGGTTAGGGAATTTTTTTTCAATGGTCTTATATTCGAGCTTTTTTCGTAACAATGTGTTTAACAGCTTTGCTTGTTTTTGGCGATTTCCAGATTTAATGATGTCTAAATGAAATCTCATTCGATGTGTGTTTTGTTCAATCCATTCCACACCAGGTGATGTGAATGAATGTAAAATACTGAGGGCTTCTTCTTTTTTAATAACATCTCTAAGCTGTTTTTTGGAATTGTCAATAGGGGTACGAATGAGTAATTGTGGTTCATTTAGTGGTTGTAAAACGTAATAAGATTTAGTAATGTCATTAAAGGTCTGTTCACAAATATCTTCAATAGAACAAAGTCCATGTGATGAGTAAATGACTACATCGCCAACGTTGTACATATATATCCCTCCAACAAACTATATTGTCAACTTAGTTGACTAATTTTATTGTAAGCAATTAAAAGGTTTTTGTCAACTTGGTTGACGATTGCTGCTGGTTTTTGTATATTAATAACGAAAAATATGAAATGAAGGTGAACTAGTTGAAGGACGAATTGCAGAATCGAGATGTCATTGATTTGTTGAGCGAACGTCACGAGCTACTTAGAAGTCTTGCTGAAGAGAAGTGGAATACGCATAACGATATGTATGTTTCAAATTCAGAATGGTATATTTTAGGTGTTGTTTACAAAAAACAACTTACGATTTCAGATGTAGCTAAAAATGTTAAATTTTCAAGACAAGCAACCCATAAAATAATAAAGGGTTTGGAAGTAAAAGGATTGGTGACAGTTACGAGTGTCGAACATAGTAAAAAACATAAAGCTATTCGTATGACTGAATTTGGTGAAGATTGCTTTGAAAAAAAACAATATTGTAAAGCAGAAATAGAAAAACAACTGGTCAATACAATTGGAGAAGATCAGGTCATCCTATTAAAAAATATATTAAAGCTTAATTGGATATCGAGCAGCTAGAAGCTTAAGTATTTGTTGTTTAGGTATGTGAAATGTTTGGAACACAGCTTATAACATGAAAAGGTAGGGTACTATATTAGCATATAGGTTACATCGAGAAATTTCACATCTGTGAGAGCCTTTGGGTGAAACTCCCATTGGCTACTTGACTGAGAGGTCGGGGGTTAGTGAATTCTATTTTTAACTAATCGAACCATTCGAATTACAATAAAATTCAACAGAAATATTATGGCTAGAAGTAAGACTATTTATAGTTAATTTACCTCCTACTATAATTGAATACGTACGTCCACCATCAATTAAACTTGGAGTATAACCCGTTTGACTCCAAGATCCTGTAGAAGATGAAGAAGTAATTGAATTGATTCCAGCAAACATTTGTCTTTGATAAAAAGAATCATATTGAGTTTCAAAAGAACCTCTAATAGTAATAGTCGCTGATACTCCATTAGAATTTACACTTTTAGTCTTTGTACTTGATGCTGTACTATAAGGTTGAATTGCACTCCCTGATGTAGAAACAAACTTTACATTAGCCCTTTCCGTTGCATATTTTTTAAATTCTGATGGTTCAACATAATCTTCAGATTCATATTCTGCAAAAGGTACAAGTTCCAATAGTGCATTTGGGTTTTCTGAATTGATTTCGTCTACAATTTCCTTATACTGCTTGTAATATTCCTGTTTTTGTTGCTCTGATAAAACCAAAATTGCGGCTGTTGCTTTTAGATTTCCGAATGCAAAAATAGTAATAATCAACGTTGTAATAATGCTAAAAATTTTTGTTATTTTCACTATCTTCCCCCCCTACAAATTGAATTGTGGTAATATTTAATATTTTACAAAGATTCAGGAAATAAATCAAGGTTTTTAGAAAATATAGTATAAAATTGTAAATCCTTTAGTATTTGTACCATTCACAAAGATGGACGATTTTGCGCCGAAAATACATGCATAGTTACTCATAGAGAGCGTGAAGTATTAAACGCGTACATCGACTCATGAAAAAAGCCGGTATTCGTTCATCTGAATTAATACTTCTGTATATGGAAAATTGGCCGTTATAATAGTGATATAGAGGTGAAGATTATGAAAAAAGATAGAGGAAAAGTTTGGTTAGGTGTTGCGGGGGTTACTGTCAATGAGTTAGGACAATGGTTAGTTGTCAAAAAGGCATATAGCGGATTAAAGGGGAGATGGTCATTGCCGGCTGGGTTTGTCAATGCGGGTGAAACGATAGATGAAGCCGTTGTACGCGAATTAAAGGAAGAAACCGATATTGATTGCTATGTATCTGGCTTAATCGGTTTTCGAACGGGTGTGATTCGTGGTGACATTAGTGATAATATGGCGATATTTTATTGTCGGATGAAAGATGAGCAGCAGAAGATTAGCATTCAGGAAAATGAATTATTAGCAGCGGACTGGATGTATCCAAAGGAGCTTGCTCAGGATGAGATGGCCTCAGTGATGTTAAAGGAAATGGCGTCCAACCAATTTGAAAAGCACCAATTAGAGGGGATTGAGGGCATTAATCCAGGAGATGTCTTTGGCTATTCCTCTTATAAATTGTTCTTTAAAAAATAACATGACAGAGGAGGGGACCTATGATGGAGCTATTTTTGTTTATGTTAGAGCGGGTAGGGCTAATCATTGTGTTTGCCTTTTTAATGTCAAGATGGCGCCTCTTTCGGGGAGTATTATTTCAGGATCAAGGGGGGAAGGAAAAAGTTTGGCTTATTATTATTTTTAGTGCTTTAAGTATAGTGAGCAGCTATACGGGGATAAAGATCGAAAGTGGGTCCATCAATCCTTTAAATCAAATGATACATAGCACTATTAATGCAGAAGAAGCCATTGCGAATACGAGGCTAATTGGCGTAGCGATTGCTGGTATTTTCGGTGGGCCACTTGTTGGTGTTAGCGTCGGGATTATTGCGGGGTTCCATCGTATTACCCTTGGCGGTTTTACAGCGGTTGCCTGTGGTGTTTCGACAATATTAGCAGGATTCATTACAGGTGGTTTAAGTAATCAATTAAAAATTCGTCAAACCTTCTCCTATAAAAAGGCTGTTATCATCGGAATATGTGCAGAGACTTTACAAATGATTATTATTTTACTAGTGGCAAAACCATTGGAACAAGCATTGCAATTAGTTTCATTAATAGCGCTACCGATGATTTTTATGAATGCCTTTGGGATTTTAATATTTTTCATTATTATCAAAACTTTTATTGATGAGGAAGAGCGCACAAAAGCATTACAAACACACCAAGCCTTTTCTATTGCCCAACAAACAATTGAACATTTTCGTAAAGGGTTAAATGAAGAATCCTGCCGAACGGTTGCGGAAATTATTAAAAGAGAAATTGAGGTTAATGCAGTCGCGATTACGGATACAAATGGGATTTTAGCACATGTAGGAGTAGGCGAGGACCATCATGTCATTCACCAAGAAATAATGACGGCTTTAACGAAACGGGTATTAGTAGAAGGACGCATTCTTACAGCGACGTCAGCAAAAGAAATTAGTTGTCCATATGAAGATTGTCCACTAAGTGCTGCGATTGTCTTTCCTTTAAAAGTACAGCATAAAACGGTAGGTACCTTAAAGCTATATTTTATCAATGTTTCTTCATTAACAGGGGCGAAAAAGGAGCTCGCTGAAGGCCTCAGTCGACTATTTTCCTCGCAGCTTGAATATGCTGAAATTGAGCAGCAAAGAAAGCTATTAAAAGATGCCGAAATTAAAGCGCTACAAGCACAGGTTCATCCTCATTTCTTTTTTAATAGTCTCAATACTATCTCAAGTTTGATTCGAACGGATGCTGATGAGGCTAGAGCATTGTTGATAAAGCTTAGTACCTTTTTTAGGAGTAATCTACAGGGAGCTCGTCAAATGCTAATTCCGTTAAAAAATGAAATTGACCATGTGGAGGCTTATTTATCGATTGAACAAACGAGGTTTCCAAACCGCTATGATGTGCAATTTCACTTGGATGAATCACTTTTTGACGTACAAATTCCCCCATTTACTCTACAGCCGCTTGTTGAAAATGCCATTTATCATGCCTTTAACAATCGCAAGGAAGGCAAAATTAACGTGAAGGTGCAACGCATTAATAATAAGCTATTGCTGTTAACAGAAGATAATGGCTGTGGGATGCGAAAAGAGCAGGTTAAACAGCTTGGCAAAACGATCATGCAATCCGAGCAAGGAACAGGGACAGCTTTATGGAATATTTATCAGCGTATTCATGAAATTTATGGAACTGAGGCAGATTTTCATATTTCAAGTACGCTGGATGTTGGCACGAAAATTATGATTCAACTGCCGTTAAAAGCCACAAGATGGGAGTAGAGAAATGTTAAATGTCTATATAGTAGATGATGAACCGTTAGCAAGGGCTGAATTACGATATTTATTGGAGCAAACAAAGTTAGTCCAGATCATTGGAGAATCGGAGGAGCTGGAGGACATACTGCAGGATCCAAACTTTGAACAGGTTGATTGTGTGTTTTTAGATATTCATCTAGGCGTAAATAATGGCCTGGAATTAGCAAAACAACTGCAACAAAGCATACTAAAACCTGAAATTATTTTTGCTACTGCTTTCGATGAGTATGCATTACAGGCATTCGAAGTGAACGCCTTTGATTATATTTTGAAACCATTTGAGCCAACGCGTGTACAAAGTGCAGTTGAAAAGCTAGTGGCAAAAAGAAGAGCAACGCAGGTTAAAACGCTGGAGAAAATAAAGCATTTACAATTGGACAAGCTAGATAAATTAACAGTTTATGTGAATAATCGAATTTTACTTATTAAAATTCAAGATGTTTTATATTGTACATCTGAAGATAGTAAGACGATAGTTGTCAC
Organism: Lysinibacillus sp.; assembly: GCA_032053185.1. Lineage (GTDB taxonomy): Bacteria > Bacillota > Bacilli > Bacillales_A > Planococcaceae > Lysinibacillus. Next base: position 117,601 of record DAMBVB010000003.1, read on the forward strand.
TGAGAAAGGGAGATATTTTGCTTCAGAGTCGTTAGCTGCTTTGGAGAATAAGCTTACTTTAAAAGGTTTTGTACGTGTCCATCGGGCATTTATTGTCAATTTAGAACATATTGAAGAACTGGAGCCTTGGAGTAGTTCTAAATACAATTTAATTTTGCATAATAGACACTCGATACCTGTCAGCAGGCTTTATATGAAAGATGTACGCAAGATTTTTCAGCTATCAAAATAACTGCATTTCAACAGTAGAAAACACCCTTTCAACTTAAAATTCTGACATTTTGGTGAATTTCACGAATAATTGTTTAATTCATTTGCTATGATGAGGAAAACGTAAAGGGAGTGATAACATGAATGCTATTACAATTGTAATAGGTTCCATTTGTGTACTGATGATTAGCTATCGTTTGTATGGCATATTTTTCACAAAGAAGGTACTTAAGATAAAAGATGATACGCCCACCCCAGCACACGCTATGGAGGATGGTAAAGACTATGTTCCGACGAATAAATGGGTAACATTTGGGCATCATTTTGCCGCGATTGCAGCAGCTGGACCATTAGTTGGACCTATTTTAGCCGCACAATTTGGCTATTTGCCAGGGCTCCTTTGGTTGTTAATTGGTGCGGTAATCGGTGGTGCAGTACATGATGCTGTAGTGTTATTCGCTTCTATGCGTCATGGAGGAAAATCGTTATCAGAGGTGATGAAGAAGGAGTTAGGACCTGTTGCAGGATTCTGTACAGGCCTTGCAATGCTGTTCATTATTACAATTACAATGGCCGGGCTATCGATGGTTGTCCTAGGTGCGTTGGAGCGAAATCCATGGGGGACTTTTGCGGTAGGAATTACGGTTCCGATAGCGACGCTTGTGGGTATTGCTTATCGTAAAACAGGAAATTTACTTGTTACGTCAACCGTTGGCTTTATTTTACTGATGATTGGTGTATTTATTGGACCGATGATTCAAGGAACAGCATTTGGTGACTTTTTAACGTTTGACCGTCATACTTTAGCTATTATTCTACCGATCTATGCATTCTTTGCGGCGGCATTACCTGTATGGCTCTTATTAGCGCCGCGTGATTATTTGAGTAGTTTCATGAAAATTGGCGTATTTATTGCTTTAATCATCGGGGTCTTTTTCGTGAACCCAATCATTCAATTCCCACCAATTACAGAGTTTATTCATGGTGGTGGTCCAGTAATTGCTGGTCCAGTATGGCCATTCGTTTCCATTACAATTGCTTGTGGAGCTATTTCTGGCTTCCACGCTTTTGTAGGTTCTGGGACAACGCCGAAAATGATTGATCGCTGGGAAGATATTCGCATCGTTGGTTTCGGTGCTATGCTCGTAGAATCTTTAGTAGGGGTAATGGCTTTAATCGCAGCAACGGCTCTTCATCCTGCAGATTATTTTGCGATTAATTCAGCTCCAGCAGTTTTTGCTACATTGGGAATGGAGCCGGTTCATTTACATGCATTAGCCGAAAGTATTGGGATGGATTTAGAAGGACGTACAGGTGGAGCTGTAACGCTAGCAGTTGGGATGACTGATATTTTCACGGGTATTCCTTGGTTTGCTGAACTGTCTTCTTACTTCTATCAATTCGTTATCATGTTTGAAGCGGTCTTTATTTTAACGGCTATTGATGCTGGGACACGTGTAGCGCGTTATTTAATTCAAGATTTTGGTGGCAATGTCTACAAGCCGCTGAAGCGTACAAATTGGCTTCCAGGTACAATCTTTGCAAGTGCACTGGCATGCTTTATGTGGGGCTATTTATTGTATTCAGGAGATATCAGTTCGATTTGGGTATTATTTGGCGTTTCGAATCAGTTGATGGCAACAATCGGTTTAGTATGTGGGGTAACGATGGTCTTAAAAGTTGCAGATAAGCGAATCTATGCCTTAACTTGCTTTATCCCATTAGCCTATTTATTTGTCACTGTAAATGTAGCTGGCCTTTGGATGATTAAAAATGTTTATTGGAATACAGCGGCTGCTGGTTATAATATGTTAAATGGTGTATTGTCTGTTATTATGTTACTTTTAGGCTTTATAATTGTGATAGCCGCCTTTAAAAAATGGGCAGAGCTTTGGAAGTCACCAAAGTTTTTATTATCACAAACAGCTTCATAATGAAAAGCGAGAAACTATTGGAAATTAGTAAGTATACTAGTTTTCAATAGTTTTTTTAATTTACTCAACTTTCGCAGTTGAATTCCCGCCTAAAGAACTTGCAAAAAGAGAGCCCAAAATGTTCCCTCATTGGACTCTTGGCATGATTCCTTAATAGCTGAATGATAAGAGCCTTTGGGTGAAACTCCCATTGGCTACTTGACAGAGAGGCCGGGGCCCTCCTACTTGATTGCATAAAAGTCCCTCTATATTTCTAATTCCTTAATTTCCACCTGAGGGTATTTGTTCTATCTCTTAATATAAATCGTCTGTATATAATTTATATGGTTGTATAACCCAATATCTATTGTCATTTGCTGGTTTTGCATACGCATATACATAAAGAGAGTTTGGTAATTCATATCCTTGTTCATCATAAATTCTCCAAATTTTATCTAAAATTTTGGATTTTTTCTGAGATATCATAGCTGTGTAACCACTAGCTTCATTATCCTCTGGGTCCACAGAGATTATTTTTTGATCTCTATCTATTGTATTTAAATAAGCACGTCCATTTGGATCTTGCGTAGAAAACACAATTTCTGAATAATATCTATCTGTAAATTTGTTCGCTAAACCCTTAGCATAGAATTCTACGTATTTACCATCTATTTCTATTTTTACTCTTGCATCACTAGCTTGTTCTAAGTTTTCTTCTACATGATTATTAGAATCATTTACAATTGTAGATGTCTTGGCGGCGAATGTACTACTAACCCCCGATAATAATAGACTCGTAGCTAATGTTCCTACAGCGATATTTTTAAACATAAATTCATCCCCTTATTTATTTTATTCGATGGTACTTACAATAAAATAACAAAATTTCCTACATTTGTAAATAAAATATCTAAATATTTTTAAGAAGTTAGCAGATTAGTAGCAAGCTTTTTTACTAGGACGGATTGTAATATTGAGTGTAACACCCAGAAGTCAATATAAAGGAAGCCCATAACGACCTCGTATAAAATGAAAGTTACCACACCAACATTGAAACGGAGGAATCGTTATGAGCTAGACCCATCCTACCATTTATTTATTCCAGCAGAAACTTCACATGTTATGGGTCAACCAGGTTTAAGGATATTGGATTTCTGTATTACAAATGTTGGAATGTATGATTTTTAAATAAAATAATACGAGGATTAGAGGAAGATCCTTCTGGAAAATTCAGAATTAAAATTAATGTAGAGTACTTTGACTACAACTAAAGATGAGTACCAGTGTTATCATGTTTAACGCTTATTTTAGTAATTTTACCGATATTTTCGTTAGCCTCAATTTTAAAAGTATCGAAACTAGAATTTTCAAAGTAACCCCCCGTTGAATCTTTAATTACAAATGGATGAGGTTGATCATTTGCACCAAATAAAGTAAGTGTTACAGTAGCATCAGTACCGGCATTTTTAGCATTACCTGTTCTAAAATCAACATAATATAATTGTTTTGTCATGAAATAAACGTCCTCCTCTACTAAGAATAATTTTAGTATGTCATTTTTTAAAAAATTGTATTCAAATTAACTATCAAACAGTTGAATTCCCGCCTAAAACCCCGTAGAATAACAGTTTTAGAAATAACATTAAATATAGGTTACCATCTGTGAAAAGCGAAAATCAATCAACTTGCTGGTTACTCATGCCTTAACGTATTCAAGCTGATTTTCTTACTTGTCTTTCAATATAAAAATATGTTTTTGCGCTCACCAAAGTAAAAAAGCTGGGGATTTATCAGGTAAGGGCACGATTTATCGTTTTTTAAACACGCCTACGTTTAATTGGCGCCAGTTTCTCTTAAAAGTAAGAAATTCGAGAACCGGGATGCATGTTGAAAGGAATGAAGGCTAAAAACAACATGTTCTGTGATAAAACAGTTGTGATCAATCGTGTGCTGACACTTCGCTTTTGCACCTCAATGATTTTCCTAAATATGACGAACAAGCGAAATCAAGGATATGTTCATTGAAAGCGTTGTAGTAATCAGGTAAACTAATGAGAGGAAAATGGAGGTTATACATACATGGATGGTCCAGTTTCATTAGTACAGTTAATCATTTCAATTTTGTTATTTTTCGTCATGTTCTTTGGTATTGGATTTTTATTGAATATGCTTCTGCGAATGACATGGTTAATGGCAATAGTGTATCCAATTGTTGTGATCTTTATTGTCGATGATGTAAGCTTTTTAGATTATATTTTCAAGCCAGGGTCCGCATTTCCAGCACTTTTAGATAAGTTGCAAGCACTGCAATTTGTAGATATTTCAATCTTATCTGGTGGCTTTGCTGGTTCAATTGTTGCAGGAATTGTCATGATTTATTTGCGTAAAAGTGGTTATCGAATGTTTTAATTTCTTTTCAGCAAATGTTTCCCACCTATACTAGGTGATGAAATAAATACGGGTTTAAGCCACTTTTCAGCGGGTGTCCAAACATCCGCTGATTTTTTTGAATATTTCCGATAAATAAAAAAACACAGCCTCAATATGAGGATGTGTCTGTTTTCACAAAATAAACTGGTATGTGATGATGGCGATAAAAATGCCAGTTAATGCCCCGAAAAATACCTCGCTCCGTTTATGGCCTAGCAATGTTTTTAGCTCTTCCAATTTTTCTTGCCCATCCATTTGTGGCCATTTTTTCAAATCATGAAGCAATGTTTGAAAGTCTTTACGCAGTTGATTTAATACAGCTGCATGCTGACCTGCTTGAAAGCGTACTCCACTCGCATCATACATGACGATAAATGAAAACATCGCGGCTACGGCAAAAATTGGGGAATCTAATCCTGTTTCATAGGCAATAGAGGTTGTTAGTCCTGTTACGGAAGCGGAGTGTGAACTAGGCATTCCCCCGGTAGAAGTAAATAATCCCCAATTAATCTTTCTTGTCATTAAAAAATGAATAGGAATTTTAACGAATTGTGCAAAGAGAACTGCAAAAAGGGCAACGAGTAGAGGGGTATTTTGAAGTAAACTCATAGTCATCACAACCTTCACTTATAATTGCTTTTATTATAACATTCATTATTTTCAAAAAGCCAAATATTACGCGTTTTCTGAAACTTAGGTATAATAGAAAAATGAATGGAGGAATTGATATGCATATTGTAAAAGAAGCAAAAACATTTGAAACGATTTCTACTGAGGTGTTAATAGTAGGAGTCACTAAACATCGTGAGCAAATGCAGGATTGGGCAAGCTTTTCATCATTTTACGGAGAATCTCTTGATGCGTGGATTAGTACAGGGGATGTATCTACTGAACTAAAAAAAATGACGAAATTGCCATTCTTGAAGGGCCATACAAATCTTAAACGCATTATATTTGTTGGTTTAGATGAACGTAAAAATTTAACAGAAGGCGATGTTCGTGCAGCATTTGGATTGGTTGGCAAGGAACTAAGAGCCTTAAAGGTTAAAGAATATTCCATTTGGCTTGAGTCGTTTACGACAGAGTCGATTACTGTAACAGATGTTGCCTTTTTAGCTGGTGAAGGAACAGGTCTTGGTTATTATGCAATCCCTCATTACAAAACAACCTCAAATGAAGTAGATAAACGTATTGACGCTGTTCACCTTGTGACAACTGCTAATGATTTAGATGGAGTGGTGGCAAGCTTTGAGGTTGGTGCGATTTATGCAACTGCAGTAAATGAAGCACGTAGCTTAATTAATTTACCACCAAACTTACTAACAGCGACAGACTTAGCCAATTATGCAGAGTCCCTTGCAGTCGAGTACGATTTTGAAGTGGAAATTTTAGATAAGGCACAAATAGAGGAGCTTGGTATGGGGGGGATTTTATGTGTCAATCAAGGCTCCCATGAAGAACCTCGTTTAATAACATTAAAATATAAAGCGACTGAAAATTTTGACGATCCAATTGGCCTTGTCGGCAAAGGGGTTACGTATGATACAGGTGGCTATTCCTTAAAGCCAAAAGATGCAATGGTAGGCATGAAGGGTGATATGGGCGGTGCGGCAGCAGTGCTAGGTGCCATGAAAATCATCGGTGAATTACGTCCTAATAAAAATGTCGTTGCAGTTATTGGTTCTACCGATAATATGGTATGTGGCACAGCATTTAAGCCGGATGATGTCATTACGACATATAGCGGTAAGACGGTAGAAGTTTTAAATACCGATGCGGAAGGACGTTTAGTATTAGCAGATGCTACTACATATGCTAAGCAACAAGGAGCTACTTCCCTGATCGATGTTGCAACGTTAACGGGTGGAGTGATTACAGCACTGGGTATGGATAAAACAGGCGCACTTTCTAATGACGATGAATTTTTCGCTGCTTTCATGGAAGCGGCACAGGAGACTGATGAATTTGTATGGCGCATGCCTTTAACAGAGAACGATAAAAAACGAATTCGTAAATCAGATGTCGCTGATTTAAATAATTCTCCTGGTCGTGATGGACACATGATTTTTGGAGGAGGCTTTGTTGGTGAGTTTGTTGGTGATACACCATGGATTCACTTAGATATTGCCGGAACATCGGATGCGATTGCTGTACATGAACTAGGCCCAAAAGGTGGTACAGGTGTAATGGTACGTACACTAGCAAATTTTGTGCAACGTTTGGGAGAAGAAAAATAGAATAGGCAATAGACATGCGATATATGTATCCTCCTACATACGATAGAGTAAAAAAGGGAGGAAGCTTATGACATTCTTCGGAGGTTATCCAGGAGGCTATTGGGGTGGGCCGTTTTACCGACCATTCCCACCGCTTTATGGACCACCATTTTTCGGACCGCCGTTTTATGGACCACCGTTTTTCAGACCACCGTTTTTCAGACCAGGTCCATTTAGAGGTCCATTTAGAGGTCCTCGTAGATTTTAATGCAAACAATATAGATCTCAAAAAAACCAGATGTCAGCAAGTGACACCTGGTTTTTTTCTTTCTTCTTTTAGCAAGTGTTAAGTACGAAGGAGAAGTGACAGGTACAGAAGTCTCCTACTCCTATAGGTGGTTTCCGCATCTCAAAAACATCGGCTGAAATATAAGAACTCACTAAGAACGTCACGTCCTGTGGCAACGACTGAGTGACCAACATCATGTTGTTGCTGACGCTTCGCTTTGGCACAGAAAACATCTGCAGGCCAAAGCACAAAACCGATTTTGGATGCAATTATGCCGAGGCATAATTGATGAAGTAAAATTAAATAAAAATCATTTTTTAGGCAATAAATAATGTATTGACAGAATATACTATATTATTTATTATTCTTATTATATTACTAAGAATTAAATGCGTAGCTGACTAGTAAACTAGAGGCTCATATTTTTCATAGGCATTGCTTTGCCTATGGATAATATGAGTCTCTTTTTATCTCTAGGGAAAGACGAAAGGGAGTGAAATCAAGTGGGAAAAGTTTTTATAGTGGGTGCTGGACCTGGCGATGTTGATCTTATCACGGTGAAAGGATTACGGTGTATCGAGTGTGCTGATGTCATCCTATATGACAGACTCATAAATAAGAATTTACTATCTTATGCAAAACGAGAGGCAAAGCTCATCTTTTGCGGTAAGCTACCTCAGCAGCACGCCATGATTCAAGAGCAAATTAATCAATCACTTGTCAGCTATGCACAGCAAGGATTGATTGTGACGAGATTAAAGGGAGGCGACCCATTCGTTTTTGGAAGGGGGGCTGAGGAAGCAGAGGTACTGGCACAGCATAATATTCTATTTGAAATTGTGCCTGGCATTACTTCAGGGATAGCAGTGCCGGCATATGCAGGGATTCCTGTTACACATCGTGACTTAAGCTCAAGTTTTGCAATGGTCACGGGGCATATGAGAGAGGGCAAGGATGATGGAATTCAATGGGAAAGCCTGGCAAAAGGGATTGATACGATTGCTATTTACATGGGGGTCGGTAACCTTTCCTATATTCGTCAGCAGCTACTTAAGTATGGGCGTGATAAAAAAACACCAATAGCGCTCATCCATTGGGGTACATGTTCTCAGCAAAAAACAGTCATAGGTACTTTAGCTACTATTGAAGAATTAGTACAACGAGAAAATATTCAAAATCCAAGCATAATTGTAGTAGGAAAAGTTGTTACTTTGAGGGAAACAATTCAATGGTTTGAACAAAACATTCCGCAGCCACAGTTAGCAGATGTTTCTATGTAAGGATGTGAGTTCATGCAAGCTATTTTATATATCGCCCATGGAAGTAGAGTAAAGGCGGGAGTGGAGCAAGCAATTACCTTTCTAAAGAGCGTACAACAGGAGATTGACATACCGATTCAAGAAATTAGTTTTTTAGAACTCGCGACGCCGACAATTGCTAAAGGTATAGCAAGCTGTATTAACCGAGGGGCTACAGCTATAGCCATCGTGCCTATTTTATTGCTAGCTGCTCAGCATGCAAAGCACGATATTCCAAGGGAAATTAATAAAGCCAAAAAACAGCATCCACAAGTGCGATTTACATACGGTGAACCACTTGGTGTTCATGAACTATTAATAGATACAATACAGACTAGAATTTTAGAGGCAGGGATATCTTTTAGCAATGCAAGTGTTTTACTTATCGGCCGTGGGAGTAGTGATCCTGAGGTAAAGAGTGATTTAGCCAAAATTGCGACAAGATTACGAGATAAATATGCATACGAAGCAGTAGACACATGCTTTTTATATGGAATGGGTCCAACGTTTGAAGAGTGGTTACAACAAGGGAATAAGGACAATCAAGTATTTATAGTACCGTATCTGTTGTTTACGGGAGTTTTGCGCAAACGAATAACGAGGCGATTACAAGATGATGAAAATAAGAACGTTATTTTATGTGAAAGTTTAGGCTATGCCGACAATGTAAGGAACGTTTTAGTGGAACGTATTTGTCAATTATTAAAAATTACTGAGGAAGGTGTTTTGTAATGGTAGATAAAAGGACTGAAAATGTAAATCTAGCATTAGATAATGTCCGCCAAATTTTAAATACTGTGAACCACGGATCGATTACATTGATTGTGCAAAATTCCTATGTGGTTCAAATTGAAAAGAAGGAAAAAATACGACTTCGATAATTTAACCTAGTTCATTGGGTGTCCAAACATCTGTACCTGTCGCTACGCTTTCGGTACAAACTCAGGTGGCAATTTATCTGTGCGAGAGCGGAGCGACAGCAACAACAACACACGACTGAGTAGGCAATATCAAGTGAAGAAAATGATACGAATACGTGAGGTGGCAAGGTTGAAACTGCAAGTAGTAAACAGTCCATTTAATGAGGAGCAGGTTAAGCTGTTAAATGAGCTACTCCCTAAATTAACAGGACAACAGAGGATATGGTTAAACGGCTATTTATGTGCACCACTAGAGACTATTGATCCTGTTGTCGAAGAAGTCACGCCGATAGTAAAAACAAGCACTAAAACAGTAACGATTTTATATGGTTCACAAACTGGCAATAGCCAGGGGTTAGCTGAAAAATATGCTGCAGCCTTGAAAGATAATGATGTGGACGTAACGATTTCGTCGTTAGCAACATTTAAACCAAATAATTTAAAAAAGGTAACAAATCTTTTATTCATTGTTAGTACACACGGGGAAGGGGATCCACCTGATCAAGCGATACAATTCTATGAATTTTTGCATAGTAAGCGTGCACCTAAGTTAGAGCATCTTCATTATTCTGTACTAGCCTTAGGAGATAGCTCCTATGAATTTTTCTGTAAAACAGGAAAGGATTTTGATGAACAGTTTGCAAAGTTAGGAGCAACTCGAATTGTACCTCGCACAGATTGTGATGTAGATTATGATGACACTGCAGCACAATGGTTCTTAGCTGTTCAGCAGGAGTTGCTGCAACAGACGGAAATAGCGGCTATTTCCACTTCACAAAATCAGACAGCACAAGGAGACACTACTTATTCTAGAAAAAATCCCTTTTATGCTGAAGTACTTGAAAACATTAATTTAAACGGTCGTGGATCAAATAAAGAAACACGTCATATTGAATTATCCATCGAAGGTGCAAGTTTCCATTTCGAACCAGGAGATAGTATCGGTATTCAACCGGAAAATGATGAAAAGCTAGTCGATGCTTTAATCACAGCGTTACAGTTTAATCCACAAACTGATGTAAACGTCTTTGAAAAAACACTGCCATTAAAGGATGCATTACAAAAAAAACTAGAAATTACAGTGCTGTCTAAGCCATTGTTACAAAAAATTAGTGCCTATACGGTCCATCAGGAATGTACAAAGCTACTTGAAGACTCTAATTCCTGGAAGGACTATGCAAAAGGAAGAGATTTACTTGACGTTGTGCAAGACTTTGCACCATTTATCTGGGATGCACAGCAATTTGTAGCTTTACTACGTAAAATTCCAGCCCGTCTATATTCCATTGCTAGTAGTCAAAGGGCAAATAGTGAAGAAGTACATTTAACAATTGGAAAAGTAAGCTACGAGACGAATGGACGTCAACGTCTTGGCGTTTGCTCCGGTAGCGTAGCAGAGCGTATTCAAATTGGTGATACATTACCGGTATACGTTCATAAAAATCCGAACTTTCGATTACCAAAGCATGAGGATATACCGATTATTATGATTGGTGCTGGAACAGGTGTCGCTCCGTATCGTGCATTTTTAGAGGAGCGTGAGGAATTAGGCGTCGGAGGGAAAGCGTGGCTAATCTTTGGTGATCAACACTTTGTCACAGATTTTATTTATCAAACGGAATGGCAGCGTTGGCTTGCTTCAGGCACACTAAGTCACATGCACGTTGCTTTCTCACGTGATACAGATAGAAAAATATATGTTCAACATAAAATTGAGGAAAATGCTGTAGCCTTTTATGAATGGCTAGAGCAAGGAGCTGTCATTTACGTCTGTGGCGATGAAAAATCGATGGCGGCTGATGTTGATGCAACAATACATCGCGTTATTGAACAACAGGGACAAAAAACGCCAGAGGAAGCTAAAGCCTTTGTCAATGAGCTAAAACTGCAGAAACGCTATCAACGTGACGTTTATTAACTTCTTTCAGTAAATGTCTTTTGGAGCGAAAGCAAGGCGTCAGCCACAGATGCCTTTTGTACCGTAAGCATAGTGACAGGCACAAAAAGTCTCCTACCTCTATAGGTGATGAGATGAATGCAGTTTTAAGTCACTTTTCAGCGGGTATCCAAACATCCGCTGAAATAGAGGTACTCAATCTAAGAAGGCCACGTCCTGTGGCAATTTATCTGTGCGAAAGCAAAGCGACAGCTACAATTATGCGGAGGCATAATTAATTAAAGGAGCGAAAACAAGTGACAGAAAAAATTATTTTACCTCCACAACCAGGGAAGCCTAGTGATGTAGAGCGTATTAAAAATGACAGTAATTATCTGCGCGGAACATTAGAGCGTACGATGAATGATCCGTTAAGTTCAGGTATTCCAGAGGATGATAACCGACTAATGAAATTCCATGGTAGTTACTTACAAGACGACCGTGATCTTCGGAATGAACGCCAGCGTCAAAAGCTTGAGCCTGCCTATCAATTTATGGTGCGTGTACGGACACCGGGCGGAGCAGCAACTCCAGCACAATGGCTAGTAATGGATGAAATGGCGAGAAAGTATGGTAATGGCTCCTTAAAATTAACGACACGTCAGGCATTTCAGGTGCATGGCATTTTAAAATGGAATGTTAAAAAATATATGCAGGAAATTAATGAGGTGTTATTAGATTCTCTTGCAGCCTGTGGAGATGTCAATCGTAATGTGATGTGTAATGTGAATCCAAACCAATCGGCATTACATGAGGAAATCTATAATTGGTCTGCCAAATTAAGTGAGCATTTGCTACCTAGAACACGAGCTTACCATGAACTATGGCTAGATGGCGAAAAGGTAATTGATAGTCAAGATGAAGAAGTTGAACCTCTATACGGAGCGCAATATTTGCCGCGAAAATTTAAAATTGGTATTGCGATTCCGCCAAGTAATGATGTGGACGTATTCTCACAAGATATAGGGCTGATTGCAATTGTGGAGGAGGGTAGACTAGTAGGCTTTAACATAGCTGTTGGTGGAGGAATGGGCATGACACATGGCGATCATGAAACATACCCACAGCTTGCTCGCATAATTGGCTTTATCACACCTGATAAACTACTGGAAACAGCGGAGAAAATGATTACGATTCAGCGCGATTATGGGAATCGTTCGGTTCGTAAAAATGCACGTTTTAAATATACAATTGATGCAAGGGGACTAGAGTGGTTTAACGAAGAGCTAACACGTCGTCTAGGTTGGGATATTCAAGAGGCTCGTCCATTTATCTTTAATCGTACAGGTGATGAGTTCGGCTGGATTAAAGGTGCAGAAGGCAAATGGCATTATACATTATTTATTCAAAATGGTCGTATTAAGGACTTTGAAAATTATGAGCTTCTAACAGGATTACGTGAAATTGCAAAGGTGCATACGGGTGATTTCCGCTTAACGCCAAACCAAAATTTAATGATTAGTAATGTAACGCCACAAAAGAAGAAAAAAATTGCCGCTATTATCGAGCAATATAACCTTACAGATGGTGCACACTATTCTGCATTGCGTCGTAATTCGATTGCTTGCGTTTCATTACCAACATGTGGTTTAGCTATGGCAGAAGCGGAGCGTTATCTACCTTCTCTCATTACAAAAATTGAAACAATCATCGATGAAGCAGGCTTAAATGATACAGAAATCGTTATTCGCATGTCAGGCTGTCCAAATGGTTGCTCTCGTGCAGCAATGGCCGAGATTGGCTTTATTGGTAAAGGCCCTGGGAAGTATAATATGTATTTAGGAGCAAGCTTTACTGGTGATCGTCTCAATAAAATATATCGTGAAAATATAGGCGAGAAGGAGATATTGACGGAGCTCCGTCCAATCCTGCTCCACTATGCGAAGGAACGTCTAGACGGAGAGCACTTTGGAGATTTTGTTATTCGTGCGGATTATGTAACAGCTGTGTACGACGGACGAGATTTTCATCATCTATAAAATAATAGTCACGTAGCACTTGTAACTTTTTTCAGCAATTATTTTATGGTAAGTAAAACGTCAGTTACAATTGTCTTTTGTACCGAAAGCGAAGCGACAGCAACACAATTATGCCGAGGATTAATGAAAAAAATCCTAAATTCTATGATCAACATTTTATTTAACAAGTACTTAAATACCTAGTTGACTGCTAGGTGTAGTTCGGTATATATTGGGTAATAAGAAAAATGATTGTAAAACGAGGTAGTGAACAATCATTAAATAATGAGCTGGCTAGTCAAACTAGAGGCGTTTTAACAAGACATGTTTACACTATGTCTTTTGTTAGAACGTCTCTTTCCGTTTACAAGGGGGATTATATGCTAACATATGCGACTTGGCATGAGCCAACATTGAATTTTCAGGTAGACGAAACGTATAAGGCTGCACTGGAGGTTTTACAGTGGAGTTATGCTGAATATGGCGAGGATATCGTCTATGCATGTAGCTTTGGGATTGAGGGAATTGTCTTGATTGACCTTATTTCAAAGGTGAAGCCCGATGCTATGATACTCTTTTTAGATACAGATGTTCATTTTAAGGAAACATATGAAACGATTGATAAAGTAAAGGAAAAATATCCAAAGATGAACATTATTATGCAAAAATCAGCGCTTACACTCGAACAACAAGTAGCCGAATATGGTGATGAATTATGGAAGTCCAATCCAAACAAATGCTGCGAAATTCGCAAGATTGTGCCGTTACATGAAGCGTTGGCGGGCGCAAAGGCTTGGATATCAGGCTTACGTCGTGAACAATCACTAACCCGACAAAATACGAACTTTATTAATCGTGACGATAAATTTCAGTCCATTAAAATTTGCCCACTCATTCATTGGACATGGAAGGATGTTTGGCGTTATGTCTCAAAGCATAGTTTATCGTACAACCCATTGCATGACAGAGGCTATCCAAGCGTCGGCTGTGAGCACTGTACAAAACCAGCATTTACAATGGATGATTTGCGTTCAGGCAGATGGCAGGGATCTGGTAAAACTGAGTGTGGGTTGCATGAGTAAAGGAGTCTTGCCATGCTTGAATATGTAGCAATAGTGATTAGTTTATTTTTTGCGATGAATATAGGCGCTAGTGGAGCGGCAGCCTCAATGGGCGTTGCTTACGGAGCAGGTGCCATCCAAAAAGCTTGGCAAGCATTGCTCATTTGCTCAGTAGGTGTTTTTACTGGGGCAGTTCTTGGAGGTGGGGAGGTAGTAAAAACAATCAGCTCCGGCATAATGCCACAGGAGTACATTACCGTAAAGATTGTCATTATTATTTTGATTTCTGCGACAAGCTCACTATTTTTCGCTAATCTTTTAGGCATCCCATTATCGACGAGTGAAGTGACAGTAGGAGCAGTTGTAGGTGTAGGGATTGCGTACAAAGTGTTATACATTAAATCATTGCTTGTCATCATATTGTTTTGGGTAATAGTGCCAATCGTAGCGTTTGTCATTACATTTGTCTTTGGGAAATGGCTGTATAAATTACGGAGTAAAGGCTTGTTAAAAGATCATTCAATATTAACGATTCTCCTTGTGTTCGCTGGATTTTTCGAAGCATTTTCAGCAGGGATGAATAACGTAGCAAATGCAGTTGGACCTCTTGTTGGTGCAGGAATGATGAGTGTAACAACAGGAATATTGCTTGGTGGGGCATTTGTGGCGCTTGGCGCAATGCTACTTGGAAAACGAGTGCTTGAAACAAACGGTAAAAAAATTATGCGCTTTGAGAAGGCAGAAGGGATACTAATATCGAGTACAAGTGCACTACTAGTCGGTATAAGCTCTATCTTGGGGCTTCCCGTACCGTTAACACAAGTAACATCCTCTTCGATTATCGGAATGGGGATGGCCAAAAACGGGAAACAAATTTTTCATAAGCATATTGTAAAAAAAATAATCAGTATTTGGATTGTCTCGCCAATCTTTTCTTTAGCCATTTCTTATTTTTTAGTACAGCTATTCTTAGAAAAAGATTTCTATACCATCTTATTAATTGGCAGTATTATTGTTGGAACGCTTGGTGTCATTAGCTTAATGCGAACAATACGTGAAGAAGTGCGCTCACTATACGATGCGGAGCCGATCAAATCAGAGGTGAACCCGATCACTTATGAAGTGGAGCCGATCAAATCAGAGATGAACCCGATCACTTATGAAGCGGAGCCGATCAAATCAGAGATGAACCCGATCACTTATGAAGGCGAGCCGATCAAATCAGAGGTGAACCCGATCACTTATGAAGTGGAGCCGATCAAAT
>DAMBVB010000003.1:133195-160673 GCA_032053185.1 Lysinibacillus sp.
ATCACTTATGAAGCGGAGCCGATCAAATCAGAGATGAACCCGATCACTTATGAAGTGGAGCCGATCAAATCAGAGATGAACCCGATCACTTATGAAGCGGAGCCGATCAAATCAGAGGTGAACCCGATCACTAATGATGCGGAGCCGATCAAATCAGAGGTGAACCCGATCACTTTTGAAAGGGAGCCGATCAAATCAGAGGTGAACCCGATTACTTTTGAAAGGGAGCTGATCAAATCAGAGGTGAACCCGATCACCTCTGTAAGGAAGGAGATCCATCGCAGAAGCCTCAAATTGCTTATGATAAAAAATCAATAAATTGCGCAAAAAGCTTAAATATAAAACTAAGTAATTCAATAAAACTAGGAGGAGATTGTAATGAGTTTACAACCACATGGTGGACGATTAGTGCAAGCCTTTAATCCAGAGAAGGATGTAACACATATAAATAAAGTTATTGAGCTCGATGCCATTGCACTTAATGATTTAGAGTTAATTGCTATTGGTGGTTACAGTCCGGTTGAAGGCTTTTTAACGCAGGAGGATTATGAATCCGTTGTTAAATATACACGTTTAGCGTCAGGCGTGGTATGGAGTATTCCGATTACATTACCTGTAGTAAAGGATGTAGCGGCAACATTGCAGCCGGGTGATGAGGCAAAATTAGTACATGGTGATGCTGTTTATGGCGTTATTGAAGTTGCTGATATTTATGAGCCAAATAAACGAAATGAGGCATTGTTAATATACGGTACGGAGGATTTACAGCACCCTGGTGTTAAAAGGTTGCATGAGCGTCCAAGTATTTATGTGGGCGGAAAAATTACATTAGTAAAACGACTAGTGCAAAAGTTTCCAGCCTATTCATTTGATCCGCTTGAAACCCGAAAACTTTTTGCTGAAAAGGGCTGGCAAACCATTGTCGGCTTCCAAACACGTAATCCAGTTCATAGGGCACATGAATATATTCAAAAGGCAGCACTTGAAACAATTGATGGATTATTTTTAAATCCACTAGTTGGAGAAACGAAATCAGACGATGTTTCAGCCGCAATTCGCATGGAAAGTTACGAAGTTTTACTACAAAGTTATTATCCTGAAAATCGCGTGCAATTAGGCGTTTTTCCAGCTGCGATGCGTTATGCAGGACCAAAGGAAGCTATTTTCCATGCACTTGTACGAAAAAATTATGGCTGTACGCACTTTATCGTTGGGCGTGACCATGCAGGTGTTGGTGATTACTATGGCACATACGATGCACAAAAAATCTTTGCACAATTTACGGAAGAGGAATTAGGAATTATTCCATTAAAATTTGAGCATAGCTTCTATTGCAACAAATGTGAGGGGATGGCAACGACGAAAACGTGTCCACATGATAGCTCAGTACACGTCATTTTATCAGGTACTAAGGTTCGTGAAATGTTACGTGATGGCGAAGTGCCTCCAAGTACATTTAGTCGTAAAGAGGTTGTGGATGTATTAATTAAAGGAATGCGTCAGGAGGTTATAAAGTGAGTTCAAACATCGTTTGGCACGAAGCGTCTATTACGAAAGAGGAGCGTCGTACACAAAACAAGCATCAAAGCTTTGTTTTATGGTTCACTGGTTTATCAGCATCTGGCAAATCTTCTGTGGCGAATGCCTTCGCACGCCGACTCTTTGAACGTGACAATCAAGCCTTTGTCTTAGATGGTGATAATGTTCGCCATGGTTTAAATAAAGATTTAGGATTTGACGAAGCAAGCCGCAAGGAAAATATACGACGTATTGGAGAGGTTTCAAAGCTTTTTGTGGAAAATGGACAAATTGTTCTGACGGCCTTTATTTCACCTTACCGAGAAGATCGTCAAGTTGTCCGTGAGCTTGTGGAAGCGGGGGAATTTATAGAGGTCTATGTGAAGTGTCCTGTTGAAACGTGTGAAAAGCGTGATCCGAAGGGGCTTTATAAAAAAGCACGCAATGCGGAAATTCCAAACTTTACTGGGATTAGTGCACCCTATGAAGAACCGGAAAATCCAGAAATTATTTTAGACACAGAACTAAATTCGATCGAAGAATGCGTAGAGCAGCTCACAGACATATTAACTTCAAAAGGATATATATACTAAATCTGTTTTCTTAAAGAATCTGCTTACTTATGATGAGCAGATTTTTTAGATGGTAAATTTACCTATTTAATATAGAGTTATTCCATATGTTGTAAACCAGAAATTATTAAATGAAATATTGAAACTATGGATTTTTTAGGCTAACAAATAATTAAAAAATGAGGCAGGGACATACGTATATTTTTAAAGCAAAATTAAAGAATTTTACATCAGAAAAGCACGAGAATCAACGTTCTAAAATTGATTGCTCGCGCTTTTAAAGGTTTTGACCAGTTTTGTTCCAGCCTCACTATTTTGGGGAATTACTTAATGCCTTGTTCTTTTTTCATCCGATCAATTTCAGGTCCAAGCTCGTCGTGTATTGTGCCTTTCCAAGGTTTTACGCCAGCGATGTACGAGGAGCGAGTCATAATATGCCCTCCAACAGGCCCTGTGATGAACAGGAACAGTATACCGAGTAAAATGCGGGGATTAAAGTGATCTTCAATGAGCCAAAAGTGAAAGAATACACCAATGAGTACGCACATGACACCGAGCGTTGCACTTTTTGAAGCAGCGTGAGCACGTGTGTACAAATCAGGTAAACGGACGAGGCCAATCGCTGTCACGACAATCAATAGCACCCCTACAGAAATGAAAAAAATAACTAAACTATTAGCGAGAATTGTCACGTTTAATGATATCTCCTTTCTCTATGAATTTAGAGAAAGCAACAGTACCGATAAACGATAAAATGGCTAACAATAATATAATCTCTAGGAAGAAGCTTGTTTCAACCAATACTGAAAATAGTCCAATGAGCGAGATGACTGACACGCCCAATGAATCCAATGCTACTACACGGTCGGATGCAGAAGGTCCTTTAACCATTCGATAAATAACGGCAATCATCGATAAGCAAATCACTACAATTGCAGTAATAATAAACGTTGTCATGATTTACTCACCTCCAAAATCGCTTTCTCAAATGAATCTCGAATTGCTGTAATCGCTTCATCGACATCACTCATATCAATAGCGTGTACATACAAAGTTTTTGCATCATCTGATACGTGCACCACTACTGTACCAGGCGTTAACGTAATAAGACTTGACAATAAAGTAATTTCCCATTCCTGTGTTAAAACAGTCGGATAGGCAAAGAATGCAGGCTGCATATCCAACTTAGGCTTTAAGACCACTCGAAGAACTTGTACATTCGCTAACACTAACTCTCTTAAAAAGAGTAATGTCAGTTTAATGATTGCCCATATGCGGTAAACGTAAAGGCGGGTAGTAAAAAATCTACGCATAATAATGAGCAAGATAATACCGAGAATAAACCCAATGATAAAGCCTGTTGCCGTGTAATTAGAAGAAAGGAACATCCAAACGAAGGCAAGTACAACATTTAAAATAATTTGAAATGCCATATCTCTAATCCTCCTTCATTACAGCATCTATATAAATAGATGGATCACTTAATAGTTTTGCCGCATCGTCCATAAATGGCGTAATCCATTCAGCGCCTACACCATACGCTACAGTAATGAGCACTAAAAGAATGCTAGGCACAAATAGTGTATAGTAGACTTTTTTATCGACAGTACCCGTTGTTTCTTTTTCTTCCCCCCAGAACGCATAAAGGAAAATACGAATAACTGATAATAAAACGAGAAGTGATGAAGCTAAAATAAAAATACTACTCCATTTACTGCCTGCTTCAAATCCTCCCTGTACAATTAATAGCTTTCCAACGAAGCCACTAAGTGGGGGAATCCCTGCTAAACCAAATGCTGCGATTAAATAGCACCAACCGAGAGCAGGATATTTATTCATAAGACCGCCCATTTTACGTAAATCAGATGTGCCAGTAATGTAAATTACTATACCTATTAACATAAAGAGCGCTGCTTTTATGAGCATGTCATGAATTAAATAGAACATCGCACCTTTTAGGGCGGTTTCATTCATTTGAGATACGCCGAATAAAACAACACCTACTGCAATGACAATATTATAGATAATGATGAGCTTCACATCATGATAGGCAAGTGCACCAATACAGCCCGCGATAATTGTTGCAACTGCTAATGCCATTAGTAAATCATGTGTATACGATAAATCATGAACAAAGAACAATGTATACGATCGAGTAATCGCATAAATGCCAACCTTTGTTAGAAGTGCACCAAATAGTGTTAGCACGGGTATAGGAGCTGCCGCATAGGAAGTTGGAAGCCAGAAATATAGCGGGAAAATAGCCGCTTTTAATCCAAATACCATTAAAAACAGGACAGCTATCACCGTAACAAAACCTGGCTGATTAATGTCAGCAATTTTTACTGCAATATCTGCCATGTTTAATGTACCTACTACAGAGTATAGAAAGGCAATTGTCATAACAAATAATGCAGATGAAATAACATTAATTAAAATATATTTAATGGAACCTTTAAGCTGTCCTTTTTCGCCCCCAAGAACGATGAGTAAATAAGAGGCCATTAACAATACCTCGAAGAACACGAAAAGGTTAAAAATATCGCCTGTCGTAAATGCCCCGTTCACCCCAGTTAAAATAAACATGATCCCAGGATAATAGAAGAAGCGTTCACGTTCCTTCGTGATGGAACCAAAGCCATACCAAACAACAAAAAGGGCGATCAGCAGCGTTGTTGTGACAAGCAGTGCGGACACCATATCCGAAACCATCGTAATACCATACGGCACAGGCCAGTTTCCGAACGTCACCTTTTGTATACCGTCATTTTTCACCTTTATAAGCAGTGAAATAGCTGAGATAAGTGCAAGCCCTATCCCAAGTAATGCAAATGAACGTTGGTATTTTAAGTTTTTTTGCCCAAACATTAAAATTATACCGAAGAAAAACGGAATGATTATCGGCAGTAGAAGGAAGTTATTCATCCTCATCACTTCCTCTCATTAAGCTTATATCATCTGTCTCGAGCTCCTGATAAGAACGGTAAGCAAGTACGAGGAAGAAAGCAGTTACCCCAAAGCTAATAACAATCGCTGTTAAAATAAGCGCCTGTGGTAATGGGTCTGCAAAAGTTTTAGCCCCTTCCTTTAAAACAGGTGGTGCTTCTCCACCAAGCCCACCCATCGTTAAAATGAGAAGATGAGCGCCATGACTTAAAAGGCCTGTCCCGATAATAATACGCAATAAGCTTTTGGATAAGATTAAATAAATCGCTGCCATAAACAGAAAGCCTATGACAAACGCCATCATTATTTCCATTATTCATCCTCCCCAATCGTTTGAATAATGGTCATCGTAACGCCGACAACAACCAAATAGACACCGCTATCAAAAAGCATAGCCGTGTGTAATGACTGTTTGCCTAGAAGCGGTAAATCGAAATAATCAAAGAAATGTGTGAAAAACGGTTTACCTACAAACATTGGAAAAGCGGCTGTTGCAAGGGCTAGTAGTAAGCCAATTGCCGTTAAATACGTATAATTTATCGGTAAAACCTTACGAACCGTATTTAAATCAAAGGCAAGAACTAAAAGTACGATCGCACTCGATGTTAAAAGTCCACCGACAAAGCCGCCTCCAGGTGTGTAATGACCAGCAAGGAAAATATGAATGGAGAAGAAGAAAATAATGAAGAAGACAATTTTTGTTGTAAATTGTATAATGACATCATTTGTTTTCATGCGATTTCTCCTTTCTATTCATGCGTAGCTTAATCATTGCTAAAATGGCCATTCCAGCAATTCCTAGCACTGTAATTTCAAATAATGTATCAAAGCCACGATAGTCTACTAAAATTACATTGACAATGTTTCCACCGCCGGCCTTTGAATATACTGTTTCCTCATAGTATTTCGAAATAGTTGGAATCAATTTTTGTGATTGGGCAGACAGTGCTAATAGCGTAACCATCACACCGACTGCAATGGAAACAATCGCGCGATTTAATTGGAATCGCATGCGCTCTTCTCGTTTTCCAAGCTTAGGAAGATGATAAAACGCTAGTAAAAATAACGCAACAGAAATTGTTTCAATAACAAGCTGTGTTAATGCTAAATCAGGAGCATTAAAAATAACGAAGAATAATGCTACTGTGTAGCCCACAGCACCAAGGCCTATAATAGCTGTTAAACGTGACTTTGCCAAAATTGTAATGGCTGTTCCAATGACTAACACCACCACTATAATGATTTCGAATAGACGAATAGGAGAAGTGTCTTGGAAGGAGACTGTAAAAGCATTCTTCACAAATAAAGAACCGATGACAATCGCCGCAATGCTGCTAAACATATACAGTAGGTAGTGACGCATAGAGCCCGTCATATAAAGACGTGATACACGATTTAACCCAACATCTAGTCCGAGCATCATTTTGTCGTATGCATTATTTAACGTTAAAGATCGTGGGAATTTTTGATAAATACCCTGCCATTTCGGTAATGCTACAAATAATAGAACCCCAACAATTACTATGCCAAATGTCATGACTAATTCAGGTGTAATTTCACCATGCCAAGCCGCCACATGAATATCAATATCCTTTGGTGAATCGTATAAAAATGGCTGAATAGCTTGTACTGCTGGCTTTATAAAAGTATCCCCAACTAGGTTCGGAATAAAGAATATTGTTACGACTAATGCTGCTAAAATCATTGGCGAAATTAGCATGCCAATCGGTGCCTCATGTGGTTTATGAGGTAATTTCTCTGGTGTGTATTTACCAGTAAATGTTCTGAAAACAAAATAGAAGCTATAGACGAATGTGAAAATACTTGCAAGCCAAGCGACAATTGGGAAGAGTGCTCCCCAAGTATCAAAGCCGAAAAATTCAAAGCCTTGCAGTGCAAGCATGGCAGTTAAAAACATTTCCTTACTTAAGAAGCCGTTAAATGGCGGTAGACCAGCCATTGATAAGCTTCCTACTGCCGCTACTGTAAAGCTAAGCGGCATAATACTCATTAAGCCGCCGAGCTTACGAATATCACGTGTACCTGTTTCATGATCGACAATACCTGCAATCATGAATAGGCTTCCTTTAAACGTTGCATGGTTAATCAGGTGGAAGATCGCCGCAAAGGCAGCAAATTTAATTGTATCTGTTGCCCCATTGCTGTGAAACGCTAAAGCACTAGCGCCGAGCAAAGACATGATAAGTCCAAGCTGACTCACTGTAGAGAACGCAAGGATTCCTTTTAAATCTGTTTGCTTCACTGCAAAGAACGAACCCCAGAATAGCGTTAAGATACCTACGCCTGTAACGAGCCATACCCAAAGCTCGGATACAGCGAAAATCGGTGTAAAGCGTGCAACTAAATAAATACCTGCCTTTACCATTGTTGCAGAGTGGAGGTATGCACTTACTGGTGTTGGCGCTTCCATTGCATCTGGTAACCAAATGTAGAATGGGAATTGGGCGGATTTCGTAAATGCTCCTAGAAGTATTAAAACGAGCGACCAGGTGAACAACGGATGCTGCACTAAATTAGGTGCAATGACGATAAGTTCACGGATTGAATACGTTCCTCCCATTATGTAAAGAAGGATGAATCCTCCTAACATCATTAAGCCGCCACCGACTGTAATCATCATTGATTTAAGTGCACCAAAGCGAGAGGCATTACGAGAATACCAATAGCCGATCAGTAAAAATGATGAAATAGATGTTAGCTCCCAAAAGAAGTACAGAGAAATTAAATGATCTGACTGTACTACTCCTAGCATTGCGGTCATAAATAATAATAGGTAAACATAAAAATTTTGTAATTTTTCTTTCTGTTTGTCTAAGTAAAAAATAGAGTAAAGTACGACCAATGAGCCAATTCCAGTAATGAGCAATGAGAATAGTAGGCTAAGTCCATCTAAATAAGAAACGATGGCAAAATCAAGCGATGGAATCCAAGGAAGCTCTTGGAGGAATACTTTACCATCTGCTACTTTTCCGATATAAGATGCGTAAATAATCGCGAGTGTAGCAGGTACTGCAAGAACAAACCAGCCTGTGTGAATATTTTTAATGCTTTTATATAAAAGTGGCACAAATATTGCAGCAAGCATTGGAATGAAAATATAAAGTACTTGTAACAAAAAAATCCTCCTTTATGCAGGTGAGTATGTTAATTATAACGCACTTTTTGTATGAATGCATATCCACTCTTAGCATTTAGCTTGCGGTAGTGAAAGGATTTTGGCTATATTATAAATAGGAAGTTATCAATAATAATAGAGGACAAAAATTTTTATGAAGAACCCTTATATTTATGGTTATCTACCATTAATTACAATTTTATTGTTTAGTTTGACATTTGGGATGTATGCAGTCAGTGAATCGTTGCAAGTTTTTCATGTGATCGGTGTGTATTCCGGCATGCGTGAGTTTTTATCCGATTTCGAACTCCGTGTTTTTTTGCTAATTGTCTTTGCTGTCATCTTTTTTATGCTATTTTCAGCATTAAAATTAGTAGGGGAAACGATACATGAGCTCGGAATGTTATTTTTCTCAAAGGATCATGATGGAGCGACAATTAATCAAGCAAGAGGCGGATACATCATTTTATTGATGGGTGCAATTTGTTCAGCCTTAGCTATTCAATTTATCTACGTTTTAATCGGTATTTTTGTCTTAACCGTTTTAATCTACTTTATTTACCTTATCTATAAAATGAGTCATTTTATGTCGATGGGTGGAACGATTGGCTTACTAGTATTTGAGCTTTTTATGTGGACAATACTATTATCGCTATTAGTTTATGTTGTTTTAAAATTGTATAATGGCATTTTGGCAAGTTTACCGTTTGCTCATTAAATGCCTCGGTTTACTATTTATTTGACATAATAGAACAATGAAAGGAGCAGCCTAAAGTGATGAAATTTCACTCAGGGCTGCTCCTTTTAACTTTATTCCAGTAAAACATTAAATAGTTTATGATGAATCTTATAAGATTCTAATTTCTCCATAGATTGTGGCTTATCGTAGCCAAGCCATACTGCTGCCGTGTATTGATCATTTAATCCAGCAAGCCAGTAGTCGCGATAGTTGTTAGTTGTTCCTGTTTTGGCACCGACATAGTTACTTTTACTATAAACACCTTGCCCGGTACCTTTAGTAACAACATCTGCAAGCATCGAACGCATATACTTAACGGTTTTCGGTGACCAAATTTGATCGCGTGCTGAATCCCAACTGTAAAGCTCCAAGCCATCAGATGCTGTTACTTTACGGATGCTATGGGCAAGTTCGTATGAGCCGTCTATAAAGCTTGTATAAGCATCTGCTAGTTCAAGTGCTGTAACACCATACGTTAAGCCTCCCAAAGAGGCAGCATAATCATGGTCTTTTGCCACAATGGAGCGGAAGTGAAAGCGATCTAAGTAACGAAAGGCTGTATCAATTCCGACTGTGTTAAATAAACGGAGAGCCGATGTATTGTAGCTATTTCGAAATGCTACTAGAATTGGTACATCACCGTATTTCAAGCCCCCATAGTTTTGTGGACAAAATGAACCGACGCAATAACTGCCGCCACTGACAATAGAATCAGGTGTATGTGCTGTTGTTTCAAAGAGAGGAGCATATACCGCAAGCGGCTTAAAGGCAGAGCCTGGCTGACGCGTACCTTGAAAGGCACGATGGTAACCAAATTTTTCATAATTTTTCCCAGCATAAAGACTAACAACTTCACGGGATGTATTATCAATAACTGCTCCAGCGGCTTGCAAACTGTCTGAGTCTATAATTGCAGTCATTTTTTTCTCATCATGTGCTTGTTTGTTTGGATCAAGCGCGGTATAGATCGTTAATCCATTTTGCAATAATGTATGGAGTCGATTGTCTAGCTGGGCTTTAATTTTCTTCTTCTCTTCGTCGCTTTGAGTATAGGCAAGTCGATCTGAATAGCCTTCTTTTTCTGCAACTAACCATCTAAGCTCTTGTAGGACGTAAGTGCTGTACATAGGATAGCTTTGCACTTTATTCTTTACATTTAATGTTATCGTTTCAGCTTTATATGCAATGGCATCTTCTTTTGTTATAGCGCCACTCGCTACGAGTGTATTGAATAACCGCTCCTGCCTCGCTTTTGTTTTATCAAAGTTTTTTAAAGGATTATATAGTGAGGGGTTATTTGGAATGGCAGCTATAAAAGCAATTTCAGCTATAGATAATTGTTGGAGTGGTTTTTGAAAATAATAGGTAGCTGCTCCACCGATTCCATAAACTTGATTGCTAAAATAGGCTTCATTTAGGTACATTGTTAAAATCGTGTCTTTATCAAATTCTTTCTCAAGCTCATAGGAGTAAAAAATCTCTGTTAATTTTCGTTCATATGTTTTTTCGTCGGATAAATAACGCATACGAACGAGCTGTTGTGTAATGGTGCTAGCACCTTGAGAAGTTGCATTTGTGCTTGAGTTAGCAACAACTGCACGGACGATGGCACTGAAGTCAAAGCCGATATGCTCATAAAAATGAGCGTCCTCACTTGCGATGAAAATTTCCTGGGCAATTTTCGGGATTTCCTGTAACGTTAGAGGTTGACGCCATTCGACATATTCCTCGCTAAATGTATTGCCGTTTCGATCAATAAGTGTTATCGGAAGCTGTGATTGTACTTCCGGTAAATGAATAGCGCTAGCAATTTGCTCCTCATGCGCTTGTACCGCATTGATTTCTGTCCTAATATTTGTAGTAATCCACCAAAGGACAGGTAAGGATAGTAAAATGATAAAAAAACCAAAAGCCTTTTTCATGTGTGCCTCCACTCTAAATATGAGTCACTCAACAGAATAACATAATTTAGATCGTTTCCAAATACGCGTTCCGACCTATTTGCACGTTGTCAAATAATTTGTCATGAAGTTGGAGAGGACATTTGTTAAAACGTAATAGTTGATTTCCGTTTCGGCTGGGCAACTCCTTGGAATCAGCGTCGCAGATGAGACTTTGGAACGAGTAGGCAGAGGAACGAACGACTAAGCTTACGCTATGTTTTTTTGTCTGTTACTTATGAGAAGGGGAATTATACATAACAATCCAAGGAGAATGAACAGGATTAAGGTGTTGATTGGATTATCTTTTACTTTTGTATCATCTTGGTGTTTTTTTTCAAATTCTTTTACTTCTTTTGTTGTATTTACTTTATCGTTTGCAACAAATTCATTTTTATTTACATCATAGTAATAGAATCCGTGTTTGTTAAAGGTGAAAAAGTCATCTCTAACCGTCTTATATGAGCTTGAAATCATCGCTAAGTTCACTTTTTCCATATCAATCATTGCTTTTACATATTTTTCACTTTCTACTTTAAACAATTCTTTTTCTTTTTTTAATAAGTTTGCTGCTTTACTTTGTATTTTTTCTACATCTTGAAGCGTTGTTGCTTTTTTCAATCCCTCTTCAATAAAGGCTATTTGTTCCATTTTCATTTTTTCTTCAAATTCTTTTGTTTTTTGTTCTGCCGCTTCGCTGGCGCATAAAAACCACTTATTGGTCCAAGCGGCTCATTGAACGCCCTAAGGAAAGTGCATAGCCGGACGGAAATTAACTACTTGGTATGGTGCTAAGCCAAAAAATTAAAAGTGCAAAAAATCGTCAATACTTTGGTGAAGAAAACCATTAAGAAGTGTGTTAGACTAAAATGAGGTCAGAAATGATAGTACTATCATTTTGTTATTAAAACTGAAATTTTACATTTAAAGGAGAGACTTCGATGTTTCCACAATTAACAACAGAAGTACTAGAAGGCGAAGTACTTGTAGAAATGAAGACAACATTAGGTGCCATCAAAATTAAATTATTCCCAGAGCATGCACCAAAAACTGTTGAAAACTTCCTAAGTCATGCAAAATCAGGATACTATGACGGTATCATTTTCCACCGTGTCATCCAAGACTTTATGATTCAAGGTGGTGACCCAACTGGTACAGGTATGGGCGGCGAATCAATTTGGGGTAACTCTTTCGAGGATGAGTTCTCTGAAAACGTCTTTAATCTTCGCGGTGCCCTTTCAATGGCAAATGCGGGTCCAAACACAAATGGTTCACAATTCTTTATCGTACAAATGAAGCACCTTCCAAGTGATATGCTTCGTCAATTACAAGGTGCTGGCTTCCCAGAAGAAATTATTGAAGCATACGCACAAAATGGCGGTACTCCTTGGTTAGACCATAAACATACAGTATTTGGTCATGTTGTTGAAGGAATGGATATCGTAGACAAAATTGCAGATGTAGAAAAAGACTTCCGTGATAAACCAGTAGAAGATGTGAAAATCGAGTCAATTACAGTTTTTGAATAATAAGGACGTGTAAAACATGAAACATTTACTGTATCAATTTTTATATTTCCCAGAAGATAAATCAGGCTATATTCCTGCAGCTTTTGAATTTTTAATCATGCTTATTTTATGTATTGTTGTCTTTACCGTTTTCCGTAAGATTTCTAAGAAACAAGAAATGAAATCAAAGGAAATCGAAGCACGTATTCTTGCAGAGAAAAATAATACAAACAATCAGCAAAATATTTAGTGTATTAGATGCCCCGTGGCCATCAAGGACTGCGGGGCATCAGACTTTCTCATTAATCTTTTGTACCATTCTCCCGATGAGATATATTTTCTAAACAAAAAAGGATATCTCGAAAAAAACTTGAGATATCCTTTGCTATTTACTTGCTATTGCTGAAGTGCTTGCTTAAAGCGCTGAACACCGTCTTTCACTGTGTTAAATGAGCAAGCGACGTTCATACGCAGGAAGCCGCGACCCTCTTCGCCATATTTTGATCCTGGCTCTAATGCGAGCTTGCCATTTTCCAGTAAGCGTTTCATGATTTCTTTTTCATCAAGACCTAATTGGCGATAATCAATCCAAAGTAAATAAGTGCCCTGAGGTTTATTAATATGGATATCAGGTATTTGTCCTAATTCAGCAATCACATAGTCCATATTGTTTGAAATGTACGTAAGCATGTCATTTAACCATGGGGAACCCTCAGTATAAGCAGCCTGAAGTGCCACAGAAGCAAAGGTATTTAATGAGCCTTGCCCACTAGCCATATGAACTGCTTCTAGTAGCATACGCTTTTTCTTATCCGTCACAATCATATAAGCGACTTGAATACCAGCTAGATTGAATGTTTTTGTCGGTGCCATGCACGTAATAATACGATCTATTTCATCACCAGCGACTTTTGCTAATGGTGTATGTTTTGCGCCATCTAACATTAAATCAGAATGAATTTCATCGGAAATAATCACTACATCATATTTTGCACATAGTCGGACGATTTCCTTTAATGTAGCTTCATCCCATACATAGCCTCCTGGATTATGTGGATTACACAATATGTAGACTTTCACATTTTGAGCAAGTTCTTGTTCAAAGGCTTCAAAGTCATAGACAAATGTGCCATCTTTTTCAACTAAAGGACAACTAACGATCTCTCGGTCATTACTTTTCGGGATGTTATAAAATGGTGGGTAGACAGGTGAGGAAATAAGTACTTTATCTCCTGAATTTGTCAGTGCCTTGATACTATCTGCTAAAGCGGCAACAACACCGTTACAGAAAACGATTGATTCTTTGTCAATGTGCCAATCATGAGAAGCATTCTGCCAGTCTATGATCGCTTGCATCGCTTCATCACTAACGAAGCTATAGCCGAAAACAGTCTTTTCAGCATGCTCTTGTAGCGCTTTTGATACGGCTACTGGAGCAGCGAAATCCATATCCGCTACCCACATTGGTAATATATCTGAAGCATCTTGTAGCCCATATACATTTTCCATTGCGTCCCATTTTACAGAGTTTGTACAACGACGTTTAATAGTTTGATCGAAAATAGACAAGTAAATCACTCTTTTCTTTTTTATTTACTATGGTATCATACGAGTATGATAAAAGGATAATAGGTGAGTATTTTGGAAAATATAAAAATGAATCAAGCAGCCGTACATCTGCTAAAGGAGTGGGACCCATTCCACTTAGGTCCAGATCAGTATGATACTGAAACCGCAGATGTTGTAGCAGCATTGCAAGGTATTGATGATCCATCTACTCTTGCAAAGGTTATTCAAGAAACATATGAGCATTCGTTTGAAGAATGGATTCCATTTGAAGATTGTGTAGCCGTTTCGTACAAACTTATTGCGATAAAATTTGAAGCAAAATGCATTATTTAACTTCTTTTTTAGCGGGTGTCCAAACATCCGCTAAAAAAGTGTTTTGCAAGCGCAAAGCCGAATCTACGACGCAATGATGCTTTTGCTTTCCTATAGAAAACGAGGTTGTCTTTCAATTTTGAGACAACCTCGTTTTTTTACCTTATTTCAGCGGGTGTCCAAACATCGGTGACGGCATCTGACCAATTATAAATTCTGCAATTAACACCGGCAAGCCGATGAAAAATGTACATAGGATGACTAGTAAAATAAATTAAGGGGACTTCCAAATAGCTCCTAACCCTATCGTACTTCTAGCTGCAGCTATCAAGTCAATTTTAGATGTAAATTGATCTCTCGAGGACACGAAAATTTGATCTTCCTTATACGAAAGCTTTATTTTACCGCGATATTCGCATAACACAAGATCAGAAAATAGATATTCTAAATAAATTTCGGTAGTGCAGCGGTCGGATTTTTAGCAACAATATATGGATTTAGCGGCCAATTTAGGGTCCTTGTAGTTTGAATTTTGATTAGACAGGATATTTGTATTGGCGTTCACACGCTATGGTGATGAACCATTAATAAGTAAATTCTGTTTAAATATGTAACAATCAGGATGAATGATTCGTTACATGAGCAAAGGGGGGATGACTGTGACAGAGACTGAATTAATAGAACGGGCTCAGCAAGGAGACAAAGACGCCTATATCGAACTGATCCGAATACATCAACGAACAGTTGAAAAATTTGCCTTTCAATGTGGTGTTCATAGTCATGATGTAGCAGATGTTTCACAGGAGGTGTTTGTGAAACTCTATCGTTTTTTACATCAATTTAAGCAGGATCGTTTTACGACATGGCTCTATAAGATCACATTGAATGCAACGCGTGATTATTATCGCAAAGAACAGCGGGAGCAAGCAAAAGAAGAAAGGTTAAGTGCTCAGCAACAAACGCCCTCATCGTCAGCAGAAAAGTATGTCCTTAATTTTGAAGAGGATAGACTTTTACATAATGCAATTAAAGAACTTGATGAAAAATATCGTTATCCTCTTCTATTATTTTACTTCCATGAATTAAAGTACGAGGAGATAGCCGAAGTACTAAATATTTCGTTATCCACTGTCAAAGTTCGTCTATTACGTGCAAAGGAAAAGCTCAAAGCGGTGATCATGCAGGAGGGGAGTGTTGAAAATGGATGATAAACAATTTGAAAAACGTCTGGTGCTTCTAAAAAAATCCTATGATCGCATGGAACCACAGTTAAATCCAGAAGCCGTTTTTGCACAAATCGAGGCAGAAGATGCAACACAACAATCACAAGAAACGGTAACAACTCAAAAGCCCCTCTCAAAATGGCAAAAGCCAGCCGTCTGGATTGCATGTGTTGCAAGTGTACTTTTAATGGGTGTGCTAGTTTCGTCGTATGCGATTAATCAATCAGAAAGCGCAAATAGTGAAAATGATTCTCAGGAAGAAACACAGAAAACTGGAAATAAAAAATGGGTCGAGAATATTACTAAAAAGTATAACAGTAAAAAAGAACAAATAAGAATAGAGTTAAAAGTTTCTATTGATGAACTAAATGCATTTGAATTTATTAAAGATGCTGATGCTAAGTTAGACTTTTACACAAGAAACAATTTACATTTACTCAATAACGATACCCAGTATTTAGAAAATGTAGAAGCGGATGTTCTTCATGAATTGATGACACCTAGGAGAGCGTTAGAAGCTATTAATGGACGGGACAAATTATCTTTTGATGAATCATTTGAGATTTATTGCTTATATGAAAAAACGGTCCTGGAACTTGAAGGTTTTTATAGCAATCTTCTTGTGCAATATGAACCGCTCTCTAAGAAGAAAGTGGATAACAATCAATATCCATCAGATTTAATAGCAATAATTGAAGCGGCTAACAATCAATTTATGGAACTGAAAGTAGATGATCAAGGCTCGTTTTATTTTAAAGCTAATCCGATTAATGGTGAATTTGCACAGGCTTCTATGCAGCAATTACATCCTGATATTTTTGGTTACTTTGAGTATTTAGAAAAGGGGCATTTATTATTAGCAGATGATTTAAGGTATACGCGGGAAGAAACGGCTAAATTTTTGAAAATAATGGAGCGCACGATACTAGCAGATGTAAACGCAGGTTCATCTACTTATAAGGTTTTAAGAAAAAGCTTTGAAAATACATGGTTGGTATTGTTGAAGGGAACGAAAACCTATCCTGCTCTTACAAAGGATGGGAAACCTCATAAAGATTATATGGAGTTCTTACAAAAAGTAGCTAATGGAAAGTACGGGGAAGTCATGAAAAAAACAGCAGCAGCAGTTTTAAATGAACTGCAACAAAACGATAAATCCGATACTTTAGCTCAGTTATCAGCCTACGATATTTGGACAATTATATTGCAAACGCGAGAAGAAACAGCAGGATTTATTAATGATAGTGATTTTACTATTGTAAGTATCGAAGAATCAGAAATAGAGAGACTATATGAGCAATATAAAAAAAGCGATTCTGAAACATTTATCAATCAATTACGGCCATTGAATATGGTTTCTCTTTATTTATATGCAATAACTATCGGAGACGATTCTTTACAAAAAGCTATATTAATGCCAGAAACGAACGTTAATGCAAGGTTGTTAGACAAAGTTAAAAGTTTAGATATTTTTAGTCAATTGGGGGAGTATGATGGTATTTATCCAATGGTTGCTGCTCGTGTTTCAGGAGCGTATCAGGATATATACGGTAGACAATTTCTTATTAAATTATCGAAAAACAAAGAAGGTCATGATCGCATAATAGAGATCATTGATTGATGGGATGATTTTTTGCCCCACTAATACGCGTATGTTATAATTTATGGTGATATATACGTAGCAAACAAAAAGAAAGTGGGCAAAGTTTATGGGAAAAAAATATGAATTAGGGGACGTGTTGACTGGAAAAGTTACAGGTATACAGCCGTACGGTGCATTTGTTGCGCTTGATGAAGAGACACAAGGCCTTGTGCATATTTCCGAAATTACGTACGGCTTTGTAAAGGACGTTAGTGAATTTTTGTCAGTCGGGCAAGAGGTAGAAGTAAAGATACTTGAAATCGATGAAGATGCCGAAAAAATTAGTTTATCGATTCGTGCTTTGCAGGAGCGCCCAACTACACTGCGTAAAAAAGATCCACTACCACGTAAATCATTGCAGGACCGTGTAGATGAATCGGATGCGAATGGTTTTAATTCCCTAAAGGATAAATTACAGGACTGGATCGAGCAGTCAGGACAATAAAGTGAAATTTTAATGAGTGGGGGCTATATCCCCACTGATTATTAGTGTTCACAAATCGAGCTTTTACAGGCAGTTATATGGCCTCACTTCTTGCTGAATTTTGAGGTCGGAGCATGTACCTGACGCTTTGCATAATTACTGCCTGTTAACGGTAAAAAACGAGGATGCTTTCAAATAGAAAGGTATCCTCGTTTTTTTGTATGCAAATATAAGTGAAAGTTATTGATTTTTTATTTTTCGAATTCGATATTGTAGGTTTTGGCGACTCATGCCAAGTGCACTAGCGGCTTTTGTAATATTGCCTTCATATAAATGTAAGACGTTTTGCACATAATATGATTCGGCTTCACGTAAATAAGCATCGAGTGGCATAACATCCTTCCGTTGCTGGAACATAAAGAATTCCGGCTCGTGAGTGGATGTGTCTTGCTGCTGTACTTTGAAACGGAAATGCATTGGTAATAAATCTGAGGTAACTGTTGATTCAGTGGTCATAAACGACACAATTTCATCTAGTAATAGCTCGAGTTCCTTTAAATTTCCTGGCCAATCATATTGCAAAAATAAATCCTCTACATCAGGTGCTAGATCCGTGACATTTGAAGCAAAGCGTTCTCGATGGCGGTTAAAGTAATCATCTACGAATGGAAGAATATCTTCTTTTCGATCTGTTAGATTAGGGATGGTAATAGCCATTGTAGCAAAGAAATAATACAGTGATTTTAAAAGTTTCTTTTCCTCGATCAATGTAATGGGATCGCTTCCTACACTCCCAATGAACATGTATTTAGACTGTGGAAGAGATTGTAATACCTCTAATAATTGCTCTTGAATATCTAGATTTAAAAAGTCAATGCGTTCAAAGAAAAAAGTGTATGCCTTGTCATTTTGTAAGAGCTCCTGCAATTTATCTAAAACAGATGGAACAGAGCGACGACTCACTAAGGTGACAAATGTTTCAGGGTCAGGCGATGTGGCATGGTGAATCCCCTCTGCGACTAAATCCTTTCCTGTACCGGATTCTCCAATTAGTAACACCGGTAATTTCACAGCCGCTGCTTTTTTGGCGTTTGCGATAACTTGTCGCATCGATTCGGATACAGCTGTAATCATATCGAATGTTAAAGGTTCATCATATCGACGAAGGGGCTGATAAACTAGCTTTTCGAGTGATGTAATATCACGAGCAAATTCAATCGCTCCAATTAGTTTATTTTCAACATAAAGTGGAAAAGTATCATTAATCGTTGTAATTTCATGACCATTTTTATTCCAATAAGTTTGTTTTACGTTAATTTCCTTTTTTCCTGTTTGTAATACACGCATTAAAGTGCTTTCATGCTGACGGAAGGAAAATATTTCAATAATAGAACGATCTGCTAATTCATCAAAATGGAAACCTTCAATTTCTTTCATCTTTGTATTATAAATAATTGTTTTGCCAGAAAGGTCTACAGCATGAATACCAACAGAAACATTTGTTGCAATAAACTCATAAAAAGGAAGTAAGAGTTCAAAATTTTTCATAAAATGTGCACCTCAAAATTTTGCACTTGAAATATGCAACAGAATTTTGCATTATTATAAGTGTAAGAATATTCTAAACGCAAAGATATTTTGCGTCAATGTTTTTTGCGCACTTAAAACACATCTCACGAGGGAGGATAACGTATGATTTCATACAAACACGAACCATTCACAGATTTTACTCAAGAGGCAAATTACAACGCGTATTTAGAAGCATTAAATAAAGTAGAGAGTTATTTAGGTCAAGACTATCCACTTATTATCGGTGGAGAACGTATTACGACAGAAGATAAAATCGTTTCATATAATCCTGCAAAGAAAACAGAAGTAATTGGTCGTGTATCAAAAGCAAACAAAGAACTAGCTGAAAAAGCAATGCAAGCTGCAGACGAAACATTCAAAACTTGGAAAAAAGTAGATCCCGCTATTCGTGCAGACGTCCTATTCAAAGCAGCGGCAATTATCCGTCGTCGTAAACACGAATTCTCCGCACTTTTAACAAAAGAAGCAGGTAAACCGTGGGGTGAAGCGGATGCAGATACTGCAGAAGCAATTGATTTCTTAGAATACTATGGTCGTCAAATGCTACGTATTAAAAACGGTCAACCTGTAGAAAGCCGTCCTGGTGAATATAACCGTTATGACTATATTCCACTAGGTATTGGTATTGTTATTTCACCATGGAACTTCCCATTCGCTATTATGGCGGGGACAACGGTTGCAGCTTTAGTAACAGGTAACACTGT
The DNA here is from genome assembly GCA_032053185.1 of Lysinibacillus sp. Lineage (GTDB taxonomy): Bacteria > Bacillota > Bacilli > Bacillales_A > Planococcaceae > Lysinibacillus. The sequence continues at coordinate 153,019 of DAMBVB010000003.1, forward strand.
ATTATTAAAACCAGCTTCAACAACACCTGTAGTTGCCTATAAATTTATCGAAGTGTTAGAGCAAGCAGGTCTTCCAGCGGGTGCTGTGAACTTTGTACCAGGATCAGGTGCAGAAGTAGGTGACTACTTAGTGGATCATCCAAAAACACGCTTCATCAGCTTCACTGGATCTCGTGATGTAGGTTTACGTATTAACCAACGTGCATCTGTATTAAATGACGGTCAAATTTGGATTAAACGTGTTATCGCTGAAATGGGCGGTAAAGATACAATCGTTGTTGACAAAGAAGCAGATCTAGAGCTTGCAGCACAATCTATCGTAAAATCAGCATTTGGCTTCTCAGGTCAAAAATGTTCAGCATGTTCTCGTGCTGTTATCGTTGAAGATGTCTATGATCAAGTTGTTGACCGTGTAGTGGAATTAACAAACACGTTAACCGTTGGTGACCCATCAGACTTCAACAACTTCATGGCAACAGTTATTGACCAAGCAGCATTCAATAAAGTGACAGAATACATTGAAATTGGTAAAGTGGAAGGTCGCCTTCTTGCGGGTGGTACAGCTGATGATTCAGTTGGTTACTTCATCCAGCCAACAGTATTTGCAGACGTAGATCCTTCTGCACGTATTATGAAAGAAGAAATCTTTGGACCAGTTGTAGCCATTACAAAAGCTAAAGATTTCGATCAAGCAATTGATATTGCAAACGATACTGAATACGGTTTAACAGGTGCGGTTATTACAAATAATCGTATGAACATAGAAAAAGCACGTGAAGATTTCCATGTAGGTAACTTATACTTCAACCGTGGCTGTACTGGTGCAATCGTAGGTTACCAACCATTCGGCGGCTTCAATATGTCAGGTACTGACTCAAAAGCAGGTGGACCTGACTATCTACAACTTCACATGCAAGCAAAAACAACTTCTGAAATGCTATAACTTTTTTTGAAGAATTTATGCCTTCGGACACAGTTATAGGCATAAATTATAAGAGAATCTGCAAGACTTCTCCTGGTAAAGTGAGTCCCAGAACCGCAGACGCTCCTGTCGAGGCGGCCTTACCTAGGAGTAGTGAGCAGATTCTTGCTTTTTATATTCAGAAAATGCTGAAATTATTCAATTGATTTACTTATAGAAAAACAGAGTCTTCCATAGATTTTTCATCATGAACGTAAGGAGAGAATACTTTATGACAAAAACAGATCAAGTTATTGAACAAACTCAAAATTTTGGTGCTGCAAACTATCACCCGCTACCAATCGTTATTTCAGAGGCTGAGGGTGCTTGGGTAAAAGATCCGGAAGGTAACAAATACTTAGATATGCTATCGGCTTACTCTGCTGTGAATCAGGGACATCGTCATCCTAAAATTATTGCCGCGTTAAAAGAACAAGCTGATAAAGTCACATTAACTTCTCGTGCATTTTATAGTGAAAACCTTGGTGAATGGTATGAGCTTGTTAGTAAATTAACGAATAAACAAATGGTATTACCGATGAATACAGGTGCAGAAGCGGTAGAGACCGCATTTAAAGCAGCTCGTCGTTGGGCATATGATGTAAAAGGTGTAGAAGATGGTAAGGCTGAAATCATTGCATGTCATGGTAACTTCCATGGTCGTACAATGCTTGCTGTATCTTTATCATCTGACGAAGAATATCGTCGTGGCTTCGGTCCAATGTTACCGAATGTTAAGTTAGTAGATTACGGTAGCCTGCAAGCATTAAAAGCTGCAATTACGCCAAACACAGCCGCGTTTTTAATTGAACCAATCCAAGGTGAAGCTGGTATCGTTATTCCATCAGAAGGCTTTTTAAAAGCGGCTCGCGAGTTATGCCGTGAAAACGATGTTTTATTCATTGCAGATGAAATCCAAGCTGGTTTAGCACGTACAGGAAAAATGTTCGCATGTGATTGGGAAGAAGTAGAGCCTGATATGTACATCTTAGGAAAAGCTTTAGGCGGTGGTGTATTCCCGATTTCGTGTGTAGCTGCAAATCGTGAAATTTTAGGTGTATTCAATCCAGGGTCACACGGTTCAACTTTCGGTGGTAATCCTTTAGCATGTGCTGTGTCCATTGCTTCAATTAAAGTATTACTAGATGAAAAATTAGCACAGCGTTCACACCAACTTGGTGAATACTTTAAAGGTAAGTTAAAAGAAATTAACAATCCAGTCATTCAAGAAATTCGTGGTCGTGGTTTATTTATCGGAATGGAATTAACAGAGGCAGCACGTCCATACTGTGAAAAGCTTAAAGAATTAGGTCTATTATGTAAAGAAACACATGATACGGTCATTCGATTTGCGCCACCACTTGTTATTTCACAAGAAGATTTAGATTGGTCAATCGAACAAATTGAAAAAGTATTTACATTTTAACAAATTGTTCACATTTTAATTCCGAAGTATGTTACAATGATGCCGATATACTATCATTAAAAAAACAAAGAGGCGATTTAATATGTCCGAAAACTTAAATCTGTTCACATCTACTCAAGAAGTCATTCAAGAGGCTCTAAATAAACTTGGTTATGACGAAGCTATGTATGAATTGTTAAAAGAACCACTTCGCATGCTACAAGTACGCATTCCGGTGAAAATGGATGATGGTACAACAAAAGTATTTACTGGTTACCGTGCACAACATAATGATGCTGTAGGGCCAACTAAAGGTGGGGTACGTTTCCATCCGGCAGTATCTGAAGAAGAGGTTAAAGCGCTTTCAATGTGGATGACATTGAAATGTGGTATCGTGGATCTACCTTATGGCGGTGGTAAAGGCGGTGTCATCTGTGACCCTCGTCAAATGTCTATGGATGAAATCGAGCGATTGAGCCGTGGATATGTACGTGCAGTTAGTCAAATCGTAGGACCAACAAAAGATATTCCTGCTCCAGATGTATTTACGAATGCACAAATTATGGCTTGGATGATGGATGAATACAGCCGTATGGACGAATTCAACTCACCAGGCTTCATCACAGGTAAGCCACTAGTGCTTGGTGGTTCTCAAGGTCGTGACCGTGCAACTGCACAAGGTGTAACAATCGTTATCCAAGAAGCAGCGAAAAAACGTGGCATTGATATTAAAGGTGCACGCGTAGTTATTCAAGGCTTCGGAAACGCGGGTAGCTTCCTTGCGAAATTCATGCATGATTTAGGTGCAAAAGTAATCGGTATTTCAGATGCTTATGGTGCACTTCATGATCCTAAAGGTTTAGATATCGACTACTTATTAGATCGTCGTGATAGCTTTGGTACTGTAACAACATTATTTGAAAATACAATTTCAAACAAAGAATTATTAGAGCTTGATTGTGATATTCTAGTGCCGGCTGCTATCGAAAACCAAATTACTGCTGACAATGCACACAACGTTAAAGCAAGCATCGTAGTAGAGGCAGCGAATGGTCCAACAACTGCTGAAGCGACTAGAATTTTAACTGATCGTGGCATTTTACTTGTACCAGACGTATTAGCATCTGCCGGTGGTGTAACAGTTTCTTACTTCGAATGGGTACAAAATAATCAGGGTTATTATTGGACAGAAGAAGAAGTTGAAGAACGTCTATATAAAAAAATGGTCGATGCATTTGAAAATGTTTATACAACAGCGACAACACGTAACATTAACATGCGTTTAGCAGCTTATATGGTAGGTGTTCGCCGCACTGCAGAAGCTTCACGCTTCCGTGGATGGATTTAACTTCTTTCGTTGAAAGAAGTTAAAGCCTCCGGCGGATGTCGCGGAAATCGGAATGGAGTTCTTAAAGGATGTTAGCCTAAAATCATCGCATCCATTGCGATAACGGCTAACTGACCTACATCGGTAAAAACACCACGTCCTGTGGCATTACCGAAATGACCGACATCGTGTCGGCCCTCGTGTTGCTGCCGCTACGTTGCACTGCGCTTTCGCACAAAAAACATTTGTTGCTGCCGCTACGTTAGCACTGCGCTTTCGCACAAAAAACATTTGCGGGCCGAAGCACAAAGCCGATTCCGGACGCAATTATGCCGAGACATAAGATTCAATCTATATATGAAAAACGGGTCATTCCTAGTCGGATGACTTGTTTTTTTATGTAAGCGTCCCATTTTTGTTTGTAAAAAATAAGATGTTTAGGATGTTTGCTCTATGGACATCTTTTTTCTTTGCGCTTTTGGCGAATTGGTAGAGTGAATACCATTACTTTTAAATCTTTGCTTTCGGTAATGGAAATATGAGAAAAGCCAACTAGAAAGAAGCGAATTGAATGGATTCATTTATATTTTATAACCCGGTGAAGTTACATTTTGGTGAAAATGCACTGGAAAAGCTCTCGAATGAGTTAGCGCAGTATGGTAAAAAGGTGTTAGTTGCATATGGTGGGGCAGCGTTAAGAAAAATGGTGTATACAATGCTGTCATCGAAAAGTTACAAAAAGCCAATAGGGTGTTGAGTCAAATCCACGTGTGGAAACAGCGAGACTACTGGCCATTGGCTATTTAACTTAGTAAGAAAAGGGTAATGAAGTTATTGTTTAAATGTAGTGCTTTCCGGTCTTTCGCCAATATGTACCCAATCTAGTTTCCCATCATCCTCATCAAATAAAATTGCCACTTTTGATACGCCCATCTGACATAAAATGACCTCTGTTAAATGATCACGTACATCATCCAAATAAGCGAGTGATAGGTTAGCGTCTGCTTCGGCAACTAATTCCACATGTAAAAATTCACCTTCTTTAATGACCTCTAAGCGAACAATATCTTTTATGTTTGGGTCATCTAAAACAAGATGAGCAATATGATTTAGCATTTCTTCGTCTGTTTCACCAATAACTCCACGTGCATTATCGAGGAAAACTTTTGCTACAACATAGAGCATCATGCAGCCAATAATCATTGAAACAATTCCTTCTATTCTTGTCCAGCCTGTAAAATGTGCGATTAAAATAGCAGCGAAGGCCAAGACATTCCCCATTGTAGCAACTAAGTCTTCCATAAATACTAATTTTGTTGCTGGTTTTGCACGATTTAAATAAGGAAAAGCTTTAGGGATAGCTGTTAGTATTCCCGTTTTTCCCTGCCCGGCCTCATGTAGTATTTCAGCGGCAGCCTTTGCAAGAACTGCGCCTTCTAAAACAATACCGATCAATAATACGCCAAGTGCAATGAGCATTCCTTTAGATTCTCCAGCCGGGTGTATAAAATGATGCCAGCCTTCTTTTATAGTTTCATAAGAAAGGATCGCCACAATTATAACAGCAAAAAGACAAACTAAATTTACAATTCGGCCAAAGCCTCCAGGAAATTGTTTTGTTGGTGCTTTTTTCGAAAGCGCTGAGCCGATATAAACGAATAATTGGTTTGCTGCATCGCCTAGTGAGTGCATCATTTCTGCAAACATGGCAACATTACCTGTAAAGAAGTAGGCAACACCTTTAATAACTCCTAAAAAGGCATTGACAACTGCTGCCAACAGAGAAGGTTTATTCCCGTTTTTTAATAGTTTTATTATTTCTACCACGAAAGAATCCTCCTACTAGTTTAAAATTTCCATTTCGATTTTCTCTATATAGGGTAGTGCTCGTAATGAACGATAAAATGACAGTAAGTTATCAGAGACTATTAATGATAAGCGTAAATCTAATTCGTGAAAAACATTATCATTATCATTATTTGGAACATCTTGAATTCGTATGTTTTCGATAATTATATTGCTTTCCTTTAGAAATTGTAAAAAGGATTCACTATTTTCATCTTTATTAATTTGAACTATTAATGATATTTCGCGCATACGAATCCTTTTTGGTCCTATTTTCATTAGAAACGGCGATAAAACTTCAATTCCAAAGACAATGATAATAACAGCTAATGTTGCATCCATATAGAAGCCTGCACCAACTGCGATTCCTATCCCAGCAGCTCCCCAGATCATTGCTGCAGTTGTTAAACCTGAGATACTATCATTTCCGCGTCTTAAAATAACACCTGCTCCAAGAAATCCAATGCCACTAACGATTTGGGCAGCCAAGCGTAGAGGGTCCATTGTAATATTGATTTCTGACCTTGGGGGTGTTGAATAGGCGGTTTCAATCGAAATAACAGTTAATAAACAGCTAAATGTAGCAATAACTAAGCTCGTTTTTAATCCTACAGGCTTCTTTTTTAATTCCCTTTCGATGCCTATTACTAAACTTAAAGTGGCTGCAATGACTAATTTTATGCCAACTTCATATGTATTTGTATTTCCAAATAAGGCTTCCATATGCACCCCTCCACAGATATTTCGTATTGCTAAGAGATATGTAAGGTGTCATTATTATATGTACATTATTTTTATGTATTGTACACCACGATAGTAATGAAATGTAAGTATTTTTAATTTCCCCCAGCAAACGTCAGCTACAGATGTTTTCACCTTTATAGGTAGTGAGATGGATGCGAGTATATGTTAAAGCTTCCGGCGGATATCACGGAATTTGAAAGGAGTCCTTTGTGCGAGCATAAAGCCGAATCAGACGTAATGATGCCGAGACAAAATTGATTGGAGGTTGAATCTAATGGAGAAACCCAAAATTCATCCATACATTCCTATTTTTATTGGCGTAATTTCTGTTTCCCTATCTGCCATATTTGTAAAATTAGCAAATGCAGAAGCAGGGGTTATTGCTTTTTACCGTATGTTATTTTCAGTTTTAATAATGGCACCTCTGTTTTTTTGGAAGTACACTAACGAGATAAAGGAATTGAGAATACGTGATTGGCTATTTTCTTCTGTTGCAGGCATATTTTTGGCTTTCCATTTTATTTTGTGGTTTGAATCGCTCCATTACACTTCTGTAGCAAGTTCGACAGTTTTGGTTACACTACAGCCATTGTTTGCATTTGTAGGTACATATTTTTTCTTTAAAGAGAACATTACTGTGAAAACCATTTTTGCAGGAGTTATTGCTATTGTCGGTAGTATTTTAATTAGTTTGGGAGATTTTAAACTTAGTGGTACTGCATTTTATGGAGACATGCTTGCTCTTGTCGCGTGCGCACTCGTTACAGCTTACTTTTTATTTGGACAAGATGTACGGAAAAGGTTATCTCTTGTGACATATACGATGATTGTTTATGCGGTTAGTACAATTACATTATTTATCTATGTTCTTATTAAGGGGGAATCGTTCGGTCCTTATTCTACTATGGACTGGATATGGTTTGTTTTATTAGCGATAGTTCCTAATTTATTTGGTCATACTCTATTTAATTGGTCTATTAAATACGTTAGTACAAATGTAGTCTCCATTGCGATATTATTTGAACCAATTGGCGCGGCCATTCTAGCTCTTCTAATTTTTAAAGAGTATTTAATAGCCACACAAATTATTGGTGGATTCATTGTTATAGTAGGAATTCTCTTGTTTGTAATCGATGAGAAAAAGATCTTTAATTTTTTTCAAAAAAAGCTTGATTTTTAAAATGCTATATTATATATTATTACTTGTCCTTAACAAGAAGGATGACTTGAGAAAAAGATTTGAAAAACGAATTAAAAAAGTTGTTGACTTCTTATTAAATGTAAGTTACGATAATGAAGTCGCTGAAAACAACAGCAACAACATGAACCTTGAAAACTGAACAAGCAAAACGTAATCAATAAAGTTTTTAGTA